>JBFOLZ010000078.1:0-50142 GCA_040830445.1 Puniceicoccaceae bacterium
AAGGCCCGGGGAGCCCGTATTTATGCGGAAGTCGTTGGCTACCACATCAATTCCGATGCCACCGATGCAGTCCTGCCGAACAGTGAACGGCAACGCCAGTGCATGGAAATCGCCTTGCGCAAGGCTGGCCTCCAGGCAGGCGACATCGACATCGTCAATACCCATGCGACCTCGACCCCGCAGGGGGATATCCAGGAATGCATGGCCATCCGTGAGCTCTTTCCGGCGGAAAGTTGCCCCAATACCCGGGTCAACAACACCAAGAGCTACATTGGGCACGCCATGGGGGCCGCGGGGGCCCTGGAGCTGGCCGGAAACCTTCCCGCCTTCGAGGACGGAATGGTCCATCCAACAATTAATATCGAGCAGCTTGACCCCGAGTGTTCCTTGCCTAACTTGGTGGTCAATGAGCCTGAGCAGCGACCTGAAGTCCGCACCATTTTGAACAACAGTTTCGGGATGTTGGGGATAAATTCCTGCTTGATCGTTAAAAAGTTTGCAGAATAAGCCGATTTATCTACAACCGCGCCAATATGACCAAGGAAGATTGTAAGAAGGTAGTTTTGGACATCATCTCCGAAATTGCCCCAGACGAGGATTTAAGCGATGTTCAGCCGGACGTCCGGCTCAGGGACCAGCTGGATCTGGATTCCATGGACTTTCTCGATATCGTCATGGAATTGCGCAAGCAGTTCGGTATTGAAGTACCCGAGGAGGAATATCAGCAGCTGGCCAGCCTCGACAGTTGCGCGGATTACCTGACCCCGAAATTCAAAGAGGTCCGGGCTTAAGCGCACCCGCTTCCCCGGAACTGCTCCTAGGCGATGGAAGCTTCCCAGGGTGGCGATTCTTTTGATTCCATTATCATCGGCTGTGGCATGGCGGGATTGGCCGCCGGTATCCGTCTCGCCATGTACGGGCAGCGGGTGGTCATCCTTGAAAAGCACAATGCCCCCGGTGGCCTGAACAGCTTTTACTTCCTCGGCGGGCGTAAATTTGACGTTGGCCTGCATGCGGTGACCAATTTTGTCGAGCCCCAGGGACGGGGAACGCCACTGGGGACTCTCATCCGGCAACTGCGCCTGCCACGGGATGCCTTCCAGCTCTGCCCGCAGGCGGGGAGCCGGATTGCCTTTCCCGGCGTGGACCTGCGGTTCAACAATGACTTCAGCTTGCTGGAGTCGGAAGTGGCCCGGGCCTTTCCTGAAGATATCGACGCCTTCCGGAAACTGCGGCAAGTGGTCCTGGAACATGATGCCCTCAATCTGGAGGCCAAGCCCTTGTCCGCCCGGGAGGTTGTTTCCAGCCACCTCGGCAACCCCGTCCTCGCCGACATGCTTTTCTGTCCCCTGATGTATTATGGCAGTGCGCGGGAACATGACATGGACTTCGATCAGTTTGTCACCCTCTGGAAGGCTATTTTCGAGGAGGGGTTCGCGCGTCCGTTGGAGGGAGTAAGGGTCGTTATCCGCGCCCTGTTGGACAAGTATCGGTCTCTCGGGGGAGTGCGGAGGATGAAATGCGGTGTCCGGCGCATCCTGCTGGAGGGAGACAAGGCCACGGGAGTCGAACTGGAGAATGGGGAGGTCCTGCAGGCTTCCCACATCCTCTCAACGGCTGGTTGGGCGGAGACGAAGGTCCTCTGTGGCAGCGAAAGGTCGGATCCACAGGTAAGGGCCAACATTGGTCGCCTCAGTTTCGCCGAGACTATCAGTGTCCTCGACGGGGAGCCACGGCAACTGGGCCTGGATGAGACCATTGTCTTTTTCAATGACAGTGAGCGCTTTCATTATGAGCAGGCAGCCGAGCCCTTTGATCTCCACAGTGGGGTTATTTGTGTCCCCAATAACTACTGTTACGCTGACGGGGAATCCCTTCCGGAGGGAATCCTGAGGATAACCGGCATTGCCAGCCACGCCCTCTGGACCGGTTTTGACGAGGCTACCTACCAGGCGGAAAAGGCGGCCTGGTTCCCCCGGATTGTTGAAAGTGCCTTGCGGTTTGTTCCTGAGGCAAGTCCGGATGCGGTCCAGGAGCGGACCGTCTTCCAGGACATGTTTACCCCGCGGACAGTGGAGAAATTCACGAGTCATTTTGGGGGTGCTGTCTACGGGGCTCCGAACAAGTCGAAAAGTGGACGGACCGAGGTGGAGAATGTCTACCTGGCAGGAACCGACCAGGGCTTTCTCGGGATCGTGGGGGCCATGCTGAGCGGGATTAGCATGGCCAACAAACACATCCTCATGGCAAAACAGTGAACGACAATGGGCAGTGAAAAGATCAACACCGACTCCGTAAGGACCTTTTATGCCGATCCTGGAGTGGTCGATCACTACCGCCGGGCAACCGCGAATATAGGCCTTTGGCTGTCCGAGGAGATTGTCTTCCGTCGAGTCTTCAAGCCGGAGGACCGAATCCTCGAACTAGGCTGCGGGACCGGGCGCATTGCTTTCGGGTTGGCGGAAATCGGCTATCCCCATGTGCTCGGCGTGGATATTTCGCGTCCGATGGTCAAGGAAGCGAGACGGATCGCCAAGCTGATGGAGCTTTCGGCCGCTTTCCAGGTTGGCGATGCCACCGCGCTCAGTTTTGAAGATGCCCTGTTTGACGGGGCCATATTCGGATTCAACGGCTTGATGCAGATTCCTGGCCGGGAATCGAGACGCACGGCACTGCGGGAAATATCGCGGGTCATTCGGCCCGGCGGAGCACTGGTCTTTACGACCCATGATCGCCAGAATGCCCGTCACAGGAATTACTGGAAGGCCGAGCAGGGTCGCTGGAACAAGGGAAAGCAAAAGGCGGAGCTGCTGGAGTACGGGGACCGCTACGAGGAAACCAACCTCGGAAAGCTTTTCATTCACGTCCCGGAGGCCCGGGAAATCCGGGAAGACCTCAAGGTTACCGGTTGGAAGTGCGAATGGGACAGCCCGCGTTCCTCCATTGCCCGCGAATCACCGGAAACAAAGCAGTTTTCCGACGAGTGCCGCTTCTGGGTGGCCCGCAAGCCGGCTTGAACGGTGACTGCTAGGAGCCGTCCTTGTGGCCGAGGACACGCTCCTTGAAGTAAATCGCCTGTTGGCGGCGCACGTTCGGGGAACGGATTTCCGGGTAGGGGATTTCCACCTTTCCACCGGCTGAAACGATGGCCTCCTCGGTGGCAATCTGCCGTTGCTCGAGCAACTGCTGGCGCTCCTTGAGGGCTTCGTTTTCCGTCGCCAGGGCAACCAGTTCGGCTTCCTGGGCCTCGAGTTTTTCCTTCAAGGCACTGGCATCGGCGGATTCCTGGCCGGCCTGTTCCGCCTCAAGGGCGGCCAGCGAAGCCTGAGCTTCAGCCTGGGCAGCTTCCAGCTCCGCCATCTTGGCGGCCAGCGCCAATTGTGCTTCTTCAGCGGCCTTGCGTTCCGCCGCTTCGCGGGCGAGTCGTTCGTTCAATTCGGCAACGAGCCTTTCCCGCTCAAGGCGTTCCTTTTCCGCCTGGGCTTCGGCCATCAACCGGGCTTCTTCTGCCTGGCGGGCCAACCGCTCGGCCTCTGCCTGTTCAGCCCGGAGGATGTCCCCGCTGGCCTTCAGTTGCTGCTGTTCGGATTCCAGCTGGCTGATCCGCTCATTCATGGCGGCTTCCTGCTCGGCCATTTGCGACTGGTTGGCAAAGTAAAGGCCGAATCCGGCAAGTGCCAGGATGATGAGTACGGCGATGATGGCATAAAATTTATTCATATTCCGATTCTCCTTAAGGAGGGATTATCTTGTGGGAATCGCCTGTCGGCAAGGTAAAAACCGTCCCTTTAATGGTCGTCCCCGGCCAACTTGAGCTTGGGGATGGAACGGACGAGCTCACGGGTATAGGCATGCCGGGGCGAACGCAGGACGGCATCCGCCTTTCCGGATTCGACAATTTCCCCGGACTTCATGACGAGGAGGCGGCCGGCCAACTGCTTCAGCAAGCCCAGATTGTGGGATATGAAGAGGATGGCCATGTTGTGTTCCCTGTTCAACTGCATGAGCAGTTCGACGATTCGCTTCTGGGTCGAGGTGTCGAGGGCCGTCGTGGGTTCGTCGGCAATGAGCAGGTCGGGCTTGTAAAGCAAAGCACAGGCAATGGCCATCCGCTGCAGCATGCCTCCACTGAAACTTCCGGGATAGGCCTCCAGGTTCTCTTGGCTGGGCTCAATACCGACTTCCTCCATGGCTTGCCGGATGGCTGCCAGACGCGGTTTCCCTCCTACTCCCTGTAGCTTGAGGATTTCCTCGAGGTGACTCCGGATCGAGAATACCGGATTGAAACTGGAGGACGGCTCCTGGAAAACATAGGCAATACGGGGACCCCGAATCTGCCGGAGGCGTGACTCGGTCATTTCCAACAGGTTTCCGGGGACCCCGTTCAGTTCGACCTCCCCCGAGTAACCGGGTGAAGCGGACGGTGGTAGCAGCCGGGTGAGCGAAAGGGCGGTTACGGATTTGCCGCTACCACTTTCCCCCGCCAGGCCGAGAATCTCGCCCCGGTTGATGGCAAAGCGGATTCCCCGGACAGCTTCCACGGCCGGTTGGCCGATCGATATACAGAGCTTGTCTACCGACAATAACGTGTTTTCCGGGCTGGCAGGCTCCTCCATGCCGATCCTCAGGAGTTAAGGCCAAGTTCCGGTTGGGAATCGCTGGCCGGATTGTGTCCCGAGACGGCCCATCCACTGGGAGTGAGGATCCGGCCCTGGGGCGTCCGCTGCAGGTAGCCTTCCTGGATGAGGTAAGGCTCATGAACCTCTTCGAGGGTCTGTTGTTCCTCGCCAACGGCCACAGCGATGGTCCCGAGCCCGACCGGACCGCCCTTGTAATGACGGGCCATGACATCGAGGATACGCTTGTCCATTTCATCAAGGCCCCGCTCGTCAATCTCGAGTAGCGCCAGCGCTTTGGACGCGACTTCGCGGGTAATGATACCATCCGCCCGTTCCTGGGCATAATCGCGGACAAAGTGGATGAGGTTATTGGCTATCCGGGGGGTCCCCCGGGCCCGGCCGGCAATTTCCCTGGCCCCGTCTTCCTCGACAGGCACCTCCAGCAGACCGCAACTGCGGTGGACAATGTGCTCCAGGTTTCCCCGGTTGTAGTAATCAAGTCTTGATTGAAGGGTGAAGCGGCTGCGCAGGGGGGCGGTCAGGAGGCCCATGCGGGTGGTGGCCCCGATGAGGGTGAACCGGGGCAATTCGAGGCGGACGGAGCGCGCATTGGGTCCCTGGTCGACCATGATATCAATCCGGAAATCCTCCATTGCGCTGTAGAGGAATTCTTCAACGGTCTTGGGCACGCGGTGGATTTCATCAATAAAGAGGATGTCCCCTTCCTGGAGATTGGTCAGCATGCCGGCGAGGTCCCCCGGCTTGTCGATGACTGGACCGGCCGTGAGATGGACCTGGCGTTCCATGACATGTCCGATGATGTGGGCCAGCGTCGTTTTGCCGAGTCCGGGAGGGCCGCTGAGCAGGACATGCCCCATGACGTCCTCCCGTTTGCGGGCGGCGCCGGTCATGATGGTCAAGCGCTCGACCGTCTTGGGTTGCCCGCGGAAGTCTTCAAAGCTGGTCGGCCGGAGGGCGGCATCCCTCGACTCATCGCGCGAGATGGCCTGGGAAAGGAAATCATGGCCTGTGGGGTTGTCGCTCACGTTATCCTTCCTCCACCAGATCGCTGGGAATGGCATCCTCGGAGAGGCGCTCCACCTTCGCGCCAAGGCGGTTTAGCTTTTCCTCCAGTTTCTCATACCCACGGTCCAGATGGTAAATACGCTGGATCCAGGTATCTCCCTCGGCCGCCAACCCGGCAAGAACCAGTGCGGCACTGGCGCGCAAATCCGAGGCCATGACCGGGGCGCCGTTGAGGCGGTCCACGCCGTTGACGACCGCGGAGGATCCCTCCATCGAAATGTGTGCACCCATGCGGGAAAGTTCTGGAACGTGCATGAAGCGGTTTGGATAAACCCGTTCGGTGATGAAGCTCAGTCCCTTGGTAATGGTCATCAAGGCGAGCATCTGGGCCTGCAGGTCGGTGGGAAAACCCGGATGGGGAAGGGTGATGATTTCCACCGGCTTGAGGGTATGCTTGTGGGGCTCCACCGTGATCTGGCGCTGGTCCGGTTGGCAATCAAAGGGGATGCCGCAGGACTCCATCACGTCGAGAAGCGCCCGCATGTGACCGGGAATGACATTTTGGACGGTAATCTCGCTGTTGGTGATGGCCCCGGCAATGAGCAGGGTGCCGGCTTCAATGCGGTCCGGCAAAACGGTGTGCTCGCAGCCCGTTAGTTCCTTTACCCCTTCAATCTTTAGATAGTGGCTGCCAATTCCCTGGATCCTGGCGCCCATCTTGACCAGCATCTGGCAGAGATCGACCACTTCCGGTTCGCAGGCTGCGCTTTCAATGCGCGTGGTGCCGGGGGCAAGGACCGCGGCCATGATCATGTTGGCGGTTCCGGTAACGGTGGAGCCGTGACGGCCGCCGAGGTAAAGGTAATCGCCACAGAGACCCGATCCATCGACATCGACGTATCCCTTGCGGATGGACAGTTTGCAGCCGAGCCGGCTGAGGCCTTTCAGGTGCAGGTCAATGGGGCGGGGGCCGATGACGCAGCCACCGGGAAGAGAGACTTCGGCTGTCCGCAACCGTCCGATGAGGGGGCCGAGCAGGCAAATCGAGGCCCGCATTCTCCGGACCAGCTCATAGGGTGCCTTGTGATGGACTTCCGCCGCCTCGATTTCCCAGGAGTTTGGCCCGATCTGGTCCACCCGGGCACCGAGGTGGCGGAGGATTTTGGCCATGAACTGGATATCCGTCAGGTCCGGGACCGCATGAATGCGGCACACGCCCGCGGTCAGCAAGGTTGCCGCGAAAATCGGCAGGGCGGCATTTTTGGCACCACCCGCTGCCACGGAACCTCCCAGTTCGTGGCTGCCTTCAACTCGGAAAACCTCCATCGCTACCGTCCTTTTCTACTGGGAATTGTCCTTGGAGCTATTCCTGGAGCGATTGGAGCGCCTCCGGCGACGCCGCTTTCCTCCTGATGAGGACTGCTGGCCGCCACTTTCCCCACCAGCTTTGGCCTTGGCCTGGCCTTCCTGGTTGGAGTTGGATGGCTTGCGCCGCCGTCTTCGTTGCCGGTTGCCACTTTTCTGGTTGTCCCTGCCTTGCTGGTTTTTGCCCTGCTGCTTGCCCTGTTGGTGCTTACCCTGCTGGCCCTTGCGCTGCTGGCCTGACGGCTTTCTGCCGGAACGCTGGCGCCGCCGGCGCGACTTGGAACCCTTGGCGGGCTTTTTCTTTTTGGAGCCGCCACCAAAAAGCTGGCGGACCCATTTGAGCAATTTCTGCAACCACGACTTTTTGCGCCTGCGGCCGGACTTGCGGGACTTACGTCCGGCCATCCGGAATTCCCTTTCCATTTGCTGGACGGAAATGGGCTCGATCTCCACTTCGGGAAAGTCCGGGCTTTGCTTTTTGGCTTCCCGCTGACCTTCGGGGCGTGGACGCGGGCGGTAGTCCGCCTTTTGCAGGGAATGAGGGGCGATGGGAACGATTTCCTTTTTGCCGGATTTGCGGTTGGTAATCTCGTATTGGTCTAAATTCTCAAAATTTGGCATCGGGTTGACCTTTGTGGAGGAATTGAAGGCCAAAAGCCGGGACATCAGCAAGATAAAAGGTGGAGTGAATCCGGACTTGCCCTTTGCCCGCTATCGGCCCATCACGGTTGGCATGGATAAACTGGCGGAAATCTTTTCGATGCAGGCGGAATTGAACCGCCGGATTGGGGTGGAACTGGAAGGCCTGGATGAGGAGGGCAAGACCAAGTGGGTCCTGAACTATTCACGGGCCATGCAACAGGAGCTGGCGGAGCTTATCGACTCCGTTCCCTGGAAATGGTGGGCCAAATACCAGGACTTTGATGAGCAGAATGCCAAGGTGGAAGTGGTCGACCTCTTCCATTTCCTGGTTTCCCTTGCCCAGGTCCTCGGGATGAGCCCGGACGACGTCTACGACGCCTACGTCAAGAAGAACAAGGTCAATCACGAGCGCCAGGAAAGCGGCTACTCTACCAAGGACGAGGACGACTCGAGGCATATTTAGTTTTAAGACCTACCAATACATCCGGTGCTTTGGCTTGATGGGCAGCTTGCCGCGCCAGTAGAGGATGAGGAGAAAGCCAAATAGCATGCCGCCGACGTGGGCAAAGTGGGCAATGCCGGTCCGCAGCCCGGACACGCCGAGAAAGAGCTCGAGTCCACCGAAAATGATAACGAAGTAACGGGCCTCCATCGGGATGGGCGGGAAGAGCAACATGATCTTCCGGTAGGGGAACAGCATCCCGAAGGCGAGGAGGATACCGAAAGTACCCCCGGAAGCGCCGACCGTTGGGTAGGGGAATCCTCCGCTGTTGACGGAGAAGGTGCCCACCATCAGCTGGAGTAACCCGGCCCCGGCAACACAGGTGAAGTAGTAGATGCCGAACCGCATGGAGCCCCAGCGGAGTTCGATTTCCCGGCCAAACATCCACAGGGCCAGCATATTGAAGAAGATATGCATGAAGTTCCCGTGGAGGAACCCGTACGTGATGAGCTGCCAGGGGAGAAAGGTCGAAACCTGGTTGGCGTACATGGGGTAGGTCTCCAACCAGCCCTGAACGCCAAGGGGCCACAGGGCCAATAGCTTGATCAGCATGGCCGCGGTCTTTCCCTGGAAGAATGTCTGGAAGAAGAACATCATTCCATTGGCGATGAGCAGGTTCAGGATCAGTGGTGGAACCACCGGATTGTGACTTTGCTGGTATGGGTAGGCCATTGTCTGCACAGTGTAGGGAGGATTCCGGCAATGCAACCTCGGGATGCAATTCGCCTTGCCTTGGGAAGTTGTCAAAAATCGTACCGGAGGAATTGCCTTCAGGAAAAGGGGAGCCATAATTCAAGGTCCATCTTCATTGAACAACCAGAAAGGAAACATGGCATTAGCAGTTAATACAAAAGCTCCTCTTTTTACTTTAAAGCAACGCACCGCGGACGGATTTGCCGACGTGGCCCTGTCCGACTTCATCGGCAAGAAGAAGGTCGTCCTTCTCTTTTTCCCTTTCGCCTTTTCGAGCGTTTGTGAGGAGGAACTTTGCTCGGTATCCGGTGGCTTGGACCAGTACGAGTCCCTCAATGCCCAGGTCCTGGGGATCAGCGTGGACCTGCCCTTTGCCCAGGCGGCCTTTGCCAATGCGGTGGGTATCAACTTTCCCCTGATCTCCGATTTTAACGGGGATGTCTCAATGGCCTATGATGTCAGCTATGATGAGATCCTGGGCTTGAAGGGCGTGTCAAAGCGGAGCGCTTTCGTCATCGATCTGGACGGGACGATTGTCTACAGCAGTGCCAGTGACGATCCGACCGTTGTTCCCTCCTTTGACGAAATCAAGGCGGCCCTGCAATAAGGGCCCGTTAAACGGATTTTCGAATGCCCGGACAGGAAATGTCCGGGCATTCCGTGTTTTTGGGTCTTTAGAGTAGACAAGGCCTGAGGGTATTTCTTTAAGTGGAGGCTTCGCAGAAATTTAAAAATGAGAGTAGAGAACGATCCTTTTTCCGTGCGTAAGCCGTTTCGTGACGGCGAGTTATACAGCCTTCCGGCTTTGGAAGAACGCGGCCTCGGGGCCATTGCCCGGCTCCCCGTCAGCATCCGGGTAGTCCTTGAGTCCATCCTGCGCAACTGTGATGGCCAGCGGGTGACCAAGGTAGACGTCGAGGCGCTGGCGGCCTACAACCCGCGCAATCCCGGGACCAAGGAGATTCCCTTTGTTGTCAGCCGTATTGTCCTGCAGGACTTTACCGGGGTTCCCCTCTTGGTGGACCTCGCCGCCATGCGGGACGCGGTGAAGTCGGTCTCCGGTGACCCTGCAGTCATCGAGCCGCTGGTCCCCGTCGACCTGGTGGTCGACCACTCGGTCCAGGTGGACCGGGCAGGCACCGCCTCGGCGTTTGCTGACAATCTGCGCATTGAATTTGAGCGGAACCGCGAGCGGTATGAATTTCTCAAGTGGGGACAGCAGGCCTTTGAAACCTTTTCCGTGGTTCCGCCAGCGATCGGTATTGTCCACCAGGTGAATCTGGAATACCTGGCCAAGGTCGTCTTTGAGAAGGACGGTGTGTTCTATCCGGACACCCTCGTCGGGACCGATTCCCACACAACGATGATCAATGGACTCGGCATTGTCGGCTGGGGTGTTGGCGGCATTGAGGCGGAAGCCGGTATGCTGGGACAGCCGATTGCCTTCCAAACCCCGGAGGTCATCGGGGTCAACCTGACCGGCGAGTTGCGTGAAGGCGTGACCGCGACCGACCTGACCCTGCGCATTACCCAGTTGCTGCGGGAAGAGAAGGTGGTCGGCAAGTTCGTTGAGTTCTTTGGCGAGGGCACGGCCAGCCTGTCGCTTCCGGACCGGGCCACCATCGCCAATATGGCCCCGGAATACGGTGCCACCATGGGCTTTTTCCCGATTGACGAGAAGACGCTGGATTACATGCGCATGACCGGGCGTTCCGAGGCGGATGTCGGCCTGGTGCGGGACTATTATACGGCGCAGGGCATGTTCGGCATTCCCCGCGAAGGCGATCTTGACTACACCAAGGTCCTCAATCTGGACCTCGGCAGCATCGTTCCCAGTGTTGCCGGACCAAAGCGCCCGCAGGACCGGATCGATGTTCCCGAGCTCAAGGACAAGTTTAACCTCCTGATGGACGCACCGGTGGCCGAGGGCGGTTTTGGTGTCCCGGCGGAAAACCGCAACCAGTCGGTTGCCACCTCCATGGACAAGCCGGGCGAAGGCGGAACCAGTGTTGCCACGGAGGTCTCCCTGAGCCATGGCTCGGTGGTCATTGCCGCCATCACTTCCTGTACCAACACGTCCAACCCGTCCGTCATGGTCGGTGCCGGCCTTCTGGCCAAGAAAGCAGTCGAGAAGGGGCTTTCGGTCAACCCGCTGGTCAAGACCTCCCTTGCTCCGGGATCCCGGGTGGTGACGGATTACCTGAACCAGACCGGTCTGCAGACCTATCTTGATCAATTGGGCTTCAACCTCGTCGGCTATGGCTGTACAACCTGTATCGGCAACAGTGGTCCGCTGGATCCCCAGGTGGAAGCGGCCATTGAGGAAGGCAACCTGGTCACGGCCTCCGTGCTCAGTGGCAACCGCAATTTCGAGGCCCGCGTGCACAGCGCCGTGAAGGCTAACTTCCTCATGTCGCCCCCGCTGGTCGTGGCCTATGCCCTCGCCGGGACGGTTGACATCAACCTCGACACCGATCCCATCGGGGAAGACGCCGAAGGGAACCCGGTCCTCCTCAAGGATATCTGGCCCAGCCATGCCGAGATCGCTGAGGCGGTTGCCAGTGGCATCCGTCCGCAGATGTTTGCCGACCAGTACAGTGACGTGCTCAACGCCAACCCGGAATGGAAGGAAATCCAATCCTCCACCGGCAGCCTTTATGAGTGGAAGGACAGCAGCACCTATATCCAGTTGCCACCGTTCTTCGAGGGCTTCGGTATGGAAGCTGGATCAATCCATTCCTTCGAGGGAATGCGTCCGCTGGCCATCCTTGGTGACTCCGTCACCACCGACCACATTTCACCGGCAGGGGCCATTCCCGAGGATGGGCCGGCCGGGAAGTTCCTCAAGTCCCATGGGGTGGAGAAGAAGGATTTTAATTCCTTCGGTTCCCGCCGTGGTAACGACAGAATCATGACACGCGGAACCTTCGCCAATGTCCGCATCAAGAACCGCATGGCAGATGGCAAGGAAGGCGGCTACACCAAGCTCCAGCCCGAGGGTGACGTTGTCTCGATTTTCGATGCCTGCGCAACCTACCGGGAACGGGGAACGCCCCTGATTGTTTTTGGCGGCGTTGACTATGGCATGGGTTCCAGTCGCGACTGGGCCGCCAAGGGAACCAACCTGCTCGGGGTCAAGGCGGTCGTCGCCAAGAGCTTCGAACGTATCCACCGTTCCAACTTGATTGGGATGGGCGTTCTGCCGCTCGAGTTCACCAATGGTGAAAATGTCGATACACTTGAGCTCGATGGTAGTGAAACCTTCAACCTGTCCGGAATCGACGACGGCCTGAAGCCGGGACAGGAGGTTGTCCTGGATGTCATCCGGGCCAATGGGGAAGTTAGCCAAAGCAAGCTCAAGGTCCGCATCGATACTGGGATCGAGGTTGAATATTATCGACATGGCGGCATTCTTCCCTATGTCTTAAGGAGTCTTTTGCAGCAATCCTGAACGGCGATTCCATCGCTTGAAACGGCTGGCCATGACACAAGATGATGCACAGTTTCTTGTGAACCCGTATGATGATCCGGTTATCGTATCGATCAATGGGAAGGCTTCCTTTCTCAACAGTTCGCCGATGAAGGAACTCTTCGATCAATTATTGTCCGAAGGGAAGACCCGCTTTATCATCGATTTCAAGAAGTGCACCGGAATGGACAGTACTTTCCTGGGCATACTGGCAGGTCTTGGAATCAACCTCATGAGAAAAGACCCCCCGGGTTCCGTGGTCCTGTGCCGGCTCGGTGAGCGCAACCGGGAATTGATCGAGAACCTTGGCCTGCATCGCCTGCTGGTTCTGGACACCGGGGAAAGTCAATCCTCCGTGGAGAAGGCTGGTGACCTTGAGGCTGTTGGCAACAAGGGAAAACTCAGCCAGGCGGAAAATGCCCGCCTGGTCCTGGAGGCCCACGAAAATCTTGTCGAGGTGGATGCCTCCAACCGGACCAAGTTCCAGGATGTCATTTCCTTCCTGAAGAACCAGGTAGAGGACAACTAGGACCGGCTGCCCATGCTCCTTACTTTTTGCATTGGTGCGGTTCTTGGACTTGGGGTCGGATGGTTCTTCTGGTGGACGGCCAGGCGGGAGATCATCCGGCTGGACGAACAGCGGCAGATGCTGGGCCAGGAAAAGCTGATCGTTTTCGACTTTGTGCACAACATGGTTGAGGCCATTGGGGAGGGCGTTACCCGGGAAGAGCTTTTTGAGCGGGTTGTGCATGCGGCCATCCTCAGCACCGGTGCACTCAGTGCCTGCATCTTTGAGCGGACGGAGAGCCAATTGCGAGGGGTTGCCGTCGAGGGGCTGTTTCCCCCGCACCGGCCGCTTCCGGAAAGTTCCCGGGCAAAGATTACCACCCGGACGAAATTCGTGGAGCAAATCCTCAAGTCGGAAATTTTCAAGGTGGGGGAAGGCCTTGTCGGGACCGCGGCCAAGACTGGTGAGGGCATCCTCATCGAGAACGCCCTTGAGGATCCCCGCGTCATCAAGCACGAGGATCCTTCGCTGGAAGTCCGGAGCGTGATTGTTGTCCCGATCAGCTTCCGGGAAAAAAACCTTGGTGTGCTGGCCATTGTCAATCCGTCCGACGGCGGTTCCTTTGGTGATACCGACTTCTCCCTCGCGGTCAGTATCGCCGAGCAAGCGGGCCTTGCGATTCACAACCTGGACCTGATGGCGACCCAGATTGAGAAGAACAAGCTGGATGTGGATCTCGGGCTGGCCAATGAAATCCAGCGCATGCTGTTGCCCCGGGAATTGCCATCTGTGGACAAGCTGGAGATGGGCAGTATCTACATTCCGGCCCAGAAAGTTGGTGGTGACTTGTACGATATTTTTTCACTGGATGAGTCCCGGGTCGGGATTGCCATCGCGGATGTTTCCGGGAAGGGCATTCCGGCCAGCCTGTTGATGGCTATCTGCCAGAGCAACTTGCGGCACTTTGCCCGGGATATTGAGTCGCCGGCAGGTGTCCTGAGGGAGTTGAACGACGTCATGCTGGGCGAGATGCGTCCGGAAATGTTTGTCACCATCATCTATGCGGTGATCGATATGGCGAAGGGTGAGGTGGTCCTTGCCCGGGGTGGTCATGAACTCCCGATCATGGTTCATTCGAGCAACGGTTCCGAGGTTGATTCGGAATTCATCGCCTGTGACGGGATGGCCTTGGGGATGGTTCCGGGGGAAATTTTCAACGCGGCCGTCCAGGACCACCGGGTGCCCTTTGTCGAGGGGGATATTCTGGCCCTTTACACAGACGGGATCACCGAGGTGGCCAACCAGGAGGGTACGGAATTTGGCAAGGAACGCCTTGCAGAGGTGGTGCGCAGCCTCCGTTCGCGGAATTCCCATGAGATGACCCAAGGCATCATGGATCGCATTTCCCTATTCTCCGGGGCGGAATCCCAGGCGGACGACCTTACAGTGGTCATTGCCAGGCATCTGTAGGGAAAGCCGGGGAATTAACGGTTTTCATTGTCATGGATACGGGCTTTTGTTCTAAACCTGCTTTCACGACTGAATTCACTATATGACCCTTCAGCATACAGACAAAGCCGCCCTGCCGGATGAAAGGGGCCATTTTGGTCCTTATGGGGGATGTTATGTTCCAGAAACCCTCATGACCTGCCTGCAGGACCTGGAGGCCGCCTACCGGGAAGCCCGCGAGGATGCGGAGTTCCAGGCCGAGCTGGCCGACTGGCTGCGGGAATATGCCGGCCGGCCAACCGGGCTTTATTTTGCGGAAAACATGACCCGCAAGCTCGGTGGGGCGCGGATTTACCTGAAGCGGGAAGACCTGCTGCATACCGGGGCCCACAAGATCAACAATGTGCTGGGTCAGGTCCTGCTGGCCCGCCGCCTGGGAAAAAAGCGGATCATTGCTGAAACCGGGGCCGGCCAGCATGGTGTGGCCACGGCCACTGTCTGTGCCAAGTTCGGGTTGGAATGTGTCATCTACATGGGCGAAGTGGATATGCAGCGGCAGGCGCTGAACGTTTTCCGGATGCGTCTTTGCGGAGCTGAAGTAAGGGGAGTCAGCAACGGTCAGCGGACCCTGAAGGATGCCGTCAACGAGGCCATGCGGGACTGGGTGGCAACCTCAAGGGATACCCATTACATACTCGGTTCAGCGCTTGGGGCTCACCCGTTCCCGATGATGGTCAGGGACTTTCACAGTATCATCGGCAAGGAGACCCGCGGACAGATTCTTGCCAAGGAAGGCCGGTTGCCGGATGAGATGGTCGCTTGCGTCGGCGGAGGCAGCAACGCGATCGGCTTCTTTCATGAGTTCCTCGATGAACCATCAGTCCGGCTGGTGGGCGTTGAGGCAGGTGGCCGCTCCATTGAACCGGGTGAACACGCGGCCCGTTTCCAGGGTGGAAAAATGGGTGTCCTGCAAGGCTGCCGGACCTACATCCTCCAGGACGAAGACGGGCAAATTGAACCGACCCACTCCGTTTCAGCCGGCCTCGATTATGCGGCCGTAGGGCCCGAGCACTCCTACTACCGGGATCTTGGCCGAATCGGCTACGCTTATGCCACCGATGAGGAGGTAATGGAGGGCTTCCGCTTTCTTTGTGAATCCGAAGGCATCCTTCCGGCTTTGGAAAGTACCCATGCCATCGCTTACGCAATGAAGCGGGCCCCGGAGATGCGTCCGGAACAGATTTTGTGTGTCAACCTCAGCGGCCGCGGCGACAAGGATGTGAGCGAGGTTGAGCGAATCCTTTCCGAAGGCAGGGAGGAGAAATCATGATTCAGTCAATGACAGGATTTGGCCAGAGCAAGACAACCCTTGAGGGGGTTGACTTGGCCATTGAGGTTAATTCCGTCAACCGGCGGAACCTGGAGGCCTCCGTGGCCTTGCCCCGTGAGTGGCAAAGCCTCGAGCGGGATATCCAGGCTGCCGTCAAGCAGCGGTTCAATCGTGGCAAGCTGCATCTTCAGCTCCAGGCCAATGCCGCCTGCGGGGAAGAAGGATTCTGTTGGGACGAGGCCGGGTTGGCCTCCAGCCTGAAGCGCCTTCAGACCACTGCGGAAAAGCATGGCATTGAACCGGAAGTGGACTTCGATACACTGGCCCGCCTGGCGGCGCTGAACAAGACCGATGCCGTCTTGCCCGATTTGGAGACCATTTCCGCGAGCTTGCTGCAGCTGGTTGAAAGCGCCCTCGAGCAACTGCTGGAAATGCGGCAGACCGAGGGAGCCGCGCTGGCAGAGGATATTCGCGGCCGGATAGAAAGCCTGGAAACACTTCTGGAGTCGATCGGCCGTGACTCTGGCGATACCGTGGGCCGTTTCCGGGAGCTGCTTCTCCAGCGCTTGAGTCAGGCTGGCCTGGAGATTGATCTCGAGGATGAACGTGTTCTCAAGGAAATCGCCATTTTTGCGGACAAATGTGACATTTCAGAGGAAATCACCCGGCTGAAAAGTCACTTTGAGCAATTCAAGGAATGTGTCGATGGTGGCAGCCCGGTGGGGCGCAAGTTGGAGTTTATCCTTCAGGAAGTGAACCGGGAATTCAACACCATCGGTTCCAAGGCCAACAACATGGAAGTCAGCCGGAGTGTCATCGAGGCCAAAAACGAAATTGAACGGATCCGGGAACAAATCCAGAATATTGAATAATAACGATGCGTAAACTGTTTCTCTTTCTCTTAATCATCCTTCCGGCCATGGTGCCGGTGGCCACCATTGCCGCCGGCGGCGGGGGAGGGCATGCTCCCTCCGCGGACACGACCGTCCTTCCTTACTCCATCGAAAAATACGAGGCAGCCGAGACCGAGCTGGGACTTACCTCCCTATCGGATATCCTCGTCCATCGTATCAAGGAGACGCCATTCAACCTGGTGGCCTCGATCATATTCCTCCTGGCCGTCCTGCACACCTTCATGGCCGGATTTTTCCAGAAGCTGGCCCACGATATCGAGGAACGCCACCGCCGGGAAATTGAAGAACGCGGCCGGACTGCCGGTACAAAGCCCTACCATAATGCCAAGGATGACACCAGTTTCTCCGCGACGCTGTGTCATTTTCTCGGTGAAATTGAGGCCATTTTCGGCATCTGGTGTGTGCCCCTCTTCGGTTCGATTCTCTATTTCTATGGATGGGACTCGGCCACCTTCTACATCGACAATGTGGTCAACTACACCGAGCCGATGTTTGTCGTCATCATCATGGCGATTTCCTCCACCCGGCCGGTCCTGAAAATCAGCGAGCGGGTCCTCGGCCTTCTCGCGGGCCTGGGCGGACGAAGCCCGAGGGCATGGTGGTACAGCATTCTTATTGTGGCCCCGCTACTGGGTTCCTTCATCACCGAGCCGGCAGCAATGACCATTGCCGCCTTGCTGCTGGCCAAGACAATCTACAGTCTGGAACCGTCAACGAAGTTCAAGTACGGCACCCTCGGGCTGCTTTTCGTCAATATCTCCGTTGGGGGAACGCTGACCCACTTTGCGGCACCGCCCGTCCTCATGGTGGCCGGTGCCTGGGACTGGAATATAGCTTTCATGTTCATGAACTTCGGATGGAAGGCCTTTATCGGGATTGTCATTGCCACGGTTGTCTATGGATTTTTCCTGCGCAACGAATTCGACTCCCTCAAGGTGAAGGCGGATGAGCGGGACAAGAACCTCCAGGGAGCGGAGGAAGAGCCCATTCCGCTGTGGATTACCTTTGTCATCCTCGCCTTCATGGGCTGGACCGTCCTCAACCTGCACAATCCGCCCCTCTTTATTGCGGGATTCCTCTTCTTCATGGCCTTTGTCCAAGCGACGGCGACCCACCAGGACGATGTGCGCATCAAGGGACCTATGCTGGTTGGCTTCTTCCTTGCCGGCCTGGTCACTCATGGCCCGTTGCAGCAATGGTGGATTGCCCCGGTGCTTGGACAGCTGGGTGAGGTGAGCCTCTTTACCGGTTCGACCATCCTCACTGCCTTCAATGACAATGCGGCTATTACCTTCCTGGCCAGCCAGGTACCGGATTTCAGCCCCGGGGTTCCCGGTTGTGAAGTGAAGCAGTATGCGGTCGTTGCCGGGGCCGTCACCGGTGGCGGATTGACGGTTATCGCCAATGCCCCGAATCCGGCCGGACAGTCGCTCCTGAGCCGTTACTTCACTGGCGGTGTCAATCCGGCGAAGCTGCTCATGGGAGCCATTTTCCCGACAATTGTCATGGCCCTGGCTTTTATGCTGATTCGCTAGGAATTGCAGAATTTCTTGAAACAAATCGCCGAGGCAGTTGTCTCTTGGGCGGAGTAGGTTATTTTATCTGCCCATGGTTTTGCGTGCCCTGACATCCATTTTCCCTCCGGTGCTCCTCCTTGGGATCACTCTGGTTCCGAACCTGCTGGTTGCGGCCGGCAGGGACTCCGTCGTCTCCGGATCGGAAGGCAACTGGTTGATCAAGGTTGCTTCCGGGGCGGACGCAAAAGCAACGGCCGCAGCTGCCGGGGCCGCTTACATCGGCCCTTTGCAGGGGGTTGAGGGCTACCATCGGGTACGGTTTCTCCGTGAATTGGCTTCCAAACCGGAAGATGCTGACTGGAAAGGCCAGGTCTTCCGGCAGCTGGAATCCCGTCCGGAAATTGAATCCTTTGAAGAGGACATCCTGATTGTCAGCTATCCGAAGGCCTTCAACCCGACCGATCCGCTTTTTCCGGACCAGTGGCACTTGGAAAACGCCGGGCAATCCGGGGGCGTCCCCTTTGCCGATGCCCGGGTCCGTCCAGCATGGGACAGGGGATTGAGCGGCGCTGGTGTGGTCATTGCGATTGTCGACGAAGGGACCCAGTACACGCACCCGGACTTGCAGGGCAATTACCTTGCCGGCAGCGGCTATGATTACAACGACGACGATTCCGACCCTTCCCCTTCCGGTGTGGATGATCGCCACGGGACCGCGGTGGCCGGAATTTCCCTTGCCGATGCCAATGGAATCGGGGGACTTGGCATTGCCTATGACGCTAAGCTTGTTCCCCTGCGCCTGATTGCCGGCCCCTATGCATTGGGGGAGGAAGCTGAAGCGCTTTCCTATCGCAGCCAGCAAGTCGATATCTACAACAATAGTTGGGGACCATCCGACGACTTTGGTGTTCGCTATGCCGATTCCTCAACCGTCCTCAAGGACGCTTTGCGGGCCAACTCCTCCAGCGGGCGCGGTGGCTTGGGCAACATCTACGTCTGGGCAGCCGGAAACGGGGGCCTGAATGGGGATAATTCCAACTATGACGGATACAACTCCCTTCCATGGACGATTTCCGTGGGTGCGGTTGGGGATGACAATATCCGTTCCGGTTACAGTGAACCGGGAGCCAACTTGCTCGTCGTCGCCCCCAGTGGCGGACGCGGGGGCGGAATCCTGACCACTGACAACACGGGATTTTCCGGTTATGCACCCGGGGACGCCTATGAGGACTTCAGTGGTACCTCCGCCGCAGCCCCGATGGTCTCGGGAGTGGTCGCCCTTATGCTTGAGCAGAGGCCGGACCTGAACTGGCGGGATGTGCAGCAGATCCTCGCCCTGACCGCGACGCCAGTTGACTTTTCCAACCCGGATTGGGAAACCAATGCCGCGGGACTGTGGGTCAACCACGAATACGGCTTTGGGCGGGTCGATGCAGATGCCGCGACCCAACTGGCCGCCGTATGGCCATCCCTTGGAACCCTGATTAGCCGGACCGGCTCGCAGACGGTCCAGCGTTCCCTTTTCACGGGTATCTCGCAGGAAAGTACAATTGCCATAGCCAGCAGCTACGAGGTTCAATTTGTCCGGGTGACCCTGCAGTTGAACCACTCGGACTGGGGCGATATCAGCGTCATTCTGGAGTCGCCCTCAGGAACGCAAAGTGTCCTTGCCGAGCCCCATGCCAACGCCAATCCCCAGGGGCAGCCCGGCCGATGGACCTACCTCAGTACCCGTCACCTCGGGGAACCGGCCAACGGGAATTGGAAACTCATCGTCACGGATGACGGGACAGGAGGCACCGGCAGCTGGACCAACTGGTCGATCGACGTCATGGGCCACGACGCGGCTTTCCGTGAAAATGCCTATCCCAGCGGGGATGATCTCTTTATCGAGAGCACGGACTTTCCCGTTGAGGTGGACATCCTCGATGGATTGACCGATCCGGACGGCGATTCCCTGGATATTCTGGCCGTCTCCCATCCCCAGTTCAGCACCCTGACCGAACTGGATAACGGGCGTTTTTCCTTCAGCATGGGTGAATCCAAAGACGGGCGCGACACCTTCAGTGTTCTTGTCGGGGACGGCAAGGGGGGTGTATTGCGCCGCATGGTCGAGGTGCTCGATCCCCGCCCGGTCGCTGTGAACGACCTATACCCGGTAACTGCCGGGGTCACACTGGACTTGCCGATCCTCAGCAACGACCGGGATCCGGATGGGGATCCCTTGCGTGTCTTGTCCATTTCCGGCCCCAACAGCGAAGCCGCCACTATTTTGGAGAATAATGTCATCCGCTATACGGTCCCAGAGGATTTTGCCGGTGTAACCCGGCTGAAATATGAACTGACGGATGATTCCGACGGTCAGTCGTCCGGTTGGATCACCCTTGTCGTCCAGGATTCCCCGGAATTGGCGATTCAATTTGACGGTGAGGACGACTTTTTGCGGGTTCCGCCGACTTTCCAGATTGGGATGAGCGACAACTTCACCGCTGAAGCCTGGATTTATCCGGAAACCTTCGGCGAATACGTGACCGGATTCGGGCGGATTTTTGATCGCGACACATTTGTCTTCTTCCTCAACGGCTTCGACCATTCCTTCTACAATGACCGCAGCCTGGTCCTTTACTTGATCACGTCGGATGGAAGGGCCTTTGCCGTCAACTCCTTCCCCTTGACCATTGATTTGAACCGCTGGCAGCACGTGGCCGTTACCTACAACAGTTCCGACTCACAACCCGTGCGCATGTACGTCGAGGGGTCGCAGGTCCCGGTTGATTATCCAACGGAAGTCTCGACCACGCGCCCGAGCCTGCCCATAGATGATAACCGGAACAGCCCTCTCTTCATCGGTGAATCCGACAACGGGGCACGGGCCTTCAATGGCCGGATGACGGAGTTCAGGATCTGGAACAGGGTCCTTTCAGCAACAACCATCGCCAACTTACATGACCAGCGCCTCAGCGGTACCGAGACGGGATTGCAGCTCTATCTCCCGCTCGACCAGACCCTCGATGCCTTCGCCGTGTCAACCGGTAGCTTCAAGGGGCAGGTGGAGATATTTGAGGCCCAGAGAGTACCCATGACGCTGCCATGGAGCGAGTTGGATAGTCACTACAAGCTGCTCTCCGATTCAGGAAATGGCTGGTGGATCGACAGGACGCTGGGTTGGTTGTACGGGGACGCTTATCCTTGGATTTACACCCTTTCCCTTGGCTGGACCTACACGGGGCATGGGGCTGGCAGCAATACCTACTTCCTCTATCCCACGGCCAACAACTGGGGTTGGTTGCAAACATCGGGATCCCTCTATCCCTGGTTCTACCGTGTTAATGGCGACAGCTGGATGTGGTATGTCGAGGGTTCGACCAATCCGGCCTTGTTCTATGATTCCGCATCCGCGGGCTGGGTTGGCTTGAATGACGATTTACCGTCAATGTGATTCTCCAGCCACTGCATGGCTTCTTCCCGGGACGTAAAGGCTCCATCCAACTGGGCCTCGTAGGCCGCATTGAGAAACTTGCCCAGTTCCGGGCCGCTATGCCAGCCCCGCTCAAGCAAATCGGTTCCCCTGAGAATGGCCTTGGGCCTCGTCCTTGAAACTTCCAGCTCGCTGGCCCGCGTCGTCAACCATTGGACAGCCTTTTCGCCTTCATCGAGCAGGGGAGGCCGGCCGGCTGAATCGGCCCGGAATACACGCAACAAGAGGTCCATCCGCCCGCAGTCACGAGCGAGGCGGCGAATCGCGCTGGCCGAACTTTTTTGTGCATAAAGGACGCCCGGCCGCATGTGGCATTTGATCAAGGGCAGGACGATTTCAATCAAGCGACCGGATACCCGCAGCTGCTCCATGAAAAGCCGGGCCGGCTTGAGTCCGGCACTCTCATGACCATGGGAGCGGATCTTGCCCTCGTGCTTCCCGCTCGTCAGCGGCTTGCCCATGTCATGGCAGAGGACGGCCAAGCCAACCGCCAGGTCGTCTTCGCGATTACCCGTACGTCTGTCGGCAAAGGCATCCATGCAGTGAAGGGTGTGGTCCCAGACATCACCCTCGGGATGCCATTGCGGGTCCTGCTCGCAGCCAATCATGGCATGAAGCCCGGGAAAAAAGCGGATCCAGCTACAGGTTTTGAGGAAGTCCAGCCCGATGGAGGGTGATTTCCCAAGCAGAATCAATTTTTCCCACTCCCCGAAAAAGCGTTCCGGGGAAAGGCTACCCGGGTCCAGCTGGCGGCACAGTTCCATTGTCTCATCGGCCACCGTGGCCGGTATTCGGGCGGTTAACTGCATGCCCCGGAGGACACGCAGGGGATCCTCCGCAAAGCGCGGCGAACAGTGGCGCAGGATACGGTTTTCAAGATCGGCCAAACCACCAAGCGGATCCCTGACCTGCTGCGCACGGATATCGTAGTAGAGCGCATTCATGGTGAAGTCCCGCCGCCGTGCCGCCTCCTCGATGGGCATCGCGGGATCGATGTCGATTTCGAAGTCACGGTGCCCGCTTCCACTCTTGCGTTCCCGCCGGGGCAGCCCGACATCGATGGGCCATCCCTCCAGCTTGTAAATGCCAAAGGCCTTGCCGACCCGCTTCGCCTTGGCCATGGACTCCAGCACGCTTTCCAGTGTTTCCGGCGGCAGGCCGAATACCTCGAGATCGAAATCCTTGACGGATTCACCCAGCAGACCGGACCGGACGCAACCGCCCACCAAAAATGCGCTGCCTCCCTTCGCATGGCACGCATCCGCTAACTCCTTTATAAATCTCCAGTTGTTTGGTTGAAACTGTTGATACAGGGAGACCCTCCTTTTCAACAAGTTGCCAAATGGACCTCCATCTGACAATCCAAGATGCTGCCGTATGGTTGAGAGCCCGAACAGGGAACCAGTTATCCTGGTTGTGGAGGATGATCCCCACAGCAGGAATTTCATGGAATCAAGCCTTGAACTTTCAGGATTCAAGGTGCTCTGTGCTGATTCAGTGGAATCGGCGAGGGAACTTTCCGGAAACGTGGGCCTGGCTACCATCTCTGCAGTTGTCTCCGATTATCGCCTTCCAAGGGATTCAGGAACGGCGTTTGTCCGATGGGTCCGGGAACAGGATGGCGCACTCGCTTCCATCATCATTACCGGGCAGGGTGAGAAATCCATCGTTGAGGAATCCATTGCGGCCGGTGTTTTTCATTACCTTGAAAAACCGGTCACCCACCAGCAGTTGAGGGAAGTTGTCTGGAGCGCGGTGGAGAATACGCGTTTGCAACGCAAGTATGTCGCTGATCGAAAGGGTTTGCAGGCCCTTGAACACCTTGGTCAATCGATGAACGTCGTCGTGCCCGAGTTGTTGAAGGATCGTTTGTCGGTCCTCTATCGTCCCTTGCACGAAGTGGGTGGGGATTTCTTTATTACCCATGAATTTGGCAAAGGGCGATTTGTTGTCCTGATGGGGGACATATCCGGGCATGATATTCGCTCGGGCTATGTCTCAACTTATTTCCAGGGCATGTTCCGCGGTTCCCTTGAAGGCAGTGCCCGCATTGCCAATGCACTCGATCTTTTCAATCGATCCCTCCGGCAGCAGGCCCTTCAGGAATCCGACCATGCCGAATCCGTCAGCCTCTCCCTTTCAGCCATTGATTTTGGCCCGCAAGACGATTATATCCAGCACTGGAATTTTGGTTTCACACCATGCCAACTGGTTTCTCGGGAGGGGCGGATACGGGAATGCCCGTTTGGCCGCTTTCCCCTCGGGTGGATGGAGGAAATCAGCACCATGCCGGTTCCAATCCGGGTAAAGGGAAATAACCTGCTCTACATTTTTACAGATGGATTGCTTGAATTTGCGAATACGCTAAATATAAATTATTTCAGCTTGTTATACCGATTTTTGAGATCACATAATCCTTGGGAAGGGTTGCAACAAGCGCCCACTGATGACATACTTGCAATACGTTTAAACCTTATCCCTGACCTACCCTTGACCCAGTCCTTTGAACCGATTCTCAGCGAGCATTATGCCGGGACTGAAGTTGATCATGTTGACCAGCTTCAAGCCAACTGGCGTCGCTGCATAACATTTGCCCTGGATGATCGCCTCGGCGATCGTCTGTATGACCTCCTCATTTGTATTCGGGAAGGCATGCTCAATGCGCTTACCCATGGATGCGAGGGTTCATCCGAGAAGTTCGCGCATCTCCAGATTTGCGTGAACGAGGACAAGGATGTTCTCCGGATATACATTGATGATCCCGGCAGGGGCCATGCCTTTAATCTCGAGGAACGCCTGGCTAAATTGAGTGAACAGACTGGCAAGCATCTGGGCCTTGGGATTATCCAGCACTTGAGTGATGAGTTTCGGGTCGAGAACAAAGGGACCTCACTCGTATTCGATTTTGAAGTTAACCCGGTGGGATAGGGTTTCAGTCAATGGAACAGAATGGATTAATTCAGCATTCCGGGCATCTCATCGAGGGTCACGTGGATGAGAGAAAAGGCCGTCTTCTGGTCGAGGTGAAGGATGATGTCACCAGTTCGCAAGTACCGGAACTGCGTCGCGGCCTGATGCAGATAACCCAGGCCGCGGGATTCGATACATGGAAGGACCTTTACCTGGACATGCGGAATTCCCGCATGATTGATTCCATGGGAATCAACTGGCTCTTCGCCGAGACGGTTCGTTTGAAGGAAAACAAGAAGCGCATGGTCTTGCGGATCAGCAGTCCAGCGATTTACCGGGTGGTACAGTTTGCCGGATTGGACAAGCTCGTCATCCTGAAGTTTCGCCGCCGCAAGCAGACCCGCTAGCCCGGGATCGGATTAGCAACCGAGTTTGCTGATCAAGCTCTCCGTATCGACGTTATCGAGGATCAGTCGCTTGATGAGGGGGATTTTGTCTGCGTCGTGCGGTTGCGTTTTCACCGTCATGGAATTGATCCTCGAAGCCACCGTGTAACTTTCCTCATGACTGATGACCACCGGGATGTTCGTCTGGGCAATCATCTCCATGATGTGCGGGGAGGGAAGGATGTTCCTCGTCAGGACAATACCCGCCAGGGGTTTGTGCCCGGTCACGCTGCAGGCGGCAATGGTCAAAAGCAGGACATCTTCACGGTCACCTGGGGCAATGATGAGGACACCCGGCTTGATGTAATCAATCAGGCTCTTGGCTGTCATGGCCCCGACCACAACATTATGGATGCGGTTGTATTCACCTGAGGACTGGGCGTTGAGCCAGCGGCCTTCAACCGCTTCGACAACTTGGGAGAGACTGGGGAAGGAGAGGGAAGGCATTTTCGGGATAATCCCGATCAGGGGAATACCCATCCGGTCCAGGGCCTTGCCGGTGTAGTCGCGCACCGTTTCAATCTTGTCCGGTTCAACCTTGTTCAGGATGGCCCCAATCACCTCGACGCCATGCTTGTCAAAGAGGCTCTTGTTGAGGGTGATTTCATCAACTGGTTTGCCGATGCCCCCTCTTGAGACAATGACGGCCTTGGCTCTGAGAAGATGCGCTACCTGGGCATTGGAGAGGTCGGAGATGGCCCCGACTCCAGCATGGCCGGAGCCCTCGATGATGACCACGTCCTTTTCAAACGTTGATCGGTCAAAGGCCCGCAGCAGCTTGTCGGCCAGGATGGGGTAGGTCTTTTCGGGCTCATCGAGGAAGCGCCGGGTAAAGGTCGAATCGATGGCCACCGGACTCATGCTCTCGATGGGAGTATGGATTTCGAAGGTCTTGTTGAAGAGAACGGAATCCTCATCGATAAGATGATCCTGGTAATGGATGAAACGCTGCCCTATGGGCTTTATGTAGCCAACCCGGTCGAATTTCTGCTGCAAGGCGGCGAAGAGGCCTAGGCAGGTAGTTGTTTTGCCATCATTCTGCCGCGTGGCGGCAACAAAGAGCCTTGGGGTTTCCGTGTTCTCGGGTTTTGTCAGCAATGTCGGTTTCGCCATGGTCCTGCTTCAGGTTGACGGCTCCACTTCCTCGCGGAAGAGGATGGTATGATCGATTGCCCGGGCGGCGGTAATAATGGCCGTGCCGACAATGTCATAGACGTGGGCTCCGCGGCTTATTTCCGCGCAGGGCTTGTCGAGGCCGATGATGATTTGCCCGTAGGTCCTGGCGTCGGCGACGACTTGGAGCATTTTCGAGGCGATATTGCCTGAATTGAGGTCGGGAAAAATGAGGACATTGGCCGCTCCGGCGACAATGCCTTCCGAGAACCCTTTCTGCTTCGCGATCTCGTTGTCCAGAGCTGTATCCAGCTGCAGCTCGCCTTCAAAATCCGCATTAACGCCTCGCGCTGCTGCCTTGGCCTGGGCCATTGGAAGCGCTTCCCGGATCTTCAGGATGGAGGGATGGACCGGGCGGCGACTGTGCGTGGCAAAGCTCAGGAAGGCCACCTTGGGAGTACATCCGGTGAGGTGATGCGCGGTTTCCGCCGTGGAGACGGCAATATCGGCCAGTTGCTCGGCGGTGGGATCGGGGATGACCCCGCAATCGGCGAGAAAGAGGATGCCATCCATGCCAACCTTGGTATTCTCCTGGTCAAGGACCAGCATCGAGGAGGCTGTTCGAACGGCAGGCAGGGTCGGGACAATCCGGAAGAGGGACCGCAAGCCGCTGGAGGTCGTGACGGTTGCTCCGTCGACCAGCGCATCGGCCCGGCCGGAAACCAGCATCAGGGCGGCGAAATTATGCTGGTCCAGCAAAAGGGCCTTTTTTTCCTCCGGGCTGAGGTCAGCATGGGACGAATTGTCCAGCATGGGGAGGAATAGTTCGGTATCGTCACTACGCCCGGGTTCAATGATCCGGATTCCGTCGAGCTTGATATCCAGCCTGGCGGCCCGGGCCTTGATCTTCGCCCGGTCCCCGAGGAGGACAGGCACGCCGCAACGGTAGCTCACCAATTGCCTGGCAGCCTGGATGATGCGGGGATCGGCACCTTCCGGAAAGACGATTCGCTTTGGATGGCGCTGTAGTTTGGCGGTTAAGGATTCCAGCAACGACATAGGGACACGATTGATTGAAAAAGCGGAATCTTGGTTCAACATCCGCTTCAGGGGAAGGTAAAACGAACCCGCACCGCAACTTTGGCCGCAGGAAGGAATTTTCTCGTCCTTGAGGCGTCTTTTGGCACAACTGCTTGCGTGGGCTCATTGACACGGCGCATTTCAGAGGTGGCTGGCTGGACCATGGCTTCCCGTATCCTTGGTCTGGCCCGGGATGTCCTGCTCTTTGCCTCCCTTGGAACGGGTATCCTCAATTCCGCCTTTATCCTTGCCTTCACGATTCCGAACCTCTTCCGGCGGCTGCTGGGGGAAGGAGCCCTCACCTCTTCCTCCATTCCAGTCCTTGCCGAGTCCCTTGAGAAACAAGGACCGGATGACACCTTCCGGCTTTTGAACGCCATCCTGAGCCGCCTTGGAATCGGTTTGTTCCTGCTCCAACTGGTTGTCATACCGGCCCTCTTTTTAGTCGACCGGATTCCCGGACTGGAGGAACGCTGGTATGCTGGAGCCGGGTTATCGCAAGTCCTCTTTCCATACATGGTTTTCATCTGCCTTGGGGCATTGATCTGTGGCATGCTGAACGTCCTGAACCGCTTTGCCCTCGCTGCCTTCAACCAGGTCTGGCTCAACTTGACCATGATTGGGGCCATGCTGGTGGGGATTGTCTGGATGCCCGCGGAAGGATGGGGGAGGGTCTACCTGCTTTCCCTGGCTGTTCTAGCTGGAGGATTGCTCCAATTGCTGGTCCCTGCGGTCGGCCTATACCGGGAGGGTTGGCGCCCCCGGTTGGAGCTCGGGAACCATCCGGGCCTGCAACAATTGCTGAAACTGTTCCTTCCCGGCTTGCTTGGAGCGGCTATTTTCCAGGTGAATATCCTCGTCTCCCGTTTTCTGGCCTTTTCCCTCGATGACACCGCGACCGGATTGCTCTACATCTCGAGCCGTCTGGTGGAATTGCCACTGGGTGTTTTTGCCATAGCCGTGACAACGGTCATCTTTCCGGACTTGTCCCGTCTCAGCTCGACCGGGGACCAGGGCGGCTTTGCCACCGTCTTCACCCGCGGGCTGGGTATTATTTTCATGATAACCCTTCCGGCCATGCTGGGGTTGATTGTCCTCGGCGAACCGATTCTGGGTTTTCTTTTCCAATGGGGGCTCTTCGAGAGCAGGGATGTGCTGGCAGCCGTTCCGGTACTGGCGGCGGCCGCCCTGGGATTACCATTCTTTGCCTGGTCGACGCTCCTTACGCGGGCCTGGTATGCCCGGCAGGATATGAAAATTCCTGTCCGTCTGGCTGCCCTGAACCTTGTCCTGAACCTTGTTCTGGGTCTGATTCTGATGCGTTACCTTGGAGCGGTCGGCCTGGCTTTGGCTAATACCCTCAGCTCAATGGTTCATTGCCTTGCCCTGCAGTTGTTCCTGACGGGTGAATCCATCGTTGGCTTCAAGCCTGTAACAGCGCTCAAGCTGGTCCTTGCCCTCGCCGGACTTGTCCTGGCAGCCTTTTCCGGGCTCTATGTCCTCCAATTGACGGGATTGGTGACCAAGGTCCAGGACCTTCTGGCCGTTGTCGTGGTCATTCCTTTTTCCGCCGGGATCTACTTCGGGATACTGTGGTTCTTCGGGTATCCTTCTCTCCGCTTCCTGCAGGGGAAGCAGTGAGCACGCCTCATCGGGGCGGCAGCTCAGATGGCGGAGCGAAGGCCGCGTTGAGAATCCCCATGTTGATTTGCACCTCATCCACGGTGATCGTGGAAAGGACTTCCCCATCATTGATACGGGTGGTCTGCATGGAGAAGAGGACCCCGTCAAAGAGCTCGAACTCACTGGGCACTAACTCTGCCAGGAGTTTTCCATTGGGATCAAACTGGTAGATCCGGCGCTCATTGAATTCTTCCTTGTCAATGCAATGAATGGAGCGGGCCCCATCCGGAAAGGTGGCGATAATTTGATGACAGGGTACCTGGGCGATTTCGATATCCTCCCCCAATTCAAGGACCGCATTGGCACCATAGGCGTTGAGCAAAACACCTTCCAGGGGTGCATCGCGGATAAAACCTTCCTCAATGGCGCCCCGCATCCGGTCAATCATCTGGTCGGCCCCCAATTCCCGGGCAAACCAGGCGTCCTGGCCATCATAAGCCTGGATGACGCGCAGTGTTCCGGTATCGAGGACGATACGGACCAGATTGGGTTTCTTTTTCAGAACCGTAATGGCGTGACTGGTACCATCCGGATAAGTGACATTCCCACTAATGCGGACACTTTTGATTTTTTGCAGGCTGGCCCGTCCACCCATTCCCTCGACATAGCGGTCGAGAACATAATCGAGGGAGACCGACGGGCTTTCATCCTGGCCGGAGGCGAATGAAGCAGCGAGGACCAGCAGGCAGAGCGGGGTAATGGAGCGGAAAATACGCATGGGACCTAGTTTGGGGATTCCTTCTGGCCGGTCAAGCGAACGGGCAACCCGGCGTCGGCCAGATGTTCTTTTGCCTCGGCTATGGTGAATTCACCAAAGTGGAAGATGCTCGCGGCAAGGACAGCCGAGGCATGGCCCTCCTTCAGGACATCGACCAGGTGGTCGAGGGTACCGGCCCCGCCGGAGGCAATAACCGGGACCTCGACAGCATCCGATAATGCCCGCGTCAGGCCAATGTCGTAACCCGCCTTGGTCCCGTCCGCATCCATGCTTGTCAGGAGAATCTCGCCGGCGCCGCGGCGGACAACTTCACGGGCCCAGTCGAGGGCCAGCCAATCCGTGGGCTTGCGGCCGCCGTGGGTATAGACGCGCCAAGTCCCGATGGTGGCATCCCACTTGGCATCAATGGCCACGACGATGCATTGGTTGCCGAAGCGGTCGGAGGAAGCCGAAACCAGGTCCGGATCGAGGACGGCGGCGGTATTGAGGCTGACTTTGTCCGCCCCGGCATTGAGCATCTCACGGATATTCTCGACGGAGCGGAGGCCGCCCCCGACGGTCAGTGGCATAAAACAATGGGAGGCCGTCTCCTCAACGATATCGCGGATGATATCCCGCTCACTGGAGGACGCGGTAATGTCCAGAAAAACCAGTTCATCGGCCCCCTGTTGCTCGTAAGCCTTGGCAATTTGCGGGGGATCGCCGGCATCGCGAAGTTCCTTGAATCGTACTCCCTTGACAACCCGGCCGGCATTGACGTCCAGGCAGGGGATGATTCTCACGGACAACATGGCGAAGAGCCCTGCTCAGGAATCCATCAGGCCGACGTCCGGCGTAAAGGAGGTGCTCAACCGGTACTGCTGGCCGGGCCGCATGATGAGCGGATGGTCGCGGACAAGGCTCTGGATGTAGTGCAGGTTGCCCCAGTAGGTCCGGTAGCCGGGTTCATTGGTGACAACCTCGGTTTCCTGCCAGACTGCCTGGAAATCGTCCTTTTCCACCGAGCAACCAAGTCCCTGTTCGCCGAGGGCGAAGGTCATCGGGGCATGCTTTTCCGAGTGCGGCGAGCCAATGGCCAGCATGTAGCGGAAGTAGTCACACTGGACCTGCTTCTTGACCGTGAAAATGAATTCACTGCTAATGGTGTTGCCGGAGAAGTTCCAGGCGACCTTGACGCTGCCAAGGCCGGAGAGGATTTCCTCTTCATTGGTGATGAATTCCGGCTGCTCGTAGCGGAAATAAAAGCTGCGGCGCAGTCCCAGTCCGGTGACGCAGCGTTTGCCGTAAAAAGCGGGGACCACCTTTTTTCCGCCGATGGTCAGTTCCGGGAGGAGAACCGGCATGTAACGGTTGGCCGGCCAGTCGAAAATGCCCGGGCAGTGGGGGAAGGGGAGATAATCCGCGCTGCCGGACTTGTTGCCGCCAACGAGCGGCAACTGGACATGGAGGCCGCTTTCGGTGTCCTGGTAAATAAAGAGGCCCTGCTCCTTCTTGGAGCCCTTGTCGAAGATAACCCAGCGTCCGCCGGTACGTTTGGGAGCAATTTCCGCCTCCATCTTGCCCCCGATGGAGCTGGCCAGCCGCGCCCATTGACAGAGGTAGCGGACGCCGTCGAAGTTGGCCATCCGGGTGGTATGTTCCGGGCGGGTGTCCCGCTCCTGATCCCGAATGACAAGGAAGCCCTGTTCCTGGTCAAGGTAGGTGAGGAAGAAATACTGGAAGAGCCGGCGCAGCAGCTCCGTGTAATGGGGGACCTTCTCCTGGGCAATCCAGCCATCCCGCAAGGCCTGAAGGATGAGCGAGATGCAGTGCATTTGACCGTAGACTCCGATGGAGCGTCCGTATATCCAGCCCTGGCCGTCAGCGCGGACAATGTCCGGCAACAGGCGGAGGTATTTCTCGGCCACCGTGCGGAGACTGGGCAGCTTGCGATCGCGCAAGTGGATGTTGGCATGCAGCTGAAGGGTCTGCCGCATGAAAATAAGGCTCATCGGGCCGTAGATATCGAAGACTCCGCCGACGCCGTTCTTTGGTCCGTCATCAATATAGCCCGCGGAGCTGGTTTCCTGGACCCGTGTAATGAAACGGTCGATCAGCTTGCCTGTTTCGTCCTTTTTGGACAGTCCCATGGAAAAGCGGGTCACGGCCTTGGCCACATTGAAGGCCTGGAAATGGTCATCGTAGTCGGTGCGGGCCAGAAGGCGGCGGTCGAGGCTTTCCCGGGTCGGGTCAAGGAGGCGCTCCCAGACGGGATTACGTTCCTTGGCGGGCCCGAAGGAGAGCAGGCCAAGGGCGGCATAGCCAAGCCCGTTTTCAAATTCTTCCTCGGCAAAAGCTTGCGCGGTGATACAGCGGGCTGCCAGATCGACCAAATCCTTGTCCTCGAAAGCGTTTTCCGTAGTGGCGCGGTAGAATTCGCCGATGGCCAGGGCGGCGTGTCCGGGTTCATCAGGGCGGCTGTCTTCCCCTTCAACGGGGCTGATGGTGCCATCGGGCTGGATGGAGCTGATGTTCTGGCCGAGTATTGCCCGGGCCATGTCGAGGCATTGGTCTGCGAAGTTTTGCATTCTGGAAAATGTGCAATTAAGGAGCGCTCAAAATGGCGGGCAAGCCTAAAGCCCCGACCAAGTACACTTTAAATATCAATAAGTTTGAAGAATTGTTCGTTGGTGGTGGTTTTGGAGAGGCGTTCGACCGCGGATTCCGCCGCATCCTCGACTTTCATGGAGGCAAGGGCCCTGCGGAAAAAGTGGGACTTCTTGAGGTTTTCCTCGGGGAGGATCAATTCCTCGCGACGCGTTCCGGAGGAAGCGATGTTGATGGCCGGCCAGATGCGCAACTCGGCCACCTTGCGGTCGAGGACCATCTCCATGTTGCCGGTGCCCTTGAACTCCTGGAAAATGAGGTCGTCCATGCGGCTCCCGGTCTCAATCAGGGCGGAGGCGATGATGGTCAGGCTGCCGGCTTCCTCTGTGTTGCGGGCCGCGGAGAAAAGCTGCCGCGGTTTCTCGAGTGCGCGAATGTCGAGACCGCCGGTCATGGTCCGGCCACTGCCCCCGCGGGCGGAATTGTAGGCCCGGGAAAGCCGGGTCAGGGAATCCATGAGGACAACCACATCGGAACCGGCTTCCACCTGGCGCTTGGCGAAGTCAATTGCCAGCTCAGCGACATGGAGGTGGTTGGTGGTCTGTTCATCATTGGACGAAGCAAAGACGATACCGGGGGTGTTGCGCTTGATGTCGGTGACCTCCTCCGGTCGTTCGTCCACCAGCAGCATGACAATCTTGCATTCGGGATTGTTTTCATGGACCCCGAGGGCAATATCCTGCAGGAGGGTGGTCTTGCCTGTCCGGGGCGGCGCCACAATCAACCCGCGCTGGCCCTTGCCGATGGGGCAGAAGATATCCATCACCCGGGAGGTCATGTTGCCGGAACCCTTGCGCTCCAATTGAAGCCAGGAGTCCGGGGCAATGGTGGTCAGCTGCTCGAAATTGAGCTGCTGGCGACGCTCGTCCAGCGGCAGGCCGTCAACAGTCTCGATGAAGCGGACCTTGGGATTGGGGTGACGGCCGTCGGCCTGACCATTTCCAGTGACGTAATTTCCCCGCTTGAGCTTAAAGCGGCGAACCAGTTCACGCGGGACAAAGGGATCCGTGGGCCGGGTCTTCCCGTTGTATTTCGGATTCAACAGGACACCCGACTTGTTCTTCTGGGGTTCGAAAATTCCCTCAACCGTTAATGCGGTCTGGGAATCCTTTTCTGATTCCATGGATATGCTTAAAAATTAGAGGTTTACCGAATGGGTGAAAAGAAACGTCTTCAACCCCCTCGCTTGGAAAATTCCAAATTGGGTGAGGCCGGGCAAACATTCGGATGAGTCCAGATACATCCGGCCTTCACGCAAGATAAGGGCTATTAGGAAGCAATTTCAGAGACTGTCAATGCCGGATAAATTTAGGTGAAAAAGATAATTCCATCGGACAGGGGCAGGCCATTGGATCGACTCCATGAAAGCGTTTATTGGCGTTGGAACGGACAAATCCGGATTTGCGGTATTTGAGCTGGCCCCGGCGCTGCTGCTCCTGGCGGGAGTGATTGCCCTGAGCTACCATATACTGGCATTTGGGATGTCCGTCGATCGCTCGGTCCGGCTAACCTGCGAAAGGCTTGCTTCCTTGCAGGCGGTGGAGGACGCCTGGCGGGATTCCGGGAGCCGGGTGGCTCTTGCGGAACGGGAAGCTGACGGCAAGTGGCGGGGTCTCGGTTTTTCGGGTGAAAGCTGGCTACCCATGATAGGGACGGGCGGAGGTGGGTTCATTTGGCGCAGGCGTCTTGTCGGAAGCGGCCCTTCCGCCCTGTGGCATGTTGAGCAGTTGCATGGAAACCCGGGTGAATGGATCTGGTGGACCGCCACGACCGCTAAGGCTGCCTCGCTTCCCTCTATCGATGACTAAGGCGCTTCATCGTAAACAGGGCCTGGCCCTGTTCGAGCTCCTGGTGGTCATGGCCACGGCCTCCCTAATTGCCGTCACAGGAATGAAATTAATTCACTTCACTTTGTCGCAATTGACGGATCGCCAGACGAGGCACCTGGAGCAACTGGCCATTGATGACCTGGGCCTTCGCTTGCAATGGGCAATGGACCAACGGCTGGAACCTTTCACCTTGGAGGACCCATGGCTGGTAATTCGCCTCGGGAAAACCAACTCGGGAAAGGCCTTGCAAAGTCTCCGCATCCGCTCTCTCGGCCACAGTGGCCGCATCCAGTGGATGGAACTTGTGCGACTCGATGGCCATTGGCTCTTGCGCAACTGGCCCGAGGATGCACTCGAGGAGCCGCCAGTCGACCATCCCGTGAGCTACAGTGGAGACATCGTTATCAATGTACCCGAAGGGCGCTTCCTGCGGAATGAGGAACCGGGCGTTCTCCGGTTCAATTTTCCGGAAGCGGCTACCTGGATGCAGCGACAAGGATTTGCCATCCACGCATATTGGTGAATGGTATCTTTCCGTTATGGAAACATGGAAACACTGGATGCTGGCCGCCCGGCCGAAGACGCTGCCCGCTGCGGCGGTTCCGGTTCTGGTTGGCGGGGCCCTGGCTGCCGCGGCCGACCTGTTTTCCCTGCTACCCTGGTTAATCTGCCTGGCCTTTTCCTTGCTCATCCAGGTCGGGACGAACTACGCCAATGACTACTATGACTTCCGCAAGGGAGCGGATGATGAGCGCCGGATCGGACCCATGCGGGCGGTTGCCTCCGGTTGGATTTCGCCGGAGGCGATGTACCGTGGAATGGTCCTTGTCTTTGTCTTGGCCTTTTTGATTGGCAGTCTGCTGGTATTCTGGGGCGGTTGGTGGCTGGTGCTGGTGGGCATTGTCTCCATCATTTGCGGCATTGCCTACACGGGCGGACCGTATCCCCTCGGTTACAATGGCTGGGGGGATGTCTTCGTCTTTATTTTCTTCGGCTGGGTTGCGACCTGCCTGACCTACTATGTGCAGGCTGGCAGTTTCGTGGTGATGCTTCCCTCAGGAACAGGCGTCACCTGGTCGCTTCTGGCGGGAATGGTCCCGGGAGCCCTGGCCACCAATTTATTGGTGGTGAACAATGTCCGGGACGAACCCCTCGACCGGCAGGTCGGGAAAAGGACCCTTGCCGTCCGCTGGGGAAAGCAATTCGGCCTGGCTCAATACGGTGTCCTCAGCCTGCTGGCGCTTGTGGTTCCGTTGGCCTTTGCCACAGTCGGCGGCCAGTGGGGTTGCCTGTGCGTGTTGCCGGGTGCTCCGTTGCTCCTCTCCAACTACCGCTTGCTGGCCAAGGCAACGGACCGGGACGGGTTCGAGCGGGTCCTTGTGCGCACCGCCTTGGCGCTGCTGCTTGTCGGCGGGCTGTTCTGCCTCGGGCTATTGCTCAGCTGGTAGGGAGGAGGGCCTCTTTATCGAGCTCATAGACCCCGACCCGGGTGGCCGGGCCGGTCATGCGGACGGAAAATTCGTCATCGATGTGCAACTGGATAATCCCGCCCGGCATATGGACCGTGATGTCCGGCCCGACCGCGCCCATGCGGCGCGCGACGGCCCCGGCGGCACTGGAGCTGCTGCCGCTGGCCAGCGTGTAGCCGGCTCCGCGTTCCCAGATTTCAATCTGGATGTTCTTGTCGTCAATCACCTTGAGGAACTGCACGTTGGTGCGGTTGGGAAACATCGGATGATTCTCGATGAGCGGACCCAGCTTGTGGGCAATGGCGGAATCAACGGCTTCCATGGGAAGGACGCAGTGCGGATTCCCTATTGTGGCCGCATACATGGTGTAGGTCCGGCCTTCCAGTTCGATGGTCTTGTCCACGACATCCCCCTCAAATCCTTCCACCGGAATGACATCAGCGGCAAAGGATACGGTTCCCATGTCAACCGTAATGGAACTGCCGTCCTCGTTGACCACGCAGGTGACCACACCGCCCAATGTATCAACGGTAAAAGGAGCCGTCCCCACCTTGCCGATGTCGCGCAGGTAGCGGGCAAAGATGCGCAGTCCGTTCCCGCTTTTCTCCGCTTCGCTGGCATCCGGATTGAGGATGCGGAGTCCAAAGTCCGCCTTCGTGGAGGGGAGGGGACCGTAGAGGATTCCGTCGGAACCGAGTCCGAAATTGCGGTGGCAGATGGTCTGGACATCCTTTTCCGGAGGCAGCTCCGGCGCGTCCGCAGGATCGAGGACAAGGTAATCGTTGCCGAGGGCGTGATATTTGTAAAACCGCATGCTGTGGATTGTCAGTAGTTGATGATTGATACTTTTGCGCAGAGCGCTTATCTTGGCTGCAGGATGTTGAAGCTTGATGGAGCTTAGTCAAGAACCCCCCGTCACTGATGTGGCACAACATCCACCCCCTTACTGTTGTTTCCCAACCCCATGAAGCCATGACCGAATTGAATGCAGCTGTCCTGGAAGAGCGCGTCCAGGCAATCGGGAGCGAGTGCCTTGAGGCAATCAAGGGCCAGCGTCCCAGTATAATGGATCCCCGGGCCTATACCGGAAAACTGATGAACTGGGCCATGGCCGACCCCGAGTTCCGGGTCGCTCTTTTCCGGTTCGTCGATGTGCTGCCCGGACTGAAGGACAGCGCTTCTGTGATCCGGCACGCGCAGGCTTATTTCCGGCCGGTCAGTCATCGCATTCCCGGCATCCTCCAATGGGGACTGGACTTGAACCCGGAGGGACTCCGGGCCAAGGCCGCCGCCACCATGATCCGGCATCAGATTGCCTCCCTCGGTAGCCAGTTCATCATCGGGGCAACGCCCAGGGAAGCCCTCAAGGGCCTCAAAAAACTGCACCGGAAGGGACTTTGCACAACGGTCGATCTCCTTGGTGAGGCCTGTGTCAGTGAAGTTGAGGCGGAGATTTACCTGAACCGCTATCTTGAGTTGCTCGATGGCCTGAATGGCGAAATTCCGGTCAATATTTCCGTCAAGCTCTCCGCGCTCCATGCCCACATCAAGGCAGTTGGCTTTGCTGACAGTGTCCAGCGGTTGCGGGATAACCTGCGGAAGATCTACCTCAAGGCGCGCCAGATGGGGGCCTTTGTTTACGTCGACATGGAAGACACGACCAAGACGGATATTACCCTCGAGGTCGTCAAATCGCTGCTCATGGAGGAGGCATTCCGCGACTGGGCGGATGCCGGTCTCGTCCTGCAGGCCTACATGCGAAGGACTGAAGGAGACCTTGAAGAACTTCTCGACTGGGTGCGCCAAAGGGGAACCCCTGTGGCGGTCCGCCTGGTCAAGGGGGCTTACTGGGATACCGAGACCATCCTGGCCAAGCTGGCCACATGGCCGGTTCCGGTCTGGCAGGAGAAGGCAATGAGCGATTTGACCTACGAGCGCTTGAGCCGCGTCCTGCTGGAGAATGCCGACATCGTGCGGCCAGCCTTTGCCTCGCATAATATCCGTTCGCTGGCTCATGCCATTGCCTGTGCCGAGCAACTGGGCCTGACGGCCGACGATTACGAGTTCCAGACCCTCCATGGAATGGCAGACCCCATCAAGGAAGTCTTTCTTGCGCGTGGCGTTACTGTCCGGGAGTACGCTCCCATCGGGGATATGTTGACCGGCATGGCCTACCTTGTCCGCCGCCTGCTCGAGAACACGGCCAATGAGGGCTTTATCCGGTCAGGCTTCATGGAGGAGGAGTCGGCGGAGACGCTCCTTGCCGTCCCCATGGTCGAGGACCCGGATCCCGGGACCGCCCACATGGAGGCCGATCCTAAGGAGCGCTTCATCAATGCCCCCTTCCGGGATTTCTCAATCGCGGAGAACCGCGCGGCTGTGGAAGAAGAACTCGGCAAAATCCTGTATCGAAGAAATGGGGACTATCCGCGGGTGTTGCCGCTCATTGGCGGATTGGAAGTCAAGGACTGCTCGACTTTTGAACCCAGTGACTGCCCGGAGGAGACGGACTGCATCCTCGGTACGGTCGGGATGGCGGAACCGCGGCATCTGGAGGCAGCCGTTGACAATCTTCAGGATGGATTCGCCAAGTGGCGAAACGTTCCTGTTGAGATACGGGTGGAGGTGCTTTTCAAGGCTGCCCGGATAATGGAAGCTGAGCGGGCTGCCCTCACCGCGCTGATCATAGCCGAGGCCGGCAAACCATGGGTGGAGGCGGATGCCGATGTTGCTGAAGCAATCGACTTCTGCACCTATTATGGAAAAGAAGCCCTGGAGCTGTTCAAGGAAGCGAGTCTCTGTGAGTTTGATGGTGAAGAGGACCATTTGTTTTATGAAGCACGCGGGCTTTGTGGGGTCATTGGCCCGTGGAATTTTCCCTTGGCCATTCCCTGCGGTATGGCGGCGGCAGCCCTCGTTACCGGTAATGCCGTTGTTCTCAAGCCCGCCGAGCAGACCCCGCTGGTGGCCGCACGACTGGTGGAGATCTTCATTGAGGCGGGACTTCCGGCGGATGTGCTGGCCTTCCTGCCCGGCTACGGGGAAGTCCTTGGGGCGGCAATTGTCGAACACCCGGCAATCGACACCATCGCCTTCACCGGATCCAAGGCGGTTGGCATGGGAATCGTCAAGGCCGCGGCCTCCCTGCGTCCCGGACAGGTTCACGTCAAGCGGGTGATTGCCGAGATGGGTGGAAAGAATGCCATTGTTGTCGACGACGGAGCAGACCTGGATCAGGCGGTCAAGGGGACCGTGTATTCAGCTTTTGGATACGCGGGGCAGAAGTGTTCCGCCTGCTCCCGCCTCTATGTCCATGCGGGCATCTATGACCGGTTCATTGAACGGCTGGCGGCAGCGGTTGAAAGCCACGTTACCGGCCGGGCTTCGGACCCATCCGTGGAGCTGGGGCCGGTTGTCGATCAAGAGGCCCTGGACAGGATTCGGGGAGCCATTGATAGTTCGGGGCTTGAGGCGGTTACGGGCCACCTGGCTGACGAATTGCCCACCGGTCGCTATATTCCGGCAACCATGTTCACGGATGTTCCCTTTGCGCATGCCTTGATGCGGGACGAATTATTCGGTCCGGTCCTGGCCGTGGCCCGGGTTGATTCCTTCGAGGAGGGTCTTGAGAGGGCCAACGACTGCGAGTATGCGCTTACCGGCGGGGTCTTCAGTCGCCATCCGGAACACCTGCGTCAGGCGGCCCGCGAATTCCGGGTTGGCAACCTGTACCTGAACCGCGGCTGTACCGGGGCACTGGTCGGGCGGCAACCGTTCGGGGGATTCCGTTATTCCGGGGTTGGTTCCAAGGCTGGCGGTCCGGATTACCTGAAGCAATTCACCCTTCCACGGCTGGTTTGTGAGAACACCCTGCGGCAGGGGTTTGCCCCAATGCAGGACGAGGAATAGGAATTTCCTTTAACTGAGGCCCATCTGCCCTAAATAAGATAGGGCATGTCCAATGGGAACGACACCATCCTGGTAACCGGAGCCACCGGTTTCCTCGGGCGCCGCCTTTGCCAGCGCTTGCAGCAGCAGGGAGGTGCCCGTATCCGGGCAGTCGGCCGCAGGCAGCAAGACGGACCATGGGACAGTTTTCATGAGGTCGATTTGGCCCGGGATTCCCTGCCTGTAGCGGCATTGGAAAACGTCTCCACTATTTATCATCTCGCTAGCAAGGCCCATGCCGTGACGGAAAATGCCTCCGAGGCCGACAGTTACCGGCCAATCATCGTTGAGGCGACTCAACAGCTTCTGGAACTGGCCCGGGAGCAGGGAGTCGAACGGTTTGTCTACATGAGCAGTGTCAAGGCAATGGGGGAGGGTAATCCGGCCGGGTTGAAGCTGGCCCCGTTGCAGGAGAACTCACCGCATACGCCACAGGGACCCTACGGCCTGGCCAAGGCTGAAGCGGAGGAAGCTGTCCTCGGTTCCGGGCTTCAGCATGCGGTTGTCCTGCGCCCGGTCATGGTTTACGGGCCCGGCGAGAAAGGCAACCTGCCCAGGATGGTGCAGGCTGTCCACAAAGGTCGCTTTCCCCCGCTTCCGGAAAACGGCAACCGCCGATCGATGATCCATGTCGATGACCTGGTTGAGTTCGCCATCCGGGCCTCCATGTATCCCATCGCTGCCGGCAAGACCTACATTCTCGCCGGCAATGATCCCCTATCAACCAGGGCCCTCTATGACCTTATCCGCGAATCCCTCGGTCTCCCCAGGCAGGATTGGTCCATACCCCTGTTTCTTCTCCAGGCCGCTGCCCTTGCCGGTTCACTGCTCGGTACGGTACTCAACCGGCGCCTGCCCCTGGACCGGGAAACCTTGGGGAAATTGACCGGTTCCGCCTGGTATACCTCCTCTCTGGCCCAGTCGGAACTGCGGTACGAGCCAAGGCATACCGTCGCAGAGTGGCTTCAGCAAACCCATCCGGATCCTGCTTAATTCTGTTGCCTCTCTTTCGGGAGGTCGCCTTGAATACTGCTTCTCCCCATGCTTCAACTACCTACATGGTTCATCCTTTCAGCAGCCCTCGGGGCGGTCAGCGTCTGGGCCTGCCAGCGACTGGCCTTGCGCTGGAACTGGCTCGATCACCCCAATGAACGGAGTTTCCATGAGAAACCGACCCCGCGCATCGGGGGAATCGGAATCCTCGTCCCGTTCCTGTTGGCCATTGCCGGCCTCATCTTGATGCCCCGGGTTTCCGTTGGCTGGCCAATCACTGCAACCCTCGGACCAGCCATCCTGATTGCGCTCCTCTCTTTTTTTGATGACCGCTTTGACCTTCCCAGGGCCGTACGGTTTGGTGGCCATGTCATTTGCGGACTGGTGGTTCTCTACTTCTTCAGAGGCATCTGGACCGGACAACCTTTGCCGCTGATTGGCGGTTTCCTTCCCGCCTTCCTCTGCGGTCTCCTGCTCCTCGTCTGGGTGGCTGGATTGACCAACTCCTTTAATTTCATGGACGGCATCGACGGAATTGCCGGGATACAGGGACTGGTTGCGGTGGCGGGTTGGATGAGTATCCTCCTGCTTGATACCCGGTTGGCGATACCTGACGGGCAAATGCAATTGCTCCTCCTTCTCGCCCTAGCCGGTGGTCTAACCGGATTTCTGCTCCTTAACTGGTCCCCGGCGAGCATCTTCATGGGGGATATCGGCAGTACTTTTCTCGGGTTCTACCTTGCCGTCCTGCCCTTCGCCTTTGCGGCCTTTGGATTGCCTTTGCCAAGAGCCCTCGAAGCGGGTGCGCTCTTCGTGTGGCCCTTTGTCATCGACACGGGGATTACCTTTACCCGGCGGCTTGTCCGCCGCGAGCGGATTTTCGATGCCCATCGCTCCCACCTTTACCAGGCCCTTGCCGGAACCTTCGCCACCCGCGATTCCGGGCATCGCCTGACCAGCCTGCTTTTTGGTGTTCTGGCTCTTCTCGGAGTGGGGCTTTACTGGAACGACGGGCCGCTTTGGGCGAAACTGGCGGTTCTCGGGGGTATCTGGGTTGCGGTCACCGCGTGGACCTACGGCATTCGGCTTCCAGAGGCTGCAGAATCCATCACTTCGGACTCGACAGCGACAACCGGAGGCTCCGAAAATAGGGCCTCTATCGCTGATCTGATGTCGTATGATATATTCCTGAGTCCCCCTGAGATTACGGAGGTGGAACGCCTTCGTGTCTTGGAAGCGCTTGCCAGCGGCTTTATTGCGCCGGTTGGACCGCAAGTGAGCGCGTTTGAAAAAGGCATAGCCGAGTACCTCGGTCTGGAGGAAGTGCAGTCGGTCAACAGTGGAACCGCTGCCATTCACCTCAGCCTGCGAGCCTTGGGCGTTGGGCCCGGGGATTGTGTCCTCTGTCCCAACCTGACCTTTGTCGCTTCCGTGAATCCGGTCCGCTACCTGGGCGCTGAACCGGTCCTGGTCGATGTCTCACCGGAGAATTGGGCCATGGATCCCGCCGTTGCGCAGGAAGCCATCCGGACCTTAAAGGCCGAAGGGCGGACAGTCCGGGCCATGGTTGTTGTGCATGCCTTCGGCATTCCCGCGCCAATGGATGCCTTGATGGAGGTGGCCCGCGAGGAAGGCATCCTCGTTCTTGAGGATTGTGCCGGTGCTTTTGGGGCCACTTTTGGCGGCAAGGCCGTTGGAGTTTCCGGCGATGCAGCCGCCTATTCATTCAATGGCAACAAGGTCCTGACAACCAGCGGGGGCGGAGCCCTCTACGTCCGGGATCCGTCCATGCGAGAATCTACACGGGTCTGGGCGAACCAAGGGAAACATCCGCAGGCGGTAGGGTACCGTCACGACACAATGGGCTATAACTATCGTCTTTCCAATATTTGTGCCGCCATCGGGCTCGGGCAGCTGGAAACTGTTGATGACCGTCTGGCCCGCAAAAAAGCGATTTTCCAACAATACAAGGAAAAGCTCTCGGGCGTGACCGGGATTGGCTTCATGCCCCAGCCGGAGTATGGAACCTGTAATTACTGGTTGAGCTGCATTTCGGTCAGTGGCACCGAAAATGTTGAGTCTATCGTGGTGGCCATGCGCAAGGAAGGGATTGAGGCCTCCCCGATGTGGCGGCCGATGAACCAGCAGGGCGTCAATCAGGGCCTGCGATCCTTTGGCGGGCAATCAAGTCAGGCAATCCATGAATCCTTCCTTTCGCTGCCCAGTGGCAGTAGCATGACGGGCGATCAGATCCAGCGGGTGGTCGATTGCGTCCAGAGCCAATTGCCTGTTGCCACCTGACGGGAAAGCGTTAAGCTGCTCCCGTCATGATATTACGCAAGTTTGGAAAATTTCTCCGCGGCAAAGCGACACCGTTTCAAATTATCAGCGCAACTGTCCTTGGGGGGCTCCTTGGAAGCCTGCCGGGATTTGGACAAGGACCACTCCTGTTGGCGGTATTGCTTTTTCTGCTTATCATCCTCAATGCCAACATCTTTCTCGGGGGCTTGACCCTGATCCTGGTCAAGCTGCTTTCCCTGGCCCTGTTACCGCTTTATTTCAATCTGGGAGTATCCCTTTTGGAGAGTGGATTGGCGGCCCCGGTCGCTGTTCTGGTCAATGCTCCGGTAACAGCCTGGTTTGGCCTCGATTATTATGTCATGGTGCCGTCCCTGCTCGTGGGCGGGTTGGCCGGTCTTCTGTTGGGTCTCTTCATCAGTCGCTCACTGGGAGCCTTTCGCACCCGGATGGCGAATCTGGAATCGGGCTCGGAGCGCTACGAGGCCTATACCTCGAAGCTATGGGTCCGCGCGCTGGCCTGGCTGTTTGTTGGTGGATTAAAAGGCAAGAAGAGCTGGACCGAGCTGAGTGAACAAAAGGGCGGCCTGCCGGTTCGCCCGCTGGGGGTGGTCTTTGTGGTCTCCCTTGCTGTCCTCGGCTATGTCAGCCTCAGCCTGCTGGACAAGACGATTGTCACCAGCAGCGCCCGGGATGTCTTGGAGCGGGCCAACGGGGCTACAGTTGACATCGCCAGCATCGAGATTCTGCCTGCGGAGAACCGGGTCACGGTCACCGGCCTGGCCATGGCTAATCCGGATGCCCTCGATACCAACCGCTTCGCCGCCGCAGCCATCGTTGCGGACATCAGCGGCATGAGCCTGCTTTCCAAAAAGGTGGTGGTCGATTCATTACAAATCCTGGAACCGACAACGGGTTCAGCACGCCGGGTACCCGGGGTGATTGTTGTTTCCCCGGAAGAGCCCGAGCCGGTCGAGGTGGAGGAGGATGTGGTTTCCATCGATGATTACATCGGCCAGGCATCCGTTTGGCGCGAACGCCTGCGTCTCTTGAAACGGATCTATGACCGGATCGCCCCGCATGTGAAATCCGGCGACGAGGAGGCGGTTGAGGACAGCGGGCTCAGCTGGCGCGAGCAATTGGCACTGCGGGCCAAGGAGGAAGGCTATGCCCGGGTGAAGTCCGATTCCCTGGTCAAGCAATCGCCCCGCCTGTGGATTCGCGAACTGAAGTCCGACAACCTCGTCATCGCGGATTCTGGAGACAGCTACCGGCTTGGCGGGACTAACCTTGCCACCCAGCCAGCCCTCCTGGAGATGGCCGGCAAACTTGAAGTAGCCCGGGAGGACGGCAACCTTGATATTGGCCTCGAACTGCCGTACGCGGCCGCTCCCAACCGGAGTGGGGTAACGGTTCGCTACCGCAACCTTTCCATCGATGAAATGGAGCAGCAGGCAGGGAAAAACCTGCCCATGAAAGGAGGGACGATGGACCTCGAGGGCTCCGGCTATATCAATAGCGGGATACTGGATATTCCTCTGAAGGTGACCCTGAACGACACCACCCTGAATGCCTTTGGCAGTTCCGTGCCACTGGATTCATTCCCGGTTGAGGTCGGCCTGGGCGGACCGATCGACCGCCCAACCTTGAAAATCCCCAAGGATGCGATTGAGAATGCGCTCCTCAAGGGAGGTCAGCAAAAAGTGGAGGACCTGATCGAGAAAGAGGCCGGGAAGAAGCTGAAGGATATCTTCAACCTCGGGGGCTGATCAATAGTAGCGGATGTAGGCTTCCCTGCGGAGGCGCTCGATCCACTGGTCCTGGGCCTGGCGGGCCAGCTGGCTGGCAAGGATTTCCTCGATGCGGTCGCGGACTTCGTTGATGGGTTGGATGCCCTCATCCCGCTTGTCTTCCGCGTAGAGGATAAAAATCTGCTCCCCGAGGGTGATCGGTTCACTGTAGCTTCCTTTATCGAGTGCAAAGGCGACCGCGCTCAACTCGTCCTTGAGGTCCGGACGCTGGATCCATCCCCAGTCGCCCCCGCGCTCGCGCCGGGAGTCCTGACTGTATTCGCTGGCAACTTCATCAAAGGGCTTGCCGGATTCGAGGTCCTCGAAAATGCGCTCGATGGTCTGGCGCATCTGGTCGGGATTTTCATCGGCGAGTGGACGAAGCATGATGATGCGTAACTTGACGGCTTCTTCCTCGTAGAAATTGATTTTGTTCTCGTTGTAGAACTGCTCGATCCGCTCCGGGGAAATCTGCGACTGGGATTTGCGCTTTTCCGAGCGCATGACGCTGACAATGATCCGGTCACGCAGGTCGATGCGGAATTCGCGCATGTTCTTGCCAAGGGACTCGAGGTATTCGAGGAAGCGGGTCCGGTCATTCTCGAAGTCCTCGATCAGGATGCGGTCAAATTCATTCTCGATGAAGGTCTGGGGAAGATTAAACTCCTTCTCCTTGAACTCCTCAACAATGAGGACCCGGTCGATGAGGTTTTGCAGGACTTCGAGATAGAGTTCCTGCATCCTGGCCGTGAACTCGGCGCGGGATCTGGAGGATTCGCGGATACGGGGAATGAGGGGCATCATTTCCCGTCGCAGTTCCTCGAAAGTGATAATCTTGTTCTCCACCTCGGCGGCAATGCCCTGCCGGTAGGGAGGATCCCAGATGTTGTGAACCGTCTGAGCCACCGCGGAGACCGCCGGCAGCATCAGCAATAGTGAAGCAAGAAAGAGGGTTAGCGTAGTACGTCGCATTATCAAGTTGTGGGACACTGGCGTGTCAGGAATTGTTCAATTTCGCGTAACCTTAGGTCTGCAGTTTGACCGGTCAAGCGGGGAAATCTGCCGGATTGTTGCAGAAATTGGCCTTTTTTACCTCCGGCGAGCTGACATTTCAGGCGGTTTCCTTCGGTTTCGACGGTCCGGATACCGGCTATTTCCGCCCGGACGCGAATGCGGGCAACGGTAACCAGGCGCCTGACACTGGCTGGTTGTTTGCCGAACCGGTCCTCAAGGGCAGCCGAAATTTCATCCACTTCCTCAAGGGAATTGGCCATGGCCAGTTGGCGGTAGAATTCGATGCGCAGCCGGGTTTCCGGGATATAGGCATCAGGCAGGCGCGCCGATTCCGGCTCGATCCGGGTCCCGGCCAGTTCCTCCTCGGCGAGGGCGGCAAATCCTGTCTCAACCCGGCGGGCGGAAGCCTCCCCGGAGCGCCCCTCGCGAATGAAGTCGAGAAAGACGTTTGCCCGGATTCGGGCGGCTGCTGGATCTCCCTTTAGCCTTTGGATGCTCTGGCGAAGCAGTTGGCAATAGAGATCAAACCCGACCCCGGCTATGTGCCCGCTTTGCTGGTGACCGAGGAGGTTGCCGGCACCCCGCAGTTCGAGGTCACGCATGGCAATCTTGAAGCCGGCCCCCAACTGGTTGTGCTGCCGCATGGCTGAGAGACGCTTGCGGGCCTGGTCGAGCATGTGGGTATACCGGTGAAGCAGCAGGTAGGCATAGGCTTGTCGTTTGAAACGGCCGACCCGTCCGCGGAGCTGATACAGTTGGGAAAGTCCAAAGCGGTCGGCTCCCTCGATGATGATCGTATTGCAGTTGGGGATATCGAGCCCGTTCTCGATAATCGTGGTACAGACCAGGATATCGGTCTTTCCGGCAACAAAGCGGGTCATGACCTTTTCCAGTTGATGTTCCGACATCTGGCCATGACCGATCTCGATGCTGGCGTCAGGCAGCATGTCATTGAGTCCGGCGGCCACGGAGTTGATACTCTGGACGCGGTTATGGAGGTAGAAGACCTGGCCCCCCCGTTCCAGTTCCCGTTCAATGGCCCGCTTGACCAGGTCCGGGTCGTAGGTCCGGACAAGGGTCTCGATGGGAAGCCGGTCGGCCGGGGGCGTTTCAATGACACTGAGGTCCCTCGCGCCCATTAGTGCGAGGTAGAGGGTCCGCGGAATCGGGGTGGCGCTCATTGAAAGGACATCCACCTCCGTCTTGAACTGCTTCAGTCGTTCCTTGTGGCGGACGCCGAAGCGGTGCTCCTCGTCAATGACCAGCAGGCCGAGATTGGCAAAGTGGACATCCTTGCTGATAAGGCGGTGCGTACCGATGACCAGATCGATGCGCCCGCTCTGAAGCTGGCTGACAATCTCCTTCTGCTGCGCGGTACTGCGGAAGCGGCTCAACATCTCAACGGAGATGGGGTAGGCGGCAAAGCGCTCCCGGAAGGTCTCGTAGTGCTGTTGGGCAAGGACGGTGGTCGGCACCATGATGGCGACCTGGAATCCCTCCATGACTGCCTTGAAAGCTGCCCGGATGGCCACTTCCGTCTTGCCGAATCCGACATCCCCACAGACCAGCCGGTCCATCGGCTTTTCCTGCTCCATGTCGAGTTTGCTGTCCTCGATGGCTGCCGCCTGGTCGACGGTCTCCTTGTAGGGAAAGGCGTTTTCAAAGGCCTTCTGCCATTCCGTATCCGGCTGAAAGGCATGGCCCGGATGATGGGCGCGCTTGGCCTGCAACTGCAGCATTTCCGAGGCATAGTCGAGAGTGGCCTTCTCGGCGGCGGCGCGGGTCTTGTCCCAGAGATTGGTTCCGAGGCGGCCCAGTTTCGGTTGGGCGTGGGTCAAGCCAACGTAGCGGGTCAGCAGGTGGGCTTCGGCCAACGGGACGTGGAGGGTGACGTTTTCTGCAAACTCGACGGAGATCACTTCCTCCTCGCGGCCACGCATCTCCATTTTTGTCAGTCCCCGGTAGCGGCAGATCCCGTGGGAAAGATGGACCAGGTAATCACCATCGGCGAGGTCGGCAAAGTCGAGCAGCCTGTCCACCCGGGTGCGGTGGGGGAGGAGGCGCTGCCGAAGGACCGGGCGACGCGAAATATGCCGCCCCAACCATTCCCGCTCCGTGACCAGGATGACTTTTCCACTTGGGGGACGTGCCATCCAGTCAAACCATCCGTTCGGGGTTGTCTGAAGGATGAATCCTTCCGGCAGGTCGCCTTCAAGGAATTCGACCGGTAGACCGTCCTCTGCCTGTTCCTCAATGAGCCGTTGGATTTCCTCGATCTTTCCGGTGGTGGGAAGCAGGCCCAGAATCTCGCAGGTCGCCTCTTTCTGCCACTGGCTGAGCATTGAGATAAAGGCATTTCGGGCGGCGGTCTCCTCCTCCAGGCGCTCCAGTCCAATGGTTCCCTCGAGAGGGTTGGGGCGGAAGGGCTCGAGGGATTGGAAGTCCAATGGGATTGGTTTATAGGAGGTATCGAGACAGCCCGGATCGGTCTCCAGTTCCTGGAGAATGGTCCAGGTGTCCAGGCTGGCCTGTCGGCCATAGAAGAGGGCCGGAAAAGCTGCCCGCTGATCCTTGATTTTCTCGAATTCCTGAAAATACCCGGGGGCTTCTTCAGCTGCATCAGCCGGTTCCACGAGGACCCAGGAGACTTCTTCCGCAAAATAGGTGTGGATGGCGTGGCGCCCGGCGTTATTCCCGGTAGCATTACGGGCGGCGATGGTCACTTCGGCGACCGATTCCAACGAGCGCTGGGTGGTCGGATCGAATTGCCGGATGGATTCCAGTTCGTCGCCAAAGAAGTCCAGTCGGACCGGAGCGGTAGCATTCAGGGGATAGACATCAATCAGGCCGCCGCGAATGGCGTACTGGCCGGGGCGCTCGCAGACCGCCTCGGCAAAGTAATCCAGGTCCTCTCCAAGACGCTGCTTGAGGTCTTCAAAGGAGACAGAGCTCCCGGCCCGCAAGCGGACCTCGCGCCCGGCCAGATCCTTCATCGCCGGGACGTCGGCAAAGAGTCCTTCCGGTGTTGTGAAGACGACCAGGCGTTCCTTGGCAGGGGGTGAGGTGGCAAAATTGGCCAGATGGGTCAGGCTGGCCAGGCGGTCACACTCCAGTTCCTCCCGCAGTCGCTCCGGAATGGGATCCTCGGGATCTTCGGGCGGAGGAGGTGGAGGTAACAGAGCCCAATTGACATCCAGCGAGTCCTCCTTGACCAGTGCGGCAAACTGCGGGACGGTCGTCATGAGCTCACGGGCATTGATGATCCGCGGGCAGATAATGACGCTTACTGCGGCCTGTGCTTGCTGGATGCGGTCGGCGATGACCAGTGGCCGGGCAGCCTGAAGTACACCAGAGTAGAATGAGACCGGACGCCCTTTCGGTATGCGGAATGGCTTCATTGGCCGGAGCTATCGATAGCCTCAAGCGCTTCCCGGGCGGCTGCTTCCTCGGCCAGCTTCTTGGAATTCCCTGATCCGCTTCCCCGGCATTCGCCATCAATCCAGACCTCAACGGTGAATCGCTTTTGATGATCCGGTCCGCTTTCCTCAGCGACCCGGTAGTCGATCGAGTCGTTGCCGAGGCTGGGCTGGAGCAATTCCTGCAACTTCCCTTTCGGGTTGTGGACGTCCGCTTGCAGATGGAGCCGTTGCTCAAGATCCCCATAGATCCCCAAGGCGACCTGCCGGGCTGATTCCAGTCCGCCATCGATGTAGACGGCCCCAATCATCGCCTCAAAGGCGTCCTCAAGAATGGAGTTGCGGTTCCGGCCTCCCTGGGCGGCTTCTGCGGAACCGATTAACAAGTATTCTCCCAGCTCGATCTCCTTCGCCAACTGACTGAGCTGGCGGCCCTTGACGAGCATCGAGCGGCAGCGAGTCAAAGCTCCTTCGCGCTTATCGGGTTGAGTCTTGAAGAGTTCCTCGGCAAGGACCAGGCCGAGGACGGCGTCGCCAAGAAACTCCAGGCGTTGATAATTGCCTTGAACAGATTCCCCATGGTGGGAAGGGTGGGTCAGGCTACGTTGCAGCAACGCCCGGTCAACAAACCGGTACCCGATGCGCTCCTCCAGGGGCGCGAGATCCTTGTCCCCATCAGCCATGATGGCTATAGCGTGCCGCTATTTCTTCTTCAGGTCAAACCGCTTGGCGACTTCCCGTGCCAGGGTCCGGTAGGTTTGGGCACCGGCCGAGTTGCCATCATACTCAAAAATCGTCTGGCCGTAGCTGGGGGCTTCGCCCAAGCGGACGGAACGGGGGATCATGACGTCGAAAATCTTGTCCGGAAAGTGGGTCTTGACCTCGCTGACCACCTGGCGACTGAGATTCGTGCGGATGTCGAACATGGTCATCATGATTCCGCCAACCTCGAGGTCGGGGTTCACGCCCGCATCGCGGAGCTTCTCGACGACATTGAGAATCTGGCCCAGACCTTCAAGGGCGAGGTATTCGCATTGGAGGGCGATGAGCAAATAATCAGCTGCCGCCAGGGCGTTCATGGAAATCAGCCCGAGGGCAGGGGGGCAGTCGAGGATGACGGCCTGGAAGCCGCCCTCGTCGTGCAGGGGAGTGACCAGTTGGCGCAGGCGGGCCAGGTAGTTGTCCTGTTGGGCCAGTTCGATCTCCAGAGCTGCCATGTCCACTTCGGACGGAATCAACGAAAGGTGCTTGGTCCGGGTCTCGACCACTTTTTCCAT
>JBFOLZ010000079.1:0-36056 GCA_040830445.1 Puniceicoccaceae bacterium
AGAACCGCCTCGACGAGCTGCTGGAGACAATGGAATACCTACGCGAGGCAGCGCCCGGACGGATTGCTATCCTTGATGCCAAGCGAGGCGACATTGGCAGCACAGCGGATCAGTATGCCCGGGAGGCAAATTCCGAGATCCCCCCCGCCCGGGAGGGGGTGCCCGCCCAGGAGGAGGTGTTTCCCCCCCCCCGCTCCGCCTTGTTTCCGAAGGTACCGCGGGAGGCCCGCCAGTCCCGATCCATGGCTCCAGCGATGGATCCGCTGTACGAGAAATTCCCGGACCTGCCGGATCGCTTTTTCATGGACCGGTTCGATGGTGTCCTCCGGGCACGGCTGAGCCTCATCAACACGCGGTCCCTCGATGACTGGAAACTCTCCAGGCTCACCCTCACGGCCACGGAGTGGCAGCTTCAGGAAACCACCCAGGCCATCCTTGAACAGATCGCCATCCTCTATTTCACCCATTGGCGCAACGAGCGGCGGATGAACGTCATCGATGCCAACCTTGAACGGGACCGGGTACTCCTGCAGATTGCCACGGACCAGAAAAACGCCGGGGTGGCCACAGCGCTTGATGTCACACGGGCGGAAGTCGGCCTGGCCGGCAATGAACTGGACCGGCTGCAACAGGAAACCACTGTCCTGCAAAGTGCACTGACCCTTAAACAGGTCCTCGCCCTGCCCCTTGGCAGGGAGCTTGAACTGACAGCAGAGCCCTATTTCGAAGAGGAGACAGCCATCGCCTTCAGTGAGGATCGCTTCCGGAAGGTGCTGCAAGACCGGCCCGACTACCAGGCCCTGGTTACCAAACTGGACCGGGAGTCATTGGCCCTGCGGGCAGCACGGCGTGAGCACCTCCCCAGCATGGAACTGTCCGGTCAGTGGGGCTACCTTTCGGAGTCCTGGTCAGACCCCATGGAGGAACAATGGAACATCCAGCTGGGCGTCTCGGTCCCCGTCTTTGAGGGATTCCGTATCGATGCCGGCAAGCGTCTCGCTGCTTCCTCCCTGCGCCAGAGGGAAATCGAACTCGAGGATCTCGAATCACGCATCGAGGCGGAATACCGGCTCCGCCTGCAGCAGCTCCAGTCCAGTGCAAGACAGGTCAGGGTCGCCCAGCGGACCCGCGACCTCAGCGAACGGGAATTTGAACTGGAGCGGATCCGCTTTGAGGAAGGGGTGGCCGATAACAGCAACGTCGTTATTGCCCAGACCAACCTCGCCGATGCCGAGGATGTTCTCGTGGAAGCCGAGTTCCAGTACATCCTTGCCCGGATTAATCTCGCCCGCGCCGAGGGGGATGTCCTCCAAGTGCTGGACGTGCGCAGGTGAAAATATTCCTATAAGCACATCTTTTCGGATTGCATTGTTCGATTAGCAATATTTATAACCAGACATCATGAAGGTCGGGTTAGCCCAGATTAACACCATTGTCGGGGACATGGATGGCAATCGTGCCAGGATCCTCGAGAGCTACCGCGAGCTGGTGGAAGCCGGAGCGGAAATTGTCGTCTACCCGGAACTCGTGACCACGGGCTATCCGCCGCGGGACCTCCTCTTCAAGACGCGCTTTGTCGACAACAACCTTCTCTCACTGGAGAAAATCGCCGCGGAAATCGGCACCGTCCCTGCCCTCATCGGCTATGTGGAAAGGAACCCGGCTGAGAAGGGTCGACGCTTCTTTAACGCCGCTGCCTGGTGCGAACGCGGGAAGGTGCGCCAAATCGCCCGCAAGACCTTGTTGCCGACCTACGATGTCTTCGATGAGGACCGCTACTTTGAATCGGCCGAGGAACCGACCATCATCCGCTGGAAGGGCTGGCGTTTCGGGGTGACGATTTGTGAGGACATCTGGACCGGCCCCATTGTCGAGACCAGCCGCCATTACGATTCCGATCCACTGGCCTTTTTCGAGGATGCGGATGTGGACATGATTTTGAATCTATCCGCCAGTCCGTGGCATTACGGCAAGGACTCAACCCGGCAGGCCATCGTTCGCACTGCCGCCTTGCGGACAGGCAAGCCCATCGTCTATGTCAACGCCATCGGCGGTAACGATGAACTCATCTTCGATGGCCACTCCATGGTCATGAGCGGCAGCGGGGAACTGCTGTGTGGGCTCGATCCCTTCAACGAGCACCTGGAAGTCTTTGATGTGGACGGGGTTGACAAGTCAATCTCCCGGGAATTCCAGCGCGACTCCCTCGCGGATATCCATGACGCGCTGGTACTGGGTTTGCGTGACTACGCTCACAAAAGCGGCTTCCGGAAGGCCTTGATCGGTTTGAGCGGCGGTATTGATTCCGCCATTACAGCAGCCATTGCCGCCCAGGCCCTGGGGCCCGAGAATGTCATCGGCATCAGCCTGCCGTCCGCGATCTCCAGCGAGCACAGTAAGGATGATGCCAAGCAGCTGGCGGAGCACCTCGGCATCCAGTACAACACCCTCGCCATCAACGAGGTGGTCGACGCCGCGATGGCTACCTTGCAGCCCCTCTTCGGTGACATGGAGGCCGACGTGACAGAGGAAAATGTCCAGGCCCGGGCCCGCGGACTTCTCCTGATGGCCGTTTCCAATAAGTTTGGGGCCCTCCTTTTGACAACTGGCAACAAGAGCGAGGTTTCGGTGGGCTATTGTACGCTCTATGGCGATATGGCCGGTGGCCTCGCCGTCATTTCCGACCTGCCCAAGACGCGGGTCTACGCCCTCTCCCACTGGATAAACCGGGAAAAGGAAATCATTCCCTGGAACACCATCAAGAAGGAGCCCTCCGCGGAGCTGCGGCCCGACCAGAAGGATGAGGATTCACTGCCTCCCTACCACATCCTTGATGCCATCCTCAGGCGCTATATCGAGGAAGGCCAATCCTCCGCTGAAATCATTGAGGCCGGCTTTCTCCCGGAGGTCGTCAATGACGTCATCCGCAAGGTCGACCTGAATGAATACAAGCGCAAGCAGGCCGCCCCCGGTCTCAAGATTACGCCGCTCGCCTTTGGCGTCGGCCGGCGCATCCCGATCGTCCAGAAGTACGTCAGCTGAGACGCGGCTCAGGTGCCGTAGAGACGGTCGCCGAAATCACCCAGCCCGGGCCGGATGTACTTGTTCGTATCCAGCTCCCGGTCGAGGGCACCACAGAAGATGCGCAGACCGGGGAAGCTGGTTTCCAGCCGCTGCACCCCTTCGGGCGCGGCAACGATGCAAAGGAAGTCCACCCGCTCCGCTCCGGCCTCGAAAACAGCCTTGATGGCCTGCTCGGAGGATCCGCCGGTAGCCAGCATCGGATCCACTACCAGCACCCGGGCTCCCTTAAGAGGAGGGAACTTGCAATAGTACCGCCGCGCCTCGGCGGTTTCCTCGTCCCGCTCCAGCCCGATGTAGCCGACGGAGACCTCCGGAAGGAGGCGGACGATGCAGTCAATCATGCCGGCTCCCGCCCGCAGGATGGCGACAACGACCACCTGTTCATTGATGAAGGCCGCCTCCATGGTCTCAAGGGGTGTCTCGATGGTTTCCTCCTTGGTCCGTAAATCACTGGTCGCTGCGAGGGCCAGGAAGGTGGTCACCTGGTCGCAATAGCGCCGGAAAGCATGCGGAGGGTTGTCCTTGCGACGGAGCTGGTTGATGTAATGAACGGCAGCGGGATGCTTGATGATTTCCAGTGGCATGGTGCTTATCCTTGGAGTTCCTTGTCGAGTATTGGCAGGGCGGAAGAGAAAAGGCTGGTTACCTTCTGAATGGTCTCGCGGGCCGTCCGAGCGACGTCCTCGTGGGAAAGGGGCACGCCGCCAAGGTGGGCGGCAACGTTGGTGATGCAGCTGATGCCCGCTACCCGCAGGCCGCTGTGACGCGCCACGATGCATTCCGGCACGGTGGACATGCCGACCGCGTCGGCCCCCAGTTGCTGGAACATGCGAATTTCGGCCGGGGTCTCGAAACTCGGTCCGCTGACGGCAAGGTAGATGCCATCCAGCAGGGACACCTCGGCTTCCATGGCAGCTCTCCGGAGGCACTCGCGCAAAACGGGATCGTAGGCCGCGGTCATGTCAGGAAAGCGGGGTCCGAAGCTATCCATGTTCGGACCACGCAGGGGATGATCCCCCATGAAGTTGATATGGTCCTGGATGACCATCAGCCCGCCGGGGTAAAATCCTTCCGTGATGCCCCCGGCGGCATTCGTCAGGAGGACCCCCTGCAACCCGAGCTCGGAAAAGACCCGCATTGGCAGGGTCACGGCCTCCAGGCTGTACCCCTCGTAGTAATGGAAGCGGCCCTGCATGCAGTAGACAGGCACCCCCGCCATGCGGCCCCAGACCAGCCGGCCGGCATGTCCCTCGACAGTGCTGACCGGAAAGCCGGGAATATCCCCGTAGGCCAGCTCGCCCTCGATCTTCATCAATCGATCGACCACCGGACCCCAGCCGGAGCCGAGGACAATCGCCAGGCGGCGCTTGGCGTGACCTTTGTCATGGGAGCGGATTGTCTCCGCCGCTGCTTCTATTTCCTTCAGGGACATGGTTGCTTAAACAAGTTTCTTTTGTATCCGTTTTTTCGCGACAACAGGTTCCGGCGAAAAGGTAATGGCGGCCTCCACCTGGCGGACCCACTCCTCCTCACGCAGGGGATCGGCGTGGTGGATCCGGGCCAGAATGTCACCCGGCTCAAGCTGTTCCCCGACACAGGCGAGGGAGGAAATCCCGGCCGAATGGTCCACGGTGTCATCCGCATTACGGCGCCCGGCTCCGGTATCAAGGACCACTTCGGCAATCTTGCGGGCGTCCACATCCGCCACCCAGGCAGGGGACGGCTCCTCGAAGAGGATATCGATCGTACAGGGGGACTGCGGCAGCAGGGAGGGATCCTCGATGACGTCCGGGTTGCCCTCCTGGGCGAGGACCATTTCCCGGAAGCGTTCCAACGCCGCCCCGCAGGCCAGCTGCTCTTCGGCAATAACCTGGGCGGCCGCAAAGTCCGGGGCCAGCTCAGCCAGTTCCAGCATCCCGGCCACCAGGTCGACAATGAAGGCGGTCAATTCATCCGGTCCTTCACTCTTTAAAATAGCGATGCACTCCTCGACTTCGACCGCATTGCCGACGGCCCGCCCGAGGGGCGTGTCCATGTCGGTCAGCCAGGCCGCCACCCGGCAGCCGGCGGCCTTTCCTAGGTCCACCATCAGGCGGGCCAGGGATTCCGCCTCCGCCGGATCCTGGAGGAAGGCCCCGCGGCCGAACTTGACATCCAGCAGCAGGGCATCGATGCCCTCGGCCAGCTTCTTGGAAAGGATGCTGGCGGCAATCAGGGAGGGATGCTCCACCGTGGCCGTCTCATCCCGCGTGGCATAGAGGATTTTGTCCGCCGGGGCAATGGACTCCGTCTGCCCGGCAATGACGCAGCCGATACGGTTGACCTGCTTGCGGATCTTGTTCGCCGGCAAAAATACGTTGAATCCGGGAATACTTTCCAGCTTGTCCAGCGTGCCGCCCGTGTGCCCGAGTCCGCGGCCACTGAGCATCGGGACGGCGAGTCCGCAGGCGGCGGCCAGCGGTGCCAGGACAAGGGAAATCTTGTCCCCCACTCCACCCGTGGAATGCTTGTCCGCCTTGGGTGCGGCAATCCCCTCCATATCGAGCAGCTCTCCGGAGTGGAGCATACCGTCGAGCAGCAAGCGGGTCTCATCAAGGTCGAGTCCGCGCTGGAATATCGCCATCAGCATGGCCCCGGCCTGCGCACGCGACCATTCACCGGAGACAACACCACTGAGAAAGGTGTCCATCTCGGCGGCCGACAAGGTTCCGCCATCACGCTTTTTCCGGATAACCGACTGGGGATTCATCCGCGCCATCTTGGGTGCGGAAATTGGAGGGGTCAACCGTAAGTCAAGGGGTCGCAGCGCCCTCAGGTGTTCACACCAACAAGGAACTGGATATTGGTCGTGGTCTTCTTGATCCGGGTGATGAGCATCTCCATGGCATCGGTCGGCGGGACGCCCTTCATGGCGCGGCGGAGGCCGTAGACCTTCTGCATTTCCTCGGGATGGTAGAGCAGCTCCTCCTTCCGGGTACCGCTCTTGTTCATCTCGATTGCCGGGAAGATGCGCTTGTCGGACAAGGCCCGGTCGAGGTGCAGCTCCATGTTGCCGGTCCCCTTGAATTCCTCGAAGATAACCTCGTCCATGCGGCTGCCGGTCTCAACGAGGGCCGTGCCGAGGATGGTCAGGGAGCCGCCGCCCTCGATGTTGCGGGCACTGCCAAAGAAGCGCTTCGGTTTCTGCAGGGCATTGGCCTCGACCCCACCGGAAAGAATCTTGCCACTGTTGGCCGCAAGGGCGTTGTAGGCCCGGGCAAGTCGGGTGATGGAATCCAGGAGAATGATCACGTGCTGGCCGTTTTCGACCATCCGTCGCGCCTTCTCGATGACCATCTCCGCACAGTGGACATGGTTTTCCGGGGTCTCGTCAAAGGTTGAGGCGATGACCTCGCCGCTGGTGATCTGGCGGCGGAAGTCGGTCACTTCCCCCGGCCGCTCGTCGATCAGGAGGACAATCAGGTGGGCATCCTCCTTGTTGATAGCCACCGCATTGGCCACGCCCTGCTGCAAAATCGTCTTACCGGTCCGCGGGGGCGCCACGATCAGGCCGCGCTGGCCAAGGCCCACCGGGGTCAGCAGGTCGACTACCCGCATGGCGGTGTTGTCCCATTTCACCTTCGGTTCGGTTTCAAGGATGATCCGTTCGGTCGGGTAATAGGGAATGAGGTCCTCAAACGGGGTAATCTCCAGGTTCTCCTCCGGGCTCTTGCCCATCAGGGAGACGACCTTGACGACGTAGGGACAGGTTTCCTCGTCGGCCTCAATGTCCTGCACAAAATCGTTCTCCGGAAAAAGGGCGGAGAGGGCTTCGCTGGCCAGATCCTCCTCGACACCGTCGGGTATGGCATCGGTGGACTCATCGCCGCGTCCCGCTGACTTCAACTGTTCCAAGGCATCATCGGGCAGGGGTTTTCGGCGCGGGTGCAACTGGGCCTCGATGATCGTGCCCGGCTTGATGGCAAATTTCTTCAAGAACAGGCGCGGAAGAAAGGCGCTCGCCGGGCGAATCTGGTAATTATCCGACTGATACACGACAAGCCCGTGCCCGTCGTCCTGGATGTCGACAATGCCCCGGCAATGGATCGGCTGGCTGCGCTCCATGGCCGCATCAAGGATGGCCTCGATGAGGGACTGGCGGGCCGTCTGGCCCTTCTCGGGCAGGTCATATTCCTTCTGGCCCCACTCCCTTAACTCCAGGAAGGGCTGCTGCAGGAGTTCGTCGAGATAAAGGGGTTCCTGCTTGGAATCCGTAATGGTGGAAGCCATTTCATCCAGCTTCTCGAGGGTCCGGAACACTTCCAAACCGGGAAGATCACCCCATTCAGCGGCCGGCGATGTATCGCGCTTCTGCTTGCGCTGGCGGCGGTCCGTTTCGCGACCGCGGCGTTTGGGTTGCCGCTGGCCCTTCTTCTGCTGGTTCTGTTGATTCTGGCCTTTCCGCTGCCCGCCCTGTTTGTAGGGCTTCTGCTTGAAGTCCCGGCCGCGTTGCTGCTTCCGCGGAGGCTTGTTTTCCTCCTCCGCAGCCTTGCTGGATTCCTCCGCCTTTTCCTTCGCCGGCTCGGGCGCTGACTCCACCGGCGTGGGCTTGTCGCTCAAGTCGTCGTCATCGGTGGAAAAGGACTGCGGAACATCCTCGGCCACAGGTGGCGGTTTGGGAATACTGATGGCAGCCTTATCCTCCGGTGCGGCCTCTTCAGTCTTGGACTTGGCCGCCTTCTTGGCCGCCCGCTTGCGGGTGGTTTTCTTGGCTGCCCGCTTGCGGGGCGCCTTCTTGGCCGGGGTGGCATCCGTGGATTCGGCAACATCCGTCAGGCTGTTGTCATCAAAGGAAAGATCAGATTGCTCGGGACTCATTATTGAATGATGGCGATTGTGGCTATGCACCGCGCAGTCGCTTCATGATCCACTCCACCTGCTCCTGAAGATGTTCCCGGGTGCCGTTGTTGTGGATTACGATGTCAGCCCTTTGCATTTTCTCCTCCAGGCTGAGTTGGCGCTTCTTGCGGTTTTCTATGTCAGATTCAGTCATTCCTCTGGCCTTGAGACGTTTCAACTGCACCTCCGGATAGCTGCCCACACAAATGGTTGTTGAGAAGTGGCCTTGAAGATCCTTTTCGAACAATAAGGGTATTTCGACGATCAGGACCGGGTGCTTCTCTTGCAACTCCCGCATCCAAAACTCACGGACACGTGGATGAACAAGCGATTCCAAAAGGGCTAAGGCCTCGGAATTATTGAAAACGGTAGCAGCCAGCCGTGACCTGTCAACCTTTCCTTCATCATTGAGAACGCCTGTCCCGAAGGCCTTCGCAATCGCGGAAATCAGTTCGGCATCCGTCTGCAGGAGCTCACGGACGACCGCGTCCGTGTCCAGCACGGCCGCTCCCGCCTGGCGGAAAAATTCAAGGACGGTCGACTTGCCGCAACCGATTCCTCCTGTCAGTCCAACGTTCATGGATGCATGCTCCGGCACCCACACGGTGCCATGGAGCAAGTTGGTGAAGCTTCCGCCCGCAGCCTTCAAGCAAAATCAACCGGGGGCATAAATGATTTGCCCATGCCGGGCTTTTTTCCCATCTTTCCTCCACATCCTCTGGATTACGATGGCTGCTGATTTTACCCTTCATTCCATTCCCACAAACGACCCCCAGGCCGTGACCGAGGCCGTGGCCGAGATTGGTCAGACCTGCTTTCCCGAACAGAAGCTGGACCGGATCCGCGCCCTGATGACGGCTGTTGACGATCTCTACCAGGGTAAGATTCATCCTTATCAGGCCAGTGACATGGCTTATCACGACTTTGAACATACCCTGCAGGTTACCTTGTGCTGGGCCCGCATGTTCAAGGCGCTCAAGGAACACAAGCCGGAGTACCCGGTCGTCTATGCGGACTACCTCCTTGGCATTGCCGCCTGCCTGCTGCACGACACGGGCTATCTCAAGGAAAAGGATGATCCCACCGGTACCGGAGCCAAGTACGTCCTCATTCACGAACACCGGAGTTGCCAGATCTCCCGGCGCTTCCTGATGCGCCAGGAATGGCCGGACTCAGCCATATCGGTTGTACAGCGCCTCATTGCCTCAACCGGCCCGAGGGCGGTTATCGACGGCATTCCCTTTATTACGCCCACTGAAAAGACTCTTGCCCAGATGCTGGCCACGGCGGACTTCCTGGCCCAGATGTCGGACCCGGCCTATCTCGACAAGCTCCCCTCCCTTTTCGAGGAGTTCGAGGAATTCGATCGCCTGCGCGGCCTCAGCAATACGGAACGGCCCTTTCCCAACCTCGACACCCTGGTCTCCAGTACGCCTCAATTCTGGTACCAGTTCGTTCTCCCTCGCCTGAAAGGGGATTACAACAGTGTCTACCGCCTGCTTAACAACCCCTTCCCGGATGGCCAAAACGTCTATCTGCAGCAGGCTGAAGCGAACATCGATGCCCTGCAGCCGGAGACCCAATCCGAGGATAACGGCCAGGAATGAAAAAGTTCCTCTCCATAGCCGCCTGCCTGCTCCTCTTTGGATGTGCCACCGGGCCAACCTTTTTTTCGGAAAGCTACCTCGCCAACATGGCCGCGGTGGAGTTTTCCAAGCTGAAGGAACAAATGCCTGTTTCCGATGATCCGGCTGGCACGGCGATGGTCAACCGGGTCGCATCCCGCATTGCCAATGCCCTTGGCCCGGATATGCCGGAGGCCGAATGGGAATTCGTCCTTTTTGAGGATGAATCCGCCAACGCCTTTGCCATGCCGGGAGGCAAGATCGCCGTCTTCACCGGCCTGCTGGTACACGTCGAGTCGGATGACGAGCTGGCGGCGGTCATCGGGCATGAAATTGCCCACGTCCAGCTGCAACACGCCAACCAGCGGATGTCGGCTGAGCTCATCCGGGGCGTGGGGGCCATCGCCGCGGTCGTGGCCACCGACGACATGGATTCCTCGGACCGGAACATGATCCTGGCCGCTTACGGGATCGGATCGCAGGTGGGCGTCATTCTCCCCTACAGCAGGCATCACGAGGCACAATCGGATCGCCTCGGCCTGATGATTGCCGCGCGGGCCGGATTTGATCCCCGGGCAGCGATCACTTTCTGGGAGAAAATGGGCCAGGCCAATCCGGCCCGGATGCCCGAGTTTCTCTCCACTCACCCCAGCAGCGAGACTCGCATCCGGGAACTGCGGGAAGCCATGCCGGAAGCGCTGGCGGTGTATCAGGCAGGCCTAAATCCGTAAAAACCCTGCCCTCATCGGGGTCCGGGGGATGTTTTGCGTTGACGAGGAGGGGCCAAAACCAACAGATACTCAGGCTCCATGAGCGTGCTCTTGCTCACGATTTTCCTCAGCCTTTTACTAGTCACCCTCTTTATCGCCCTCTTTATCGGGGAGCGGCGCAGGAAGGGCTTTGGAAGTTCCGAGCAGGATGCCCTTCTTCCCTTCGGGGATGAAGACCCTCGTGGCGACTAATAACCAAAAATGTGCAGTATGAGTTCTTCCAATATTTCCAGAAAGGTCATCGAGTATGATGACCACTATGTAAGGCTGTTTACACTGGCCGGTATCATCTGGGGCGCGGTCGGCATGGTGGCCGGCCTCTTTATCGCGCTCCAGCTGAACTTCTCGTTCCTCAATTTCCAGATGGAATGGCTCAGTTTCGGTCGCTTGCGCCCCCTGCACACCAATGCGACCATCTTCGCCTTTGTCGGCAACATGATGTTTGCCGGGGTCTATCACTCCACCCAGCGACTCTGCAAGACGCGCACTGCCAGCGACCTGTTGACCGCCATCCACTTCTGGGGCTGGCAGTTCATTATCGTCTGTGCTGCGGTGACCCTTCCCCTCGGCCTGACCCAGGGCAAGGAGTACGCGGAGCTCATCTGGCCCATCGACATCCTTGTGGCCGTGGTTTGGGTCATATTCGGGATCAACTTCTTCTGGACCCTGGCCCGCCGCAACGAGCCCACCCTCTACGTGGCCATCTGGTTCTACATCGCGACCATCGTGACGGTGGCAATGCTTTATGTGGTCAACAACATCTCCATCCCGACGGCCCTGGTGCACAGCTACCCGATCTTCGGCGGGGTCAAGGACGCGCTGGTCCAGTGGTGGTACGGTCACAACGCCGTGGCCTTCTTCCTCACCACGCCGATTCTCGGGATCATGTATTACTACATCCCGAAAGTGGCCAACCGTCCGGTCTACAGTTACCGCTTGAGTGTGGTCCACTTCTGGTCGCTGGTCTTCATCTACATCTGGGCCGGCCCGCACCATCTTCTCAACACCGCCCTGCCCCACTGGCTGCAGGCGCTGGGGATGCTTTTCTCGCTGATGCTCTGGGCCCCCAGCTGGGGAGGCATGCTCAACGGTCTCCTGACGCTCCGGGGCGCATGGGACCAGATCCGGCGGGATCCGGTCCTGAAGTTCTTTGCTGCCGGGGTTACCTTCTACGGGATGGCCACCTTCGAGGGTCCGCTGCTCTCCATCCGGGCGGTCAACTACCTGAGCCACTACAGTGACTGGACCATCGGGCACGTCCACTCCGGTACCTTGGGCTGGAACGGCTTCATGGCCGCCGCCCTCTTCTACTATCTGGCCCCGCGGCTATGGAAGACCAAGCTCTACTCGGAGTCACTGGCCAACATGCACTTCTGGCTCGGGTTTGTCGGGATTCTTCTCTACGTGGCCTCCATGTGGGCCAGCGGGATCACCCAGGGCCTCATGCTCAATGCAACCGTCGAAAACGGGACCGTCCTGCGCTATCCGGACTTTGTCGAGACGCTGACTTCCATCCGTCCCCTGATGCTCACCCGTGCCTTTGGCGGCGGCTTGTATGTGGTCGGCTGGGTGCTGCTGATGTATAACATTTTCAAGACCATCGCCGGCAAGGAAACCGTCAACGGGACCATCACCGTCGAGGTCGAGGACATCGAGGAAACGAGGGAACTCGAAGGCAGCATCAGCCTCCCGGGCACTTTCTTCAACTTCCCCATGTTCTACTCGGTCGCCGTCATCCTTGGCATGTGCCTCTGGTTCTTCGGGGGCGGCCTCATCATGCTGGCCGGGATCAGTATGACGGTCCTCTTTTCCCTCATTGCCATCGTCCACTTCCAGGCCACCAGCGCCAAGTGGAGTGACTGGTACGAGAAGCTCATCGGCAACTGGGCACCGTTCACCATCCTCGTTTTCATCTCCGCCGCCATCGGGGGCATGATCCAGATTATCCCCACCCTTGTGGTACAGAAGGCGGAAAACATCGAGGGACGCGTCCAGGTCCCCTACACCCCGCTGGAGCTGGCCGGGCGCGACATCTACCTCTCCGAGGGCTGCTACAACTGCCACAGCCAGATGGTCCGCACCATCAAGCCGGACGTCCTCCGCTACGGTGATTATTCGCGCCTCGGTGAATCCATTTACGACCACCCCTTCCAGTGGGGCTCCAAACGGACCGGACCGGACCTCGCCCGCGAAGGAGGAAAGCGGCCCAACGTCTGGCACTATGACCACATGGAGGAACCGAAAAAGATTTCCCCCGGATCGAACATGCCACCTTATCCGTGGCTGCTCGAGAAGACGGTCGATTTCAGCAAGCTACCCGGCAAAATTGCCGCCATGCGCCTGCTTGGGGTGCCGTATCCGGAGTGGACGGAAGAGGAGATTGTCGCCAATGCGGAAGCCCAGGCGGCCGTTATTGTTGCTGACCTCGAGTCCAACTACCGCGCCACGGAAACGGACAGGCAAATCGTAGCCCTCATCGCCTACTTGCAGAAGCTGGGCATCTCGGAAACCGCAAGCGAGGCCGTGGCCCGGGTCGAGTCGGCACAATAGGCCACGAAAAGATTAACCCAAGCTATGTTCAAGCGAGTCCAGTTTGAGGAATGGCAGGCGATTATCACAACCGTCGCCTTCTTCATTTTCTTCATCGCCTTCCTCTTTGTTTGCTGGCGCGCCCTGCGCATGAGCAAGCGTGAACGCAATCACCTTTCCAACCTTCCATTAGAGTCCGAAAACAACACGGAAGTCACCAGCCATGAGCGATCCCAATAAGAAATACGACGATAAGCTCCGTCCACACGTCTACGACGGAATCCAGGAATATGACAACCACCTGCCGAACTGGTGGCTGTGGTCCTTTTACGGTGCCATCATCTTTTCCGTGATCTACTGGTTTTCCTTTTACGACGCCGAGATCATGAAGTCCGACACCGATATCGTCGATGCCCAGATGGCGGAGGTGGAGGAGATCCGCTTGGCAGCAATTGGGGATATTAATAGTGATGCCCTCTGGCAGATGAGCCGCAACCCGGGCTTTGTTGAATCCGGCCAGGTAATATACATGGAGAAGTGTGCTGCCTGCCATGGTCCCGATCTCAAGGCCGGCGGTGGCCTGGCCGGGGTTAACCTGGTCGATGCCGAATGGATATGGGGCAACCAACCGATGAGTATTTATGATGTGGTGACAAACGGTTCCCCCGACAAGACCAAGGGCATGCAGTCCTGGGTCGCCGAGTTGGGACCGAAAAAAGTCAGCCAGGTGGTGGCATATGTCTTGAGCTATCACACTGAGGAGGGTATGGCTGAAGCAACAACCCTGAACACACCGGTGGGCCTCTAGGGCCTGCCTGCCGCAGCAGCGGCACTTGCCATGATGGCCCAGCCAAGAAAACCCAGCCTCGATTCCGTCACCTCGATCAACGAGGACGGATCCCGTTTCATCATCCACCCGGCGGACGCCCAAGGGAACTTCAAGCGCTGGCGGCGGGTCACCGCACTGATGCTTATCGGTATCTACATCCTTCTTCCCTGGATTCCGATCAATGGCTATCCGGCGATATTCCTCGATGTCATTGAGCGTCGTTTCCACCTCTTCGGATTCACCCTGGCCGCCCAGGACATGTGGCTGTTGTTCTTCCTCGTCTCCGGGGTCGCCTTCACCCTGTTTTACATAACTGCCTTCCTCGGTCGCATCTGGTGCGGCTGGGCCTGCCCGCAGACTGTTTTTCTGGAACATGTCTACCGGCGCATCGAGCGCTGGATCGAGGGGGACGCCCCCAAGCGGCGCCAGCTCGATGCGGCCTCATGGGATGGAACCAAGCTTTGGAAGCGCCTCCTCAAGCATTCCCTCTTCATTGTCATCTCGGGCCTCATTGCCCACATGTTCCTGGCCTACTTCATTTCCATTCCCCAGCTCTGGCAATGGATGCATGAGGCCCCGACGGAACACTGGGGGGCGTTTGTCTTCGTCTTTGCGGCTACCTTCGCCATCTATCTCAATTACACTTGGTTCCGGGAGCAGCTTTGCATTGTCATCTGCCCCTACGGACGCTTCCAGTCCGCCCTCATTGACGATGACACCCTGAATGTGGCCTACGATTACCAGCGGGGGAATCCGCCCGGCCACGTCAAGGATCAAGAGGCGGGTGACTGTATCGACTGCAAGCGCTGCGTGCAGGTGTGCCCGACCGGGATCGACATCCGCCAGGGCCTGCAGCTGGAGTGCATCGGCTGTGCCGCCTGCATCGATGCCTGCGATGAGATCATGGACAAGGTGGAACGGCCGCGCGGTCTTATCCGTTATGCTTCGGATCGCAACCTGGAGGGACATGCCACCCGCTGGATCCGTCCCCGGACGATTCTCTACACGGGTCTCCTCTTCCTCGGAATCGCAGTTGCCGGATTTGCCCTCACCTCGGTGGAGAATGTCGTCGCCATGACCACCCGGATGCCGGGCGCTCCCTTCTACGTGACGGACACCCATGTCCGCAACCAGTTCCAGATACGGGTGGTCAACAAGGCCACCGTCGACACCACCTTCAACGTCATGGTCCAGGCCAGTGGACTGACCGTCCCCATCGAGACCTCAGGGTTTGAGAATGGGGTCACCGTCACCCCGATGGACGAACGCAACGGGACCTTTGTCGTTCAGGTTCCCCGGGAGGCCTTCGAGGGGTCATTTCCCTTCTTGATCGAAATCGAGGCAGAACCGGGAGGTGCCCGCATTATCCGGGAAGTCGAATTCCTCGGTCCCGATCCACGCCTTCTCAAGGGGGACTGATTCAAAACCGTGAGCCAGGCAGATCAGGCGAAACCCAACAAGCGCAGCCGCAACCTCTGGCTGTGGGTCATCCTTGCGTTCATAGTCCTTGCCGTGGCATGGACCACCCTGATTGTCATTGCGGCCAACAATCAACCGGAGTTGATTGAAATCGAGAGCCCTTGAGGCTTATTTTAAAAGCATGTCCGCCCATCTCATATTCCTGTTCCTCTTCCAGAGTGGCCTCGCCTTCGCCTTCAGCTATTTCATTACCCGGATACTACTGGGCGGGAACGAAGGAAGCTCACGGGAGAGCATGCTGACCGGGATCCGGAAGATCCGTCTTGTTGTCGCCGCCTTCACGGTCATCCTGCCCCTGGCCATGTTTTTCGCCTACATGAAGAGTCTCCCTGAGGGCAAGTCCCTCTCCCTGGCCGTCTGGCCGGCGGTCTGGATCTTCATGATCCTCGCCGCGGTTATCCTTGCCCTGACCATGGCCATGCGGAGCAAGCCTGCCGGACCCAGCGAGCCATGATCGACACCTCCCTGATAACGGGTCCCTGGCCGGCATTTGTCGCCGGTCTGGTAACCAGTCTGCACTGCGCGGGCATGTGCGGCCCGCTGGCCTGCTACCTCGCCCCGCAACCGGGATCCGGGACTTCCTTCACCACCGTTACCAGCCTCTACCAGGCCGGACGTCTCCTTTCCTACACCCTGATTGGAATCCTCGCCGGTGGACTCGGCATGGTCGCCCTCGGCTGGGTGGACATCTACCAGCATTCCCTCTCCCGCTTTCTCCCCTGGGTGCTGGTTGTTTTCTTCCTCCTTGTCGCCCTGCGGGCGGACAAATACTTCCCAAAGCCGGCTTTCCTGACCGCCGCCCTTGGGCGCTGGCAACGCAAGGCCCACAAGCTGCCGCGACCAGCCGCCGGGCTGACCATCGGCCTGCTGACCCCCCTGCTTCCCTGCGGGCCCCTCTATGCCGTCTTCGGCCTCGCCCTGATGACCCAATCCCCCGCCCGGGGAGGCGAGTTCCTGCTCCTTTTCGGGCTGGGAACCCTGCCCCTCCTGTGGATTGTCCAGGCAGCCTTCAACCGCTGGCAAAGCGCCATTACACCGGTAGCGATTTCACGGATACAGCGGGGCCTGGCCCTGGCGGTGGCGATCATCCTCGGAATCCGCCTCTATCTTTTTGAAACCGGCCAGCACGGCCTCTTCTGCGGGAGTTGATGGAGAAGGGTACCGCCTACAAGCCCTGCATCCACTGCGGGACTCCCTTCTCGACCGTGGTCCGGCAGGATTCGGAATTTTGCTGCAATGGATGCGAATACGTCTACCGCCTGATCAAGGAATCCGGCCTGGATCAATATTACGACCTGCGGGACCGGCGCATCAATCCGGTGCAGGCCTCGGCCCTGCAACCGCGCGACTACACCTGGCTGGAAACCCGGGCAGCTTCCGTGGAAGCGGACGCAAAGGGGACCGCCGGAACAGTCCTTGACCTGGAAGGCATCTCCTGTGTCGGCTGCGTGTGGCTGATCGAGAAGGTCTTCCGCGACCAACCCGGTGCGGTTCGGATCGAAATCAACACCCAGTACGGACAGGTCCGGCTGCAGTGGCGGCCGGGTGTCTTCAACGTGGTCGACTTTGCCCGGGAAATCCAGCAGTTCGGCTACGTGCTGGGACCGCCCGGCGAACGGCCGCAGGAAGAGAGCCGGCGTCTGGTAGGGAAGATTGGCCTCAGCGGGGCCTTTGCCCTCAACGCGATGCTCTTCACCCTGCCCCGCTACCTCGGAATGGAGCCGGACTTTTCCCTGGCCCCGGTCTTCGAGCTGCTGAGCCTGCTCTTTGCCACACTGGCACTCCTCGCCGGCGGCAGCTACTTCATCAAGCGGGGGGTACAGGGAATCCTCCAGGGTGTCCTCCACATCGACTTCCCCATTGCCCTCGGCATCGTTATTGCCTGGGCCGGATCGATCATGGGCTGGATTCTCGCGGATGCCCGCTTCCTCTATTTCGACTTTGTCGCTATCTTCATCTTTCTCATGCTGGTCGGCCGATGGGTCCAGGAGCGGAGCTTGGAGCGCAACCGCAACCAGCTGCTGAGCAGGAACAAGGCGCCCCGGGAAGTCCACCTTGTGAGTGATGACCTGCAGTCGGAAAATAATGTCGCCCTGGAAGCGCTCCGGGCCGGCGGGCGCTTCCGCGTCCTGCCGGGGGAGGTTGTCCCAGTGCTGGCTGAACTGGAATCGAACAAGGCCGCCTTCTCGCTGGAGTGGATCAACGGCGAATCGGCCATGCGAACGCTCGAAGGCGGCCACTACGTCCCGTCCGGGGCCCAGAATATCGGGATGGAGCCCATTCTCCTGAAGGCCCGGCAACCCTGGGCCGATTCCCTGCTTTCCCGTCTCCTGGAGGCGCATCCGGAAGAGCAGCGAAATCCCTTCCTCGAGAAAGTCCTCAAGCGCTACCTGGTTGCCGTGCTGGTCATTGCGGCTGCCGGTGGCCTTGGCTGGACCCTCCTGGCGGGGCAACCCTTGACGGCCCTCCAGGTGATGCTCTCGATCCTCATTGTCTCCTGTCCCTGTGCTCTTGGTGTGGCCTGGCCCCTGGCTCAGGAACGGGCTATCCTGCAACTGCGCCGCTCGGGGATTTTTGCCCGTTCACCGCTGCTCTTCACCCGGTTGGCGAGGATCCGGCAAGTGGTCTTTGACAAGACGGGGACCCTGACCCTGGAAGCCCCCCAGCTGTCCAACCCGGGGACCCTGAAGGAACTGCAACCGCTGGACCAGTCAGTCCTCAAGGAAATGGTCAAAAGCTCTCTCCATCCTGTCAGCCGGGCCCTGCGGGAAGCCTTCCTGCAGGTCCCCGTGGAACAAGTCTCCCTTCCGGAGGACCTGCGGATCACGGAGGAAGTCGGCATGGGCCTGGTGGCCAGGACCCATGATGCCTGTTGGACCTTGGGCCGGCCGGGTTGGAAGGCTCCGGAGGGTGAGGACCTTTCCCATGCCGGCGACTGCGCTTTCCGCAAGGACGCTGAATTGCTGACGGGATTGAGCTTTGGTGAAGCGCTGCGGGAAGATGCCCGCGACAGTGTCGCCTGGCTGAGGCAACACTTTACGGTGACGATCCTCTCGGGGGATCGTCTCGAAAAGGTCAAGGCCATGGCGCGACAGCTGGGGTTGCCCGAAGAAGCGGCCGTAGGCGAGCAATCCCCGGAGGAAAAGGCCCGCTTTGTCGAGGCCATGGCCGGCGAAGCCCTGTACGTGGGGGACGGGGCCAATGACGCCTTGGCTTTTTCCAAGGCTGCCGTCCGTGGGACGCCGGCGACGCCCCACGGCCTCCTGCAGGACAAGGCGGACTTCTATTTCACCGGTCGCACCCTGTCCGGGCTGCTGGAATTGTTCCGCGTTCGCCGCTTGCGGCAGCGGGCGGTGCGGCTGGCCTTCGGTTTTGCCGTTGCTTATAACATCGCTGTCGTACTGGTGGCGCTGGCGGGCCACATGCACCCGTTGCTGGCGGCCATCCTCATGCCTCTCAGCTCGCTGGCCACCATCACCCTGGTGGCGGCAACCTACCGCCAGGGTGAAAAGACGGGTTCAGGCTTGAACAGTTGATGGGCTTCTCCAAATCTCAGCAATGTGCCAGACGCTGTTGAGAGATTCCGCAAGTTGACCGGAAGACGGGGGGGCAAGCCACTGAGGAAGAAAAAGGTGCGCCCGCCCATTCCCGGGCGGGAGAACGCCCTCGTCGGGCTGATCCTGTTGAACGTCCTCTGGCTTTGTTTTGCCCTTGGCGGGGTTCGTCTCTGGGGAGAGTCAACGGCACTGCTCCTGTCCCTTGGCACCCTGTTCCTGCTCCCGAAGTGGAAAACGGGGGAGATTGAAGGCAGCCGCAGTCCCGTGCTCCGGTTGCTCTACTCGCCCCTGTTCCTGTGCGGACTGGCCCTTTATGTCTATTTCTTCATCCAGTCATGGAATCTTGCCTGGTACTGGACGGTGGAAAACGGCCGGCCCCAGGTGATTTCCCGGCAACCTCTCGTTGACTGGCTTCCGACGGGGATTTCCTCGCCCCTTGAGGAAAGCAATCCCCTGCGGGCGATGCTCTTCTATACCATTCCCTGGATTACCTGCAGCAGCGCATGGGTTGGATTGAACACCCGCCGGTCGGTCACCCGCCTGCTCAACGGACTCGCCCTCATCGGGGTGGCGTTCGCCCTCCTTGCCCTGCGCCAGCACTTCACCGGCGCGGACCGGATTTTTGGGCTCTTCCCCACCGTTCCCTCGAAGCTGGGCCGGGAAATCCCCTTCTGGGGCACCCTCATCAACGAGAATCACGCCGCTTTCTTTCTCATCCTCGCGACCGGGTCCTGTCTCGGCCTCTTCCTCTCCGGCTGGCATCGCGATTTGCGCCGGTTCAAGCGTGGCGGCGGCATCTGGCTGCTTTATCTCGGGTTTGCCATGGTCACGACCTTTTCCGTCCTGATGGCCCAGGCCCGGGGAGCCATCGGTTTCGTGGTCTTGCTGTGGCTCTTCTTCATTGTCCTCTGCAGCATTTTCTTCATCCGCCGGTTCGGGCTGGCTGGCTTTGCCTTTCCCGGGGTGTTTTTCCTGATCGCGATCTTCACCGGTATCAGTTTTGTCATCAATCCGGATGTCTATGAACGACAAAAGGAGGAGTGGATCCGGACCTTTGACCTGGTCGAGAACCCCGAGCTGGAAGCCCGTTACTACATGATGCTCATCACCAGCGACCTCATTGCCGAGAAGCCCTGGTACGGTCATGGAGCCGGCAGCTGGCGCTATGTCCATCTGCAACACCTGGACACCTATCCGGAGTTCAGGACCCAGCGGGTGAAGTGGCTCCCCAACGAATTTACCGGCAAGAAGGAGAAACGGACCATCACCACCTGGTTTGAGAACGCCCATGTCGACTTGCTGGAATATCTCGTCGACTGGGGAATCATCGGCTGCCTTTTTCCCCTCATAGCGGCACTGTGGTTGCTCTACCGCGGCATCCGGGCACACCGGGGATGGGATCTCGGGCTCGGCATGACGCTGGCCACGGTTCTGGTCATCTTTCTGGGGGCCACGGTTGAGTTCCATTTGCGGATACCCTTGGTGATGCTTGTCTGGTCTCTCCTTTTCACCCTGACTATCAAGCTTGCCGAGTTGCAGGATCCGTCCTGATGCCTGTTATTGCAACGCCTCCCACCGCATGAACTGGTCTCCCATCGATTTCAAGAACGAGCTCAATGACGAGCAATACGCTGCCGTGACCGCCGAGCCGGGCCCCGCCCTTGTGCTGGCCGGCGCGGGCTCGGGCAAGACCCGCACCCTTACCTACCGGGTCGCCTGGCTGCTTCTGGAGCAGGGGCTGTCACCCGACCAGCTGCTGCTACTGACCTTCACCAACAAGGCGGCCCGGGAAATGATCGAACGGGTCCAACAGCTGACCGGTCTTGGCCAGACACCCCGCTGGAGCGGCACCTTCCATTCCATCGGCGGCCGCATCCTCCGGCGTCACGGCCATCACATCGGGCTTTCCCCAAGCTACACCATCATGGACCAGTCGGATTCCGAGTCCCTCATGACGACGGTCATCAAGGAATCCGACAAGGCCTTCCTGAAAAACAAGGAGCACCCCAAGGCCAAGGTCATCCACAGCTTGCTCTCCTACGCCCGCAACACCCAGGAGCCCTTTGAGGAAATCTTCATGCAGCGCTATCCCTGGCATGAGCGCATTGCCGCCCAGGTGAACGGCTTCGTCAAACTCTACGACACCGCCAAGCGGGAACAGCAGGTGTGTGACTATGATGACCTGCTTGTCCTCTGGCTGCGCCTGTTGCAGGAGTTCGAGGAAGTGCGGGAGGGGTGCCAGCGGCATTTCCCCTTCATCCTCGTCGACGAGTACCAGGACACCAACATCATCCAGGCGGACATCATCGATGCCATCGGGGCCAGTCACAACATCATGGCGGTCGGGGACGACGCCCAGTGCATCTACACCTGGCGGGGGGCCCAGTACGAAAACATCCGCAGCTTCCCGGAGCGCCACCCGGGAACCCGTATCTATAAAATCCTGACAAATTATCGCAGCATTCCCCCGATCCTGGCGCTGGCCAACAACGTGCTGGCGATGCAACCGGGGGATGCCGGTTACCCCAAGGAGCTGGTGGCCAACCGCAAGGGGAACGTGAAGCCCTATGTTGTCCCGCTGGTCGACACGCGGGCGCAAGCGCAATTCCTGGTCTCGCGGATCGAGGGGCTCTATGAGGAGGGGGTCTCGCTCTCCGACATCGCCATCCTCTATCGCGCCCATTACCAGGCCCTGGACGCGCAGCTGGAATTCACCCGACGCGGTATTCCTTTTATCATTACAAGCGGCCTGAAGTTTTTCGAGCAGGCCCATATCAAGGACTTCGTGGCCCAGCTGCGCATCCTTGCCAACCCGGATGACTCACCCGCCTTTGAGCGGTTGCTTTGTCTCCTGCCCAAGGTCGGCCCGGCGACGGTGCGCAAGTGCCGCGACGCGGTTGGCAAGGCGCTAGCGAAACAACTCAAGGACCACCAGGCCACGGGGGACCTGTTCCAGGATGGCCCGGTCAATGATCCCGACTTCTTTACCGCCCTCGCAGCCGATGAGGTGGCGATGAAGATTCCCGCGGACGCCCGGGAGGATTTCAAGAGCCTCGCGGCGACCTTCCTTGAGGTCCGCCCCCTGTTGAACAAGGAGGAAGCCGTACCCCCATCGCGGATTGTCGAGCAGGTCATGGACGGCTGGTACGGCGACTATATCCGCAATGTCTATCCGGACTGGGAGAACCGGCAGGAAGACCTGCAGTCCATTATCAACTTCGCCTCCCGTTTCGATACCATGGCGGAGTTGCTGGCGCAGCTGGTTTTGATGAATTCGGAAACCTCCGACAAGCAGATTGAACCGGCCGACAACGCGGTCCGGATGTCGACCATCCACCAGGCGAAGGGACTGGAGTACCCGGTGGTCTTTCTCATCTCCAGCGCGGATGAATGGCTGCCCATCCGGCGGGCCATCGAGGAAGGCGATATCGATGAGGAAAGGCGGCTCTTCTACGTCGCCATCACCCGGGCCATGAACGAGCTCTACATCTCCTTCCCGATGATGCACATGGTCCGCGGCGGAGGTGTCCAGCGGCTCATGCCGAGCCGCTTCCTTCAGGAAATCCCGAAGGAGAACTACGAGAAGCTTTCCTTCCGCTCCGCCTGGTAAGGTTGGCTAGATCTCGAAATCATCCACTTCCCGGTAGGCCTCGATGAGGCGGCGTTCGCCCGCCGCACCCTCCCGGCTGATGCCATGTTCCATGCCAATAATGCCGGTGTATCCCTTGGAGTGGATATGCTTGAAAACGTTCAGGTAATTGATCTCCCCCGTGGTCGGCTCCTTGCGCCCGGGATTGTCCCCCACCTGGAAGTAGGCTATTTCATCCCAGGCCCGATCGATGTTGGGAATGAGGTTCCCCTCGGTAATCTGCTGGTGATAGAGGTCGTTGAGAATCTTGCAGGCCGGACTGTCGACGGCTTTGCAAATCTCATAGGCCTGGGGAATGCGGGTCAGGAATAATCCCGGATGGTTCATGTGGTTGAGCGGCTCGAGGACCATTACCAGGCCGGCCTTTTCAAAAATCTCCGCACAGAACTTGAGGTGGTCGATGACATTGGCTGTCTGGTAACCTTCTTCCAGGGACGGGTCCCATGCCCCCGGCACGACGGTGGACCACTTGGCGTTGACCCGCTTGGCGGTTTCCACGGCCTCGGTGAATTGCTTCTGCAGCATCTCGCGGATGCCGGCCTTGTCCCGCTTGACCCGGCCCCGTTCATTCAGCATCCCGTTCCCGGCCATGGTCGGGTGTTTAAAATCTCCATAGGTAACAAAGACCCCCATTGTCATGCCGAGGCGCTCCAACTCCTTGCCGATCCGGACCTGGTCCCCGACCGGACGGTTCATCATCTGGTTGTCTTCAATGGCCCGGAATCCATGGTCATGCATGAAGCGGAGTTGATCGACCGGATCCTCTCCAGCGAGGTTCTTGAAATGCCGGAAGCCCGGGGCGTAGTTTAATTTAAAGGGAGTACTCATATCCTTGTTGGGTTGTCCTGAGACAGATTGACCGGAAATGCCGAGAGCAGCGCCTGCCAGCAATCCTGATTTTGTGAAGTCGCGGCGGTTCATGAAATGATTTATGATCGGGAAACCGGTACCTGGCAATTATTTAGCTGTTCCGGCGACGGGCTATTCACCATCCCCTGCCTTGACGACCCGCGGGGAATGGGAAATGGTAAGATTCATGCAGCGGTTCACCTATCTTCTGACCTTTCTTCTCCTGCCGCTAGTGCAGCTTCCCGGAATGGCGATTACCTCCGCCTACAGCCGTTACTATGAGGACGGCGAAATCCGGCCTATCGGGCAGTACTTCGGTGCCGCCCTCACCGGACAAGGCTTCCGTACCGTCATTGCCAGCCAGCCGGACCAACCGGCTGGACAATACTTCATTGCCAAACTGGAGGAGGCCAGCAACGCCGGTGTGGTCAAGGCGCGCATGGCCTATTTTATTTCCGACCGCAAGGAAGCCGAAGTCTTTGAATGGGACTTATCGGGCGAAGATCTCCGGGGCTGGCTCTACCTCGGGCTGACCGGCGCGGATTGGCCATCGGAGGATATCCAGCCACTGGCCTGGAAGATTGAGCTCCTCGACGGGAGCGGTCGGCTTCTCGTTGAGTGGAAAAGTTTCCTTTGGGAAATGCCGTGAGCGGGACCTCTTGGGAAATCCTTCCCGGTCCACCGTCCTTCGATCCGAGCACCCTTGCTGAAACCCTTATCGGGGGTCAGGCTTTCCGCTGGTATCATGAACCGGACAAGGATTCCTGGATTGGCGTCTGGGGGAGCAACGTTATCCGCCTGAAGCTGGAGGCACAGGGACAGGTAGCGGTGCAATCGCTCAGCAAGACATCTGTCGAAGAAGTTCGCCAATACCTGGGCACGGATCGCCTGGAATCATTGATCGCCACCCTGCCCTGCAACGCGGATCCAGTCCTGGAAAACCTCCGCCGCCGCTGGTCCGGACTGAGTATCCTCCGCCAGCCGCCGGGAGAAACCCTGCTGGCCTTTATCTGCAGCTCCAACAAGCAAATCCTGCAAATCCGGAGCATGTTGCACCAGTTAAGTGTCCGCTTCGGGGAACCGATCAAAGGAACAGCCTTCAAGAGCCTGCCAACATGGGAGCGACTGGCGCGAATAGAGGAGGAGGCCTTACGGTCCTGCGCCCTTGGTTACCGGGCGCGGCATGTCGCCGGGACGGCCGCCTTCCTGAAAGAGCATCGCGGTTACCTCGGGTCCATCCATCCACTCCCGCTTGAGGAAGCCCGTTCCGCCCTCCTCAAGTTACCCGGGGTCGGGCCCAAGGTGGCTGATTGCATCCTCCTCTTTGGCTACGGACGCATGGAGGCCTTTCCCGTCGATACCTGGATTGCCAGGTTGATGGTGGAACACTATCCGGAGCTGGCGGGCTGGAAACGGGAGCAGGTAGCGACCTTTGCCCGGCTCCATTTTGGACAGGCCGCAGGACTGGCCCAGCAATGGCTCTTTGCTGAACGCAACAAGGGCTTGCCAATTCGCTACAGCCCATACCAAATGCCCCGCGATGCTGATTAAACCAAACGACCGCATCCTCTTCCAGGGGGACAGTATAACCGATTGCCTGCGCGATCAATCCGATCCCACCTCTCTCGGCGAAGGTTATGTCAAGATGACCGCCGGCTTCCTCGCCGCCTTGCATCCGGAGCTGGCACCCGTCTGCCTCAACCGGGGCATTTCCGGCCACCGGGCCAAGGACCTTGTTGCAAGGTGGAAGGCCGATTGCCTCGACCTGCAGCCGGATGTCCTCTCCCTCATGATTGGCATCAACGATACCTGGCGCCGCTACGATTCAAATGATCCCACTTCCACGGAAGAGTACGCCGGCCATTACCGTTCCCTGCTGGAACAGACCCGGGCAGCGAATCCTGACCTTCGGATTGTCCTCATGGAGCCCTTTGTCCTGCCGGTCCCGGAAGACCGCAAAGCCTGGCGCGAAGATCTCGAGCCGCGGATTGAAGTGGTCCATGAACTGGCCGGGGAATTCAAAGCCACCCTGGTTCGGCTGGACAAGTTGATGAATGAAGCCTGCCAGGTCCAGCCACCCGCCTATTGGGCCGAAGACGGTGTCCACCCCAGCCTCCCGGGCCACGCCCTCATTGCCCGGCATTGGCTGGAAGCGGTCGGGGCGCTGTAATTAAAAAAGAGTGGACAAGCGGGCCGCATTGGGCACTTTCAGCACCGTTATGGCGCAGGATCATTATCAGGAATTCATCGGAAAGAAGTTTGTCGGGCTCAGTGTTGTCCTGGCGTTGGTTTTCTGGGCGTGCTTTACGCGCCTGCTCCTGCCCTTCGTTCCTGCGGAAACGCCCTCCATGGCTTATCTCTTTGCCGGCTTTACGGCCATCTGCCTGACGGGTGTCTTCTTTGTCGCCACGCACATGTTCCGCCTGGTCTACCAGGAACACCGCAAAGCCCAGCGGGAGCGCAATTCCTGATTGGGCAGTCTGCCTGTTCTTCGCGCTTGCCCTCCGGGCAATGATGCGTGATTCTGTGCCCGGAAAAGAAGCCAATGGCACTGATTCATCGTCATTACTCCATTCCCAAACTGGATTTCCGCGATTTCTGGGATATCTGCAGCCACTACCTGCGTATCCATCCGAAATACCGCAACATCCTCTATTCCATTGATGGATACAGCGGTTCCATTTGCGAGAACGAAAGCGATGTCTCCAAGGTCCTGCGCTTGATCGCCCTGCACCAGGGGGAAGTACGCCGCTTTGTCGCCCGCTACTATCTCTCCCCGGCCAGCGAACCGGGGGATTATGGCAACGCCAAGATGGAATACCTGCCGGAGTCGCACGACTTCCAGCCACTGGGGCTGCACTTCTACGCGGACACCGACAACAAGCTGCTGATTTACCAGTTCGAGGATTTCATCTACAACGGCTACTCCTTTGAGGAGGAGGACAAGACCGAGATTGAATATGGCCTTCCCTGCGAGGTGCTGGCCGCGGTTATTGATATCCGGGCCTTCTCCGCCTTCTGCGAGCAGCCGGACATTGAGTCACCCTATACCTGCGGACTCATGACCGCCTTCTACAACATGGTCCGGACGGGCTTCAAACGCTACCCGCCGGACCTGGTCAAGTTCCTCGGGGACGGGGTCCTGGCCGTCTGGCAGACCACCTCCCGGGACCGTAACATCGCCATTGAGACCTGCCTCGACGGGCTGAAGCAACTCCCGGTGACCTGGCGTCATCTCGTCCGGGGACCGGAGTTCACCCACGGGGCCCCCGAGGGCATTGGTTCCGGGGTCAGTTTCGGCCTCGCCAGTAAGATTTCCATCGACAACGACTACATCGGCCGGCCGATCAACCTGGCCAGCCGCTTGTGCAGCGTCTGCCCGCCGGCAAAGACCTACATTGCCCGCAATGTGCCGGACGTGGATGACTTCGGGGTCAAGCCCCTGGCCATCCGTATCAAGAGCTACGGCGAGCAGAAGGTCTGGCTGATGGACGTTATCTGAGGGCCTCAGCCTTCCAGCGGAATTTCCTCCACCGTGGCGGTGTAGCTCTTGCCATTGATCGAGACGCGGACTTCGCGCCCCCGTCCAGGAGCAGCCTCAGCAGCGGGTGCCGCCGCGGCAGCGGGGACCTCGACCGTTTCCTGTTTCGGTTCGGCCGGTGCCGCCTTGCTGGCGTAGTGCTTTTTCAGTTCCTGCGGGAACATGGCCCAGATGACGCAGTGTTCGTCGTCGTCGGGCAGCCCTTCCTTCTTCAGTTCCTCGCGGTAGCGGTCCATGGCCGGCTCGGCAAGGTCCGCCGGGCGACAGGTGATGGGATCCTTGCCGGACTTGCCGGCGGCAATCTTCTGTACTTCCGGATCCACATCGGCTGGCGTCTGCCCGTAATACCCGAGGGCGATGTCCATGGCCTGCGGACTGAAGTTCTCCCAGCGGCCGAACTTCACATTCAGCATGGCCTGGACCCCAACAATCTGGGAGGTCGGCGTGACCAGCGGAATCCAGCCAAGGGCCTTCCGTACGACCGGGATCTCGGCAAAGACTTCCTCGAAGCGGTCCTCCATCTTCTGCTCCTTGAGCTGGTTGCGGAAATTGGAGAGCATACCGCCCGGGACCTGGTAGGTCAGCGCATCGGTATCGACCACTTCATTCTTGTGGGCGGTGAACTTGTCCAGCTCGGCATAGACCTTCGTGAAATGCTCCCGCAGCTCCTGCAGCTTGCCGAGGTCGTACTTCGGGCAACGGGGGTGGTTTTCCAGCAGGCTCAGCATACGGACGGTATCCGGCTGACCGGTACCGTTGGCAAAGGGGGTGATCGAGGTGTCGATCATGTCCGCCCCGGCCTCGATGGAGGCGTAATAGGTGCTGGCGCCGAGACCCGCCGTCTCGTGGGTGTGGACATTGACGGGAATCTTCACCCGTTCCTTGAGGCCCTTGACGATCTCGTAGGCCTTGTAGGGCGGAATCAGGCCGGCCATGTCCTTGATGCAAATTGAGTCACAGCCCATCTCCTCGATCTCGATCCCCTGCTGGATGAACTTCTCGATGGTGTGCACAGGGCTGGAGGTGTAGCAGATAACCCCCTGGGCATGCTTGCCCGCCTCCTTGACCGACTTCACCGCCTGGCGGATGTTGCGCATGTCGTTCAAGGCGTCAAAGACCCGGAAAATATCCATTCCGTGCTTGGCTGACATCTTGACGAAGGCATCCACCGTATCGTCCGGGAAATTGGCGTACTGGACAATGTTCTGCCCGCGCAGGAGCATCATGTGCGGCGTGTTGGGGGTACCGGCCTTGAGGCGGTCCAGCCGCTCGAAGGGGAACTCGTTGAGAAACCGCAAACCGGCATCAATCGTCGCTCCTCCCCACGTTTCGAGAGCACCAAATCCGAGGCTGTCGAGAATCTCGAGCGCTGGGACCATTTGCTCGGTGGACATCCGTGTTGCGGCGAGGGACTGGTGCCCATCGCGCAAAACCATATTATTGAATACGATTTGCTTAGACATTGTGCGGGCACGGTACGGTGGGGATTTCCTAATGACAATGAAATTCAGGCAAAACCCTACTGTCAGGATCAGGAATCCCGCGACGGGCTCCAGATGCCAAGAATTCCCATCACCAGGGAGGCAGCTGTCTCCACTTTCAGCACCAGCGGACCCAGCGAAATGAAGCGGCAACCTGCCTCCGCCAGCAACCCATATTCATCTGCTGTAAAATCCCCTTCCGGGCCGACATAGACTTCGACCGTTCCCTTGGGCTGGAGCGTCTCCTGCAGGACCTCCCAGAGCGGACGGGCCTCCGGATGCAACGCCGCGCAGAGCCGCTGCACGGAATCTCCACCCGGGGAATCCAGGGCCTCCGCCAACGGCACCGCCGTCCGGAGGACGGGCATCCATGGATTGCCGGACTGCTTGAGCGCCTCCACCACGACCGCGTCCAGCCGATCCTTCTTCTGTTCGGCACGATCCTTGCCGACTTCCGAATTTTTCGTCAGGAGGAGGGTGATTTCACTGACCCCCAGCTCGACCGCCTTGTGCAGGAGGGCCGGCAGGGTCTTGCCTTTGGGAACCGCCACCAAAAGGTGGCGCCTCAAGGCTGGCGGTTCGTGGTGATTCCGTTCGATAACCGTGAACTCAACCGATTTGCCGGTTGCCGCCTCCACCCGGCAGAGGGCAACAGCGCCCCGGCCATTGAGAATCTCCACTTGCTCGCCCGACCGGACCCTCCGGACCCGTGCCAGATGATGGATCTCCTCCTTGTCCAGGTCGGGTGGCGTCTCGCCGCCGTCCCAGCCGCTGCAATAGGCCCTCAGCATGCCTCCGTTGTGCCGGAATTGGCCGGATTGGCAACCCCGGACAAAAAGAAACCGCCACTCGGGGTAACAAGTGGCGGTTCAAGTGCTTAACCAAACTACAAACTAGACTGAAAACGACGACTGTTGCGTCTGTAGATTAAGACGGGGGGTGTTCGGCTTTTGTTCAAATAAACTTCGTTTTTTTGAAAAAAACTTCAGAACCCGCATCTTTACTGGGCTCGCGGGCCTAAAAAAGAACACCCGAGACGGCCCCGACAGCGGTAATCGGGCCGGAATCGTCGATCGAGCCAAGGGCCTCGTCCGCCCGGTTGAGCATCGAGCGGAGGTCGTTGTAGAGCTCGTCGTCGGTCACCAGCTTGCCGAGAGTTCCCTCGCCGGAATTCAGCTTGTCGGAGAACTCCCGCATATTGGTCATGGTGACCTCGAGGTCGGAGGCGATAGTGTCATCCACGAGCAGCTTCCCGAGGGTGCCTTCGCCGGCCTGGACGGTATCGATGATTTCGCGGGCCCCGCCAAGGGCCTCCTCCATGTCCTGGGAAGCCGTCCGGAGGTCGCCGACAACGGCCATCAACTCGGTGTACATCTCATCCTCATTGATGAGCTTGCCAAGTGTCCCCTCGGAGGCATTGAGCTTGGTGGTGATGTCCTCGAGATTGGAGAGGACGGTATCGAAGCGGCTCCGGTTCTCGACCACGAGGTCGTTGAGATTGGTAAAGAGCTCGCCCATGCCGGTATCCCCAAGCCCGGAGAAGCTATCAGCCATCTTGTTGAGCTTTTCCCCGAGGTCCTGGACCTGGCCGAGGATCTCATTGAAGTCGGCTCCGGCCTCGGCGAGGATTTCCGAGCCATCGGTCAGGGTATCGGCAGCCTGGCCATACTGGACGCTGACGTACTGCTGCCCGAGCAGGCTGGACATGGCGATGGTGGCCACGGAATCGGAGGGGATGGCGACGGTGTCATCAATCCGGAAGGTGACAAGACCACGCCCTGCGGCCAATTCAGTCCCCGTCACCTCGCCGATGCGGACACCAGCCATGCGGACGTCCGCTCCCTGGGAAAGGGTACGGATGTCGTCGAACTCAGCCTTGATGACATAACCGGCCGGGGTGCCGAACTGTTTGGTTCCTATGACCGAATAGACGGCATAGATGAGGACAATACCGAGGACAAAAAAGATGCCCACGCGAATGGATTGGAAGGTTTGGTTCATACGTCGTTCTCCTGTTTTCTAAATCTTGGGTTATCGGGATCGATGGAAGGGTTCATGAATTCGCGGACCTGGGCATCCGTGCTGGCCCGCAGCTCGTCCGGCGTCCCGGTGAAGACCAGCCTGCCCTGCATCAGCAGGGCGATGCGGTCACCAATGGAAAGGGCGAGGTCGCGGTCGTGGGTCACCACCAGGCTGGTGGCCCCGGTCTCGCGGGAAATGGTGGCGATGAGTTCCGAGGTGGTCGCGGCAAGGATCGGATCCAGTTCCGAGGTTGGCTCATCGTAGAGGATCAGCTGGGGCTCCATGATGATGGCCCGGGCCACCGCGACCCGCTTCTTCATTCCCCCGGAGAGCTCGGCCGGGATTTTGGCCCCCGCGTTCTCGATGGAGAGGGCCTTCATGACAGCAGTGACCTTCTCCCGGATCACCGCCTCGCTGTAGAGCCGGTGTTCGCGTGGATAGAGGGCGAGGTTGTCATAGACGGTCATGGAGTTGAAGAGGGCCCCCGCCTGGAAGACCAGGGCCATGCGGACACTTTGCTCCTTGCTGTTGCCGTCAACGGGCTCGTTCCCGACCAGGACCTCGCCGGCATCCGCCTGCTCGAGCGCGACGAGATGCCGCATGAGGACGGACTTGCCGGACCCGCTGGGCCCCATGAGGACGAAAATTTCACCCGGCTTCACCTCGAAGGAGACATCCTCCAACACCGACTGGCTCCCGTAGGCCTTACCCAGGCCCTGGACGCTGACACTCACCGGTTCGACTGTTACTGTGGATTCCATGGGCAAACCTATATGAGAATGTTGGTGATGAAGTAATCGAAGATGAGGATGAAGATGATGCAGACCACGACCGCACGGGTCACAGCGGCACCAATCTCGCGCGGCCCGCCGGAGGTCCGCAGCCCGATGTGGCTGGCAATCAGGACAATGCCAATGCCAAATAGCTGCGTCTTGACGAGACCGTCGGTAACGTCGCCCAAGTCCATGAAGGAACGGAGCGAGTTGTAATAGGCCTGCGAGCTGAGGTCGATCCAGGGAACAAACTGGCAGACCAGCTGGCCGCCCATCCATCCGGTGACCACGGAGACCATCAAAAGAATCGGCATGACGAGGAAAATCGCCGCCAGCCGCGGCATGACGAGGAAGCGCTCCGGCGGGATGTTCATCGTCTTTAGGGCATCCACCTCCTGGTAGACCTTCATGGAGGCCAGCTCGGCGGTGACCGCGGACCCAACCCGGCCGGTGACCATGACCGCTGTCATGACCGGCGAGAGTTCGCGCACCATGGAGAGGCCGACAATGGTCCCGATGTATTGCTTGGCCCCGAAATCAAGGATGCTGTAGCCGATCTGCAAGGCCAGCACTCCCCCGATAAAGACACTCAGGATGGCCACCAGGGGCACCGTGGCGTAGCCCATGAAGAGGCACTGGTCGATCAGTTGTTTCCAGTGGCGGGGCAATTGCGGCAGATAGCCCAGCGTCCGGAGAGCCATCTGCACACCCGAGCCAATCCATTCGAAAAAGTCCTTCAGCGCCTTCATATGCCGGATTCCTCTGTCATAAACGTTGTCATAGGTCGTGTCCGTTCCTTTCGCAAACCTTATCCCTTCTTCCAGAAGAAGCGGGTCCGCTTGCCGCCGTCTTCATTTGTTCTCCGGATCAAACCCCGGAGCAGTTCCCATTGGCCACCGGCTTCCCATTGGAAAAGCGGGCCCAAATAAAATCCCTGCGTACCCGTGTAGTCCTTCTCCCAGACGATGAAGTCCCAGAGGAGCGAATGGCGCTTGTTGCCCGAGCGTTCATCATAGCGGTAGAGGGTAAAGAGGGGCGTCCAGTTTTCCCGTACCTTCTCGTTTCTCGGGAAAAATGCGGTCAGGGGATCGAGCACCTGCAGCTGCTTGTGGCCGGTCCCGTTGTTGTAGTAGCCGTAAAGCGGCCACAGGGTCGACTTGCGGGCCGTGGCATCGGCAAAGATCAGTTTCTCCTCGCGGTAGAGAAAGTAGAGGATGGACGTCCGGTCGCGGATATAGCCCGGCTCCTGGATGGTCTTGCGCTTCAGGAAGGGCCACAAGTACCAGCGCTTGTCGACGTTCTGCTTCGTCTCATGGGTATAGAAGGGCATCCAGCGGTTGACGGTCCGCTTCTCCCCGTCGGCCTGCACGAAAAACGGCCAGAAGTAGCGATTTTCCCAATACTCCTTGCGGGGCGCGGCTTCCCGGGTATAGCCGAAGAAGGGCCAGCCGAAGGTCTCGCTCTTCAGGCCGGCTGCTGTTTCCCGGGTGTAGAAGGGCAGGACCCCGAACCGCTGGTAGGGAACTTCCTTTTCCAGGTCAAAGTACTCGTTGTAGTAGAACGGCCAGAGGGCGTAGGTCTTGTCGTAGTCCCCTTCCCGCTCGAAGTGCCCGTAGAAGGGCCAGAATCCGAAGCCGCTGCTCTTGGGACCGCTGAGTCGCTGGATGAAGGGATAAGGCGTATGGGTGCGGATTTCGTCATCCCTGACCGTGCGCACATAGAGGGGCCAGGCATAGAACTCGATCTCGTCCCGCCACAACTTGTTCTTCACCGTCCCGGCGAAGGGCCAGAAGGCAAGGTAGTCCTGCTCCGGATCGCCGGTCTTGTTGCGGAAATAGAACGGAAAGACGTGGGTATAGGAGTTGTCGGTGGAATCAAAATCGCGCGACTGGACGAGCCGGAATCCGCCCCGGTCGTTGACTTCCCCCTGGTCCCGCCAATGGACCAGCGGGTAGAGCAGGTAGGAACTGTGGTGGCCGGTTTCCTGGTCCACAAAGGAGGTATAAAAGGGGCGGAAACTGAAAATGTTCAAGCCATCCCGCTCGGTCTCGGAGATGAAAGGACCGAGGCTGTTGGTCTGGTCCGGGCGCCCGACAGCGGAATCCGTCTTCTTCACATAGAGCGGCCAGAGATTGTCCTCGGTGGCATGCGCAGTGAACGAAGCGGAAACCGTGGCCATGCCCAAAAGCACAAACTGTACACTTCTCCAACCCATTTCGTTTAGTTAAGCACCATAATCACTAAAGAAACACGGTGTGGAGGGAATCCTAAAATTTCAAAAAGCCGGTAAATTTTCTCAGTGCTTGCCTGAAGGAACACCGTGACCATTCTCGGAAACATGCGCATCACGGGGGGACAGGCCCGCGGCATTCCATTGACCACCGGCAAGGGCAAGCATGTCCGGCCGGCGACCGACCGCATGCGCGAAGCGGTCTTTTCCAGCCTGGGCCCCCGGGTGGAGAGCGCCCGCTTTCTTGACCTCTTTGCCGGCTCGGGCAGTTACGGACTGGAAGCCCTGTCCCGAGGGGCCAGCGGTGGAACCTTCGTGGAAAAGCATCCCCAGGCGGTGGCCGCACTGCAGCAGAACCTGCAGGCGGTCCTCAAGAGCCTGGGCAATCCGGGAGACGTTCCGGTCAAGGTAACCCGGCTGGACGTGATGCGCTTCGCATCGGAACAGGTGTTTGACCTCATCTTCATGGACCCGCCCTACGAGCTGGCCCGGACACATGGCCGCCAATTGGTGGAAAAGGCCGGCGCGGCATTGGCTCCTGAAGGAGTGCTGGTTTATGAACTTCCGGGGGACCTTGAAATTCCTGCCGGTAATTGGACCTGCCTGCGTCGTATCGGTAAATCCGGTACCAACGAACCGAGCACAGCCATTCTGGCCAAGGCCTGAATCGTCGTCAGAGGACCCCCAGCTTGGCGAGGAGGAGGGTCAGGGCAGCGGTTACTGCCGTCTCCACCCGGAGGACCCGTTCGCCGAGGGATACCAGTTCGAACCCAGCGCCACGGAGGGCCTCCCGGTCGTGCTTGTTCCAGCCCCGCTCCGGGCCAATGGCCAGGCAAACCGGTTGCCCGGGCGAGCATGCGGCCCCACTGAGGGGTCCGACGCCCTCATAGACATCGAGGGCCAGACGCGTTGCTGCAACCGGCAGGGAGGCCAGTCCATTCCCAATCGAATCCGCCACCTCGACTGCGGGCAGATAGGTATCAAATGCCTGTTCGACCCCCTCCAGCAAAACGCTCCGCCACTCCCCGCTTTTCCAAAGACGGGATTTGGCATAGGCGGGATCCGAGCGTCCACAGGAAGCAAAGCTTATCGAACGCACCCCGAGGGTCGGGGCCGTCGCCAGGATCTTTCTCGCGGTTGCCGGCCGGCACATCCCGACCAGCAAATGGATATCCGGGGGCAGCGGAGGTCGCTCCCCCCACTCCATGGAAAGCTGCATCCGCTCCGGGCCCAGTTCCCTAATCGTGGCCTTGCCCACCGGCCCATTGACGACGCCGACATCAAAGGCATCCCCCACCTTCATCCGCAGGACACCCCGGACATGCTCCAGCCGGGGATCGCTGGCGGCCAGTTCACACTGGGAATCCTGACTTTCAAATAATATCCGGTTCATTTTGCATTGCTCGCCTCCCCCACAATCCCAATCTCAATCCCAATCGCAATCCCAATCCCAATCCCCCCATGACCACCCAAACCTCCGTCCTCTTTGTCTGCATGGGCAACATCTGCCGCTCACCCTCCGCGGAGGCGGTCTTCAAGGCGCTGGTCGAGGAGCAGGGCCTGGCCGACCGGATCCGTTGCGATTCAGCCGGAACCATCGGGTTCCACGCCGGCCAACCGGCGGATCGCCGCATGATGCAGGCAGCGGAAAAGCGCGGTTACCGGCTGGAGAGTATCTCCCGCCAGGTCCGGCCGGATGACTTCAAGCGCTTTGACTATATCATCGCCATGGATATGGACAATCTGGATGGCCTGCGCCCCTTCAGCCGCAACGGCGACGGCAAGGCCAAAGTCAGCCTGATGTGCGATTATGCCCGCGAGCATGACCTCCGGGAAGTTCCGGACCCCTACTACGGCGGCCAGCAGGGCTTTGAACTGGTCCTCGATCTGCTCGAGGATGCCTGTGCCGGGCTTCTGGATGAGTTGAGGAAAGCTTCCTCCTGATCAGTCCTTCAGGATCCAGCCGGGATCGTGGATAACAAACTGGAACCGGCCCCGGTAGGTTTCCAGTGTGGCATAGGTCTTCAGCCTGTCGCCGACGGACAAGTCATCCAGCCGGTTACGGATTTCCCGCATAGGGGCATAGATCTGCATTTCCAGATCCCCGATCCGGACGCGGGCGGGCTTCTCCGAAACAAGGACCGTGTCCAGCCGGAAGAGTTCCCCCAGCAGAGTAGCCCGGTCGCGCTCGCCGAGGTTGGCCAGCCCTTCGGCATCGGGCACGGCCCGGCGGTCCCTTAACCGGAAGTCCATCCGTGGACGGTCGTCCGTAAACGCTTCCCGGGTCGGATTCTCCAGTGACATCCAGCCGTCGGTATCCTCGTCGAGGACACGGAAACGGGCCACGAGCGGCAAATGATCGGAATACCCGACCCCGCCGCCGACATTGTTCCAGCGCATCGGCCGGCCCCAGCGGGCATCGACGTTTTCGCCCGGAATGGTCAGACGGTCAAAGCTGTTGTCAACATACTGGATGCCCTGATTGTCATACAGCCCGGGGGCAAGGAGGATCTGCATCAAGGTTCCCCAGTAGCCGCGGTAAACTTCGGAACCGCGCTCCTGCTTCGGCAGTTCAAACCATAAGTTGTAGAGGCCACCGGCCTCCGGCCCGGCCATCCGTTTCTCGTCTCCATGGGTTGGCAGGATATCATTGACGCCGGTCTCCTCGAACCGGTCCCCGAAGACCGCCTTGTGGTTGTAGTAGCAATTGAGGTCGCCGCCAATGATGACATCAGCATGCGGGTCTTCAAGGAGGATGGC
>JBFOLZ010000080.1:0-36660 GCA_040830445.1 Puniceicoccaceae bacterium
CTGACCGAGGCGACCGTGCAGGTCATCGAGGCGCAGGGCCGCCTGGTCGAGGCGGTTGCGCGGGTGCTGGTGCTTGAGGCTGGCCCTGGCCATGGAGAGACGGTGCGTCTTGCGCTCCAGCAGGCGCCCTGAGACCGCCTCGAAACGGTCGCTCAAGGTGACGGTCCGGTCGACAAAGGCCTGGCGGGCACTGGTGATCCATTCGGCGGCCGCGGATGGGGTCTCGGCGCGAAAGTCGGCTGCAAAGTCGCTCAGCGTGAAATCAATTTCATGGCCGACTGCGGAAATGAGCGGTATCCGGGAGGCGGCTACGGCCCGGGCGACGATCTCTTCATTGAAGGGCCAGAGGTCCTCCAGACTGCCACCGCCCCGGCCGATGACAAGGAGATCGCACAGCTGGTGGCGGTTGGCGGCCTCGATCCCGGCGACAATTTCTTCCGCGGCCCCGGCACCCTGGACACGGGCGGGAATCACCACCAGCCGCCCGGCCCAATGCCGGCGGCGAAGAATGGAGATGAAATCGCGCAGGGCCGCCCCGGTATCCGACGTCACGAAGCCGATGGATTTTGCCAGCTGGGGCAGTGGTTGCTTGCGGGCCGGATCGAAGAGGCCCTCTCCCTGAAGCTTTTCCTTCAAGGCCAGAAAGGCCTGCTGCAGGCGCCCGATGCCATCTTCCTCAATGGTGCTGAAAATGACCTGGTAACTACCCCTTGGCTCATAGACAGCGACCCGGCCGTTCCCGATGATTTGCAGCCCGTCCTTCAACTGGACTTTCAGGCGCATGGCGTCCCCGCGGAAGCAGACGGCAGAAATGGACGCGCCGCTGTCCTTGAGGGAAAAATAAACGTGGCCGGACTGGTGACGCCGCAAGTTGCTGATTTCCCCCCGCAGCTGTACCACCGGGAACCGGCGCTCCAGCAGGCCCTTGATTTCCCGGGTCAGCTCGGTGACCGTATAGCAGTTTCTATTCTTTGTCGGCGACGGGCTCACGGGTCAGTCGTTTGCGGATGAAATCAATGATCAGGTTGAGGACCAGCAGGCCGAAGAGGGCCAGGAGGATATAGCCCAGGCCGCCGGTCAGGACCGATTCCCCGACCAGCATTACGGCGAGCCCGATCGATCCCTGGATGAGGAGTGACATCCAGAGATAGGTCCGCCAGCGGGCGTGCCCCAGCGCAAGGATGTAGTTCTGGGGCGCATAGGGAATGGGCGAAAGCCGCACCGCAAGGACCACTTTCCATTCATTCCCGGGAGTCAGCTTGGGAATGGTCAGGTTCCGGTGGCGGACAATCCACTCTATCACCGGATGGAGCAGCCAGCGGCCAAGGACATAGCAGAGGACCATGTTGAGGGCCAGGGCTGTCCACGCCAGCCCGATGGCCACGGCGGGCTGACCGTCTCCCATCACGGGAATGGCGGTCAGGTAAAAGAGGGTCAAGGGCACGCCCATCGCGGGAAGAATCAGGAAGGCCAGGAAATAAAGCGGCTCCGGGATACTCTCCAGGAAGGCCAGCAGGTGGCTTCGCATCTCCTCCACCGGGGGCAGGTTGTCCCGGTTGGCCCAAAGGACATAGCCGGCCGCCAGCGCCAGGATGGCAATCAGGAGGCCGCCAGCGACGATGGCTTGGCGATGCGTGGGTTTCTTCATTTTGATGATGAAGGTGCCGCTGCGAGCCCGGCAGGGCAAGCTTTTGCAACAGCCAGACAGGGCTGGACCTCCCGGCGCTCGGGTTGGTGTTGCAACCGCCGCGGAATTCCCTATGCCATGTCCTGTGAATCCGCTTTTGTCACCAGAGCCCGCCATCGGGGAACCTGAACTGGAGTTGAGCGTTGTCGTCCCTGTGTTGGACGAGGAGGGGAGTTTGAAGGAGTTGACTGACCGGCTGCTGGCTGTCCTCCCATCCGTCTCCAGTGATGGGTTTGAAATCATCTTTGTCGATGATGGCAGCCGCGACAGCTCATGGGCCTTTATCAAGGACCTGCACCGCAGTCACCCGGAACAAATCCGTGGCATCCGGCATCGCCGCAATTTTGGCAAGGCGGCGGCACTGGCCCGGGGATTCAAGGCCGCCCGGGGCCGGACCATCATTACCATGGATGCCGACCTGCAGGACCAGCCGGAGGAGATCCCCAAGTTCCTCGACGCCCTGGAGGCCGGGGCCGACATGGTCTCCGGCTGGAAGAAAAACCGGAAAGATCCGGTCGACAAGACCCTGCCCTCACGAATCTTCAATGGCATGGTCAGGCTGGTTTCCGGTCTCAAGCTGCATGATGTCAATTGCGGGTTCAAGGCTTACCGGTCCGAAGTGGCCAAAGGGCTCAAGCTCTATGGCGAAATGCACCGCTTTATCCCCATCCTTGCCAATGCCGACGGATACCGGGTGGCGGAAATTGTCGTCGAGCACCAGCCGCGCACCCACGGCCGCTCCAAGTACGGGGCCACCCGGCTTATCAAGGGACTTCTCGATCTCCTGACAACGGTGGTCCTGACCCGCTACCTGCGGCGCCCGGCGCACTTTTTCGGCGGGCTCGGCCTGCTGGTCGGGGTCCTTGGGCTTGGCATCCTGGTCTATCTTTCCGCGGGCTGGTTCCTTGGCTACAAGGGAATCGGTACCCGGCCCCTTTTCTTCTTCGGCATCCTCGGGACCCTCCTTTCCGCCCAACTCATTTCACTGGGCCTGGTGGCCGAGCTGGTGCTGTACCGGACGAGGGAGGACGACCGGGAGATTCAAGTCATGGAGCTCCTTCAATAACCCGTTTGCTCGAGGGAGCATGAAGATTTGCTACTGCGGGCCGATTTCACTGCAACTGCTTGGCGATCTGGTCGGGCAGGGTGAATCCTTGCCCGGAGGCTATCTTTATCCCCTTGGAGCCTATCTGGTCAGGGCCTTGCACGCGGCCGGCCTGGAGGTCGTTGTCGTGACCAGTTGCAAGGATGCAGTTGAAGCCGGTTCGCGGGAGGGCAGGGGTCTGCAGATCCACTTTACCCCAAGAAGGGCTGGGATCCCCTTGATGCTGGATGCCTATGGCAGGGAGCGCCATCTAATGACCAGGGTGATCCGGGAGTGCGGTGCCGATCTGGTGCATGCCCAATGGACTTATGAATTCGCCCATGCGGGAGTGGACAGCGGATTACCCTGCCTTGTCACTGCCCGGGATGCCCCTTGGGAAATTGCCCGTTATACACGGTCGCCCTACCGGATCTTCCGGGCCGCCTACAGCAGTACAGTCTTGAAGCGGGTTCGGAACTTAAGCGTCATATCTCCCTATTTGGAGAAGCAGTTCCTGTCGATGCGCTTTGCGGGCAGAATCGCGGTCGTGCCGAACGGCTTACCAGAAGCGTTGGTTGCTTCACGACCGGTCCGCCAAACTGGGCAGCGGATGCGGTTCCTTTCCGTTACCGGATGGGACAGGCGTAAAAATCCCAAGGCTTTAATCCGGGCCTTCAACCATATTTGGAGCGAGAACCCGGAGACTCACCTGACAGTAGTCGGCAAGGAAATGGGTCAGGGGGGTGCCGCCCAGGCATGGGCTGTCCGGAAAGGCCTCGACGGGGGCATTGCCTTCCATGGGATGGTGAAGCATTCCACTGTAATCGACCTGATGCGTCATTCGACTGACGTCTTTGTCCATTCCACGAGGGAAGAGTCTTTTTGCATGACCATTCTGGAAGCGATGGCCCAGGGTCTTCCGGTGGTGGCTTTTCCGGGAAGTGGAGCCGTTCCGTGGCTGCTTGGGAAGGGCGAAGCGGGGCGCATTGCCAAGGGAACCGGCTGGCGGCAACTAGCCGATGCCATGGAGTCATTGGCCGCAAGTCCCGGGGAGCGGGAAACCCTTGGCAGAAAAGGCATTCAGCGGGCTGCTGGACAATTTACCATGGATACCATTGCCAAACAGTATATTTCCCTCTACGAGCATATACTCCAGACAAACCCACGGTCCGAATAACGCATGCCATTGCCGAAAGACACCCGCGTCAAGTTGCGCCGATTGCTCCACTTCCTCTGCATTCCCCGGGATTGGCTGTTTTGCCAGTGGAAGGGGCTGCAGTGGGACCCATCGTGGGACCTGCGCGGGCTGCCCGTTGTCTGGCAGGCAAGGCGAGGCAGTATCTCCATCGGGCCCGGATTGGTGGCCTGTAGCCGCTTTCGCCAGAATTCCCTTGGTCTGGTTCAGCCGGTCCTGTTGCGTGCGTCAACCGCTGAGGCCCGCATTTGCCTTGGCTCAGAAATCGGGCTTTCCGGGTGCACCATCAGCGCCCGTCAGAAGATCACAATCGGGGATAGCACTCTTGTCGGTTCTGGCGCCATCATTACAGACAGTGATGCACACTCGCTCAACCCGTCCAGGCGCTTTGACGAGAATGACATCAGCACAGCACCCGTGACGATAGGGGCTCGAGTCTTTGTCGGAGCGCGGGCTATCATCCTCAAGGGCGTCACCATCGGTGAGGGCGCTGTTGTCGGCGCCGGTGCAGTCGTGGTTTCCGATGTTCCCGAATTTTCAATTGTTGCAGGCAATCCGGCAAAAGTGATTGGAAAGGTGCCCTCCGGGGCAAAACAATAATTGAACTGAATGAATATAACTGAAACACTGCGGCGCATACCGCTTCTTAGGACTTGGCTGGATTATGATGAGTCCAAAACAGCCATCTCCTGGGATACGTATTCATTGGCACAACTGAAAGGATTTGCGGAGTTTCCTGAGTTTCCATGGACAGGTTCAGCCATGCGCCCAAGTGCAATTCGACTCTTGGTCAATGAGATCGTAACGCATCGGAGAATGTACTTTCTTGAATTTGGAGCTGGAATTTCAACTTTGTTTCTCGCAGAAGCTGCGCGCCGTTACGGGGGAAAATTGGTTTCAGTCGAGCAGAATGAAGACTGGATCAAGGTAGTCCGCGAGTACTTGCAGAAATCAGGAACTGGGGATTTTGTCCGATTTGTTCATGCTCCAATCGCTCCGGGTCATTACACAAGGGGAATATCTGAATGGTTTGATGAGGATTTACTATCACATGAGTTAGGTGATGAACGGTTCGACTTGGTCTTGGTCGATGCTCCCATTTCTTCTAAAGGCAACAGGCTTGCCCGATTGCCAGCTGGGAAATTTATCAATAATAGATTGGCTGCGGATTTTGCCTTGTTCCTTGACGACATCAATCGTCCGGGAGAGCAGAAGATATACCGAACATGGAAGCGTGAATTTGGTTGGTACGCGAAGAATTATTGGCCTCGTTCAAGTTTGGCAGTGTTTCGCAATCCCTCCAACAAGGCTTTCAATATCTGCTAGTGAGTTCGGATTATTGTGAAGAAAGTTAACTTAGGAGCAGGGGCGTCTCGCCGACAGGCATTTGTCTGGCATATAACTGGAGGCTGGGTCAGTACCAGTATCCTTATTCTTCAAGCATTCTTCCTTATACCTCTATATTTAACTTTTCTCGGGGATCGCTTATATGGTTTCTGGTTGGCTTCAGGCGGGCTTCTAGCATGGGTGGCATTAGTCGATCCTGGTGCCGGCGCTATAACTAAAGTCCGTTGTGCAAACGCCTATGCGCGCAAAAATCTTAAGGAAGTGGTACATTACTTCTGGCACGGGAGTGTGATAATGGGCTGTGTATTGGCTCTATACTCGTTGGTTGTTTTTGCCTTGGCTGACGCTTTTCCCAGATGGTTTGATGCTGACCCCGCCTTGGTGGTCATTTTAGGGAATTGTATCAGACTTGCAGGGATTGCAGGCGCCCTCTCGATGGCAAATAATTTCCTGAAGGACTTTTCAGCAGCGCTCCAGCGCACCAAGGTTCCCGCAATTTTGCAGGTTTGTAGTGAAGTGGTCAGTTTTTCTACGATTCTTGTATGCCTTGTCATCTTGAAGTGGGGGCTCTGGGCGTTGCCATTGGGTTTATTGACCCGAAACTTGTTCGCCGTAGTTGGGAACCTGGTTAATAGCTGGATTCTATTACGCTCATTACCACCCGGGCAAACCTGGTCGAGGGTGATATTCAATGACTACTTTCGTACAACTCCTTCGATACTGGCAGCCAAGGCATCCAGCTCCTTCAGCAGTAACTTGCCGAACATTCTCTTGACCAAACTGCTGGGCCCAGAGTCTGCAGTGGCGTTTACGGTGACCTCGAGATTGGCTCTGGTTGCGCAGCAATTCATCAACAACGGATTGGCGGGTGCCTATCCGGCTTACGGCCATTTGTTTGGAGATGCGGAGGTTACTGAACAACGCAAGATTGACCTGGTCAGTGGCTTTGTCCGAGGATTCGTTTTTGTCGGAGGTTGTTCCGTAGTCGGATACACGCTCCTTAACAAAGGATTTGTTGGGCTCTGGACGTCTCCGGAACAATTTGTTGGCCAATGGTTTGTTGGTCTCATGGCATTGGCAACATTCATGATTCTTCGAAGTCGCCTGCTCATGGGCATGATTTTTTCATCAGGGGCGATGCAATCTGCAGGCTATGTCAGTTCCTTGGAGAACATATTACAAGCCGCACTAATGGTGGCCGGTGTTTCCCTCATCGGTGTGATGGGTGTGCCCGCAGCACTCATTGTCTCCGGTATTCTCGTTCAGTTCCTTTATCAACAGATAATCAATAGAGGCACCAACAGGGCCAGTCAGGGCCTGCTCTTGCTTCAGTGGGCCTGGATCCCAATTGCCGTAGTGATTGGTCTGGTGCTTCCCTTTTCAGGATTTTTTGTATGCTCAACTTGGGCGGGTCAGGCACTGGCAGCAATTATGGTGTCCTTCCATTTAGGGCTGATTGTTATTTTTGCGGTTCCGATCATCCGCCAACGATTTTTTGAAGTAATTTCAAAGACCCTGAACTTTACGCTGGGGAAGTGAGCTTTCGAGGTGGTAAGCTGGTCGCTTACAAAATAGACGTTGGAAGGCTGGACTGGAATCTCAGCGGATTTAATGAGAGAATTAACGAAGATGGCCCGTTTTAAACACAAAAGCTAATCTTCTCAGCGTAATTAATAAATGAATCATCAGCGTCTGAAGTTTCCCAAAGTGGTGGCAGAGTATCCGAAACCTTTCCCACTGTGATCGCCGCCAGTTATCCATGGTGGCCCCCCTTCTGGGCAGGCGGGCGAGTACACCAAGCCGGAGGCAATTCCTTGGCTCGCTCAGAATATTGAGCATCCAGTCCAAGTCGGAGGAAAACTGGTATTTGCTTGAATTGTATAGTGGAGCAATCGCTCTACGGACAACAAATCCCTGATGGGATACCACCATCCCCTTGCGAAACTGGTGCTTCTTAAGGTCTTGAGGGAGATTGTGCGGTGTCACTTCCGAGCGGGTTCCTAGAACCTTGAAATCGGCTTCCTCTACGAGTGTTTCGCCAAAGCAGATTTCGGTATCCTCCGGCACTTGTGTTAGTTGGCTGACCGTTGTTTCCTCGTTAAAGACATCCCCAGCATTAAGAAACCAAAGCCACCGGCCTTTAGCCATCTGTATGCCTTTGTTCATGGCTTCATAAATACTTTCATCTGGTTCTGATTTCCACCGGATCCACGGTTGTTTAAGGGACTCGAGGTGCCTTTTCGTTCCATCGCTAGAGTCACCGTCCACGACAATCCATTCCATGGCATGGCAATTTTGTGCCATCACGGAGGCCTGCGTCCGCAGGAGGTCATCCTTCGCATTCCTACAAACCGTGATTACACTGACGAGTGGATGGTTCATGCGTTACTTCCCTCCAGGACTTTCACGACGTAATCGGTTACATCAATATGGTTCTCCAGCATCTTCTGGCTGGAGGCGTGCAGCCTAGCTCTCTCCTCCTCATTCAATTCTTCAATCCATCGCTGAGTTGCCTTGATTCCGGCCGCTGCATCCTGAAAACCCCTGACTAAGCCGTAGCCCTGTTCAAGCATTTCCAAATATCCCCTTGGCTCGGTCGAATTGATGTAAACCGTGGGGATACCAAGGCAGGCACCCTCAGCTGCGGTGGACGCGCCCTCTGAAAGGAGGAATGCCGCCCGGGAAAGAATCTGATGAAAGTCTTCGGGGGCAAACGACATGACATGTTGCCGAAGGGATTCCGGAACCCGGTTCTCCTCCGCCGAAAGGACGATCCTGTACGTCGTGGCAGCTTTCCCGATGAAGCCAGCCAATGCTTCCCCAACTCCCATGTGATGCCGGTCGTGCATCGTGTTCCATGCGGAAAGGCGGACCAGGACAAAGCGCCCCGGCTCCAGACCCGGATACTTTTTCAGGACAGAAGGATCCGGTTGAAAGTGGTCCGGGTGCAGGAAGGCCAGTTCATGAATCCCCTTGTAGCGAATCTGCTTGGGCCCGAGTTCCTTGTAAAAGCAATACGGTGTGTGGATTTCGGTCGCGAAGGGATGGGCGATGCGGTGATTGAAGTGCTGGAACTCCGAGTCCGTAAAAATCACATTCCGGATTCCTGCCAGGCCTGCCGTTTGGGCATAGCTTCCCATGAGGCTGCATACGGTTGTCGGTTTGAACTTTCGAATGCACCGTGCAACGGCAACCTGGCGCCGCGTAAACTCGAGCACGGGGATCCGGTTGTTACGCGAACTCTGCGTCGGGATGATGTGAGGAATCCAGTCGTATTTTTTGAGAAGCCTGTACATCACATCCCGGTCCCTGCCAATCATGAGGACATCATGACCTCGGCCCAGCAACTCGCGAACAGGGAACTTCCAGAAGTGGATATGCGCCGGATGGTGCGCTTCAATGAGGATTCTCATGGGGTCTGGGGAGGCCCGGGCTGATAGCCCAGTTGGCGCTCATGAATGTTCAGGCCACGACGATCCTTGACCACGCCCAGACGGATGCCTATCCGGCTGATTTCCACTACGGGTTTCCCGTAATAAAACTGGTCTGCCGACCAGGAGGTCGAGGAAACGAAGAAGTCATCCGCTTGAGGGGCGGATCGAACGATGGAGATCGGCTCACCGGTGGCCTCCCGTATAAAGGGCTCAAACAGCCAGGTCACATGTTCCATGTTGATGGTCAGGCTGGTACCGGCAGGGGAGGGCGATGCCGTATTCAGATATTCTGCAAACTCTTCGGCCAGTTCCTTGTAAACGGTTCCCCAGTAGTCGGTTTCGAATTGGCTGGATGCCCGGGCCGTTCCACCTGCCAGTTCATTGAAATAAACATACTGATAGGGATGCAGCCGTACCATCTGCAGGATCGTCAGTGACAGCATTGCCACAATGCCGGCGTAGGCGGGTACCTTGAGATTAGGCAGCTTTCCATGAACCAATCCCCGTATCCTCTCTAATCCAGCACCCGCCAGGATACACATGGGCGGTACAATAAAAAGCAGGTGACGCAGGCCATTATACAACACGGCATCCTTTACGATGACATAAGAAATGGGAAACAGGACGGCGAACAGCAGACATGCGTGATGAAATTCGTTTTCAGATGCCGTTCCTTTCCGGTTGACCTCCCATAATTTGGTCAGCGTAAAGGCGCAACCAGCCACAAACAATACCAGGACCATAACCGGAATCTTGATCAGCATCATCTTCAAGATGTAGTAATAGGGCAGCTCTGGTGCCTCATGGAACATACCTTGAAAAAGAACAGGCATGCTCCAGTCATACTGGGTCACGTTCTGTAACGTTTCTTCAGCCCGGTCGAATGGGGCCCATTGCCCGTATGGCCAATAAATCAACAGGACCGCAAAACAAACAACACCGGCCACCACCAGCTTGGGGATTTGGGCCAGCAGCCGGCTTCGGATTTGTTTGAATGCATCCTTCTCCCTGAATCCCCGGTAGAGGATGGCTCCGAAAAGAAACAAGGCCAGATAGCAAAGCAGAACCAGTCCACCTATCCTGCAGGCGGTGGCGACACCCGTTGCCAGGCCCGTCAAAAGGGGAATTCCCCAACCCGGGGAAGCCGCACGCCTGACCCAGTACAAGATGGCGGCAAGGGACCATATGTAGGCGGACGCAAATGGAATATCCTTGGGATTGATAAAGAGATGGCCGTACCAGGAGGGCGTGGCCAGCAGCAGGAGACCTGTCCAGAAGGCGGCCTGGATGTTCCAAAAACGGTAAGCCAGAAACATGGCCCCAGCTGTTCCAGTCAGCCCCAGGAAGGCGGAGAACAAATTGCCGGTCAGGTGGTCGGATAGTGGGCTCATCCGTCTCAGCAAAGCCAGGTTGAGGTCATGAAATCCGGGATAGAGATCCCGCCTGCTGCCAATTTCCCGGGCAGCGCTGATGTCCCCTGAGAGCAAGTGCTGGTAATACTCCAGTTTCAATTCCCCCGCCTTGGCGCGAATTGCCTCGTCCCAGCTGTCCCCGTAGTGGGGCGCTGTTGTTAACGTCAGGATCCCCGCTATCAGCAGCAAACCTGCACAGGCGCATTCCCAAAACCGGTTATGTATCAGCTCCCGCATGGCTTTCATTCGGCTAAGAGGTTTTGCAGGGCTGTCACCAGCTCGCTATTCCCGGCCTGCGTGGAGGTTTCCAAACCAACAGCGGCCTGGCAAGCCCTGGCCAGTACGCTGCCCGGGTTGCCACTGTCGGTTGCCGATGTCCACAAGTCCATTGCCTGATTGAACTGGCCCCATTTCCAGTAATAGACCCCGAGGATGACATCCTGGACCGGGTCGGTTGGTGGAGACTGGGTAACCCATTGCCGTTGGGATTGCCAGTCCCCGAACAAATCCGCTCCGGGGGATTGCATAAGCTGAAGATTGAAATAGCTGACAGTGTAAATACGCTGGGCTTCGCGTCGGTTGGGATGATCCCACAGCACCATGTGCGCGAACCGGGCCGCCTCGACATCCCTGCCCAGTTCGGCATTGGCATTAGCCAGCAGCAGCTGGTCCTGGACGTAGGTATCCCGGCTCCGGATGTCGCTGAAATTGCTGAAGGCCAGTGCGCCGCTGGCAAGCAGCAGGCAGGCTGCCACAAGGGATGTTCCCCTGGATGCAAAAAGTTGCCGTGGCCAGGCCAGGACGCCTCCCCCGAGGACTGCCAGCAGCGGTACCAGGGGCAGCCTGAAGCGTGCGCTGGCATAATAGATCAGCAAGGAAACGGCGTAGCCGAGTATCAGGATAATCACGACACTGGCTGACGCTTTCCGGCGCTTCCAGAGAATCCATCCACCCAGTGTTCCAAGTACCAGGAGGACGCCGAAGTTCATCGGATTGAACCGCAGCAGCGGAAAGCGGGCCTTGTGGTAGGAAAAGGTGAGATTGTTGTATTGCTCAGCGGCATTGACCACCGCGTAGGCCTTGAAGGTCATCAACCGAAGCCAGGCCGCGGGATTACCAAGCACCGTCTTGAGCGCCTCCGTCCTCCAGTATGCATGCATGGCCCCGATGTCCAGTGGTGGTGTTGCTCCGGTGGCCTGCTGGTAAAGGTACTCCGACTCGGCACGGGCCGGATTGGCATAGGTCATTCCCGAGACATCGACGGTCTGCTTGTAATAGAGCCCGTTGGCGCCTTCTCGGTTGGCGGCATACAGGTTGTAGCTTCCCTGCCAGGGAAGGATCCGGAACTGGTCCGAACGGGCAAAGTTGATCATTCCCTGGCCCAGCATGACCACGATCAGGGCCCCCCAGCCAAAGGCGGCGAGGCGGATGTTCCAACGCGAGAGAAGCATTGCACAGGCCGGTACAAGAAGGGCAACCGGGAGGAAATGGGGCCGGGTGAGGACGCACAGGCCAAGCAGGATTCCCGTGGCAATGGCAGCGGGGGCCCTTTCTTTCCGTGTCAAGGCCAGGAGGATGGCGCCGAGGAAGAGGGTGATGGCCAAGGTCATGTCCAGCACCTGTAGGGCGAAAAAGAGCGAGGCGGGATTCAACAGGTAGAGGCAAGTGGCTATTGTGCCCGCGGCCATCCTCTGCCAAAGGTGATGGGCGATGAGAAAAACCAGGGCCGCATTGCCAAGGTGGCAGATCAACCCGAGGAGAAGTCCGGCCAGGGGGCGTAGCTCCGCGGAGGCAATGCCGTTGAGCAGCCATGGATAGAGGACGGCCCGGTAGAAGGGTTCCGGGGCGACGGTCCCGTCCGCAAACTGGCTTGCCAGGGCAAGGTTCTCCTTGGCGTCAAGTTGAGGCGCCAAGGCCATGGGATCGTCCATGTAGGAGAAGGCAAACGCCAACGTGTAGACGGCAATCAGGGTGAGAATCAGAAGGTGGATGTACCGGCTTTTCTCCTGCGTGGCGAAGCTCATAAAGTCCTTTTCAAGAACATAAGCAATCAGGATTTTCACAAGCCCAATCTTCCGGTCCTGCGGCACCCGTGCTTAAACATCCTGTAAACAATCACGGTGGCCGTTTACTCGCTTGCCATTAGGCAGGGCTTTTTGCATTCCCTTGTTAGGATGGTTCCAAGCAAAGTCATTCTTGAGCGCAGCTGGGCCCGGTTGCGGAAACACTATGGGACGGTTGAACCATTGCCTTTTTTCAGCCGCAGTTATCGACGGCTGCTGGGCAAATACCTTGCCCATCATGTCCCCGAGGGGGTCCGTCTGCTTGAGGTGGGTTGTGGTTCGGGCGATGTGCTGGCGCGTTTTGAGGGGCGTGAGCGGACCGGGATCGACCTTGTGCCCCAGCAAGTCGAGGAAGCCCGCCGGCGCCATCCCTCCTGCACCTTCCTTGAAGGGGCGGCGGAAACTTTCGAGAACGACCAGACCTTCGACTACATCCTGCTGTCCGATGTGCTCAACGAGGCTGCTGATGTCCAGGCCGCCCTGGAAAACCTGCGCCAGCTCGCCCACCGGGATACCCGGCTGGTCATCAATATCTACAACACCCTTTGGCGGCCGATCCTCGGGCTGGCCGGATTCCTCGGGCTGAAGCCGAAGCGCCCGGCCTTGAACTGGCTTTCCCGGGACGACCTTCTCAACCTGCTGGACCTGAGTGGATGGGAAGTCATCCGCAACGAGACCCGGATGCTCATTCCCCATGAGTTTCTCGGCATCGGAAACTTCATCAACCGGTGGCTGGCACCGCTGTTGCCCTGGTTCTGCCTCTCCATCATCATGGTGGCCCGTCTCAAGCCGGTTGAGGCGCAAGCGAGGGACCTGTCGGTCACGGTCATCATTCCCGCCCGCAACGAGGCGGGCAATATCCGGGCCGCCATTGAGCGTACCCCGGAGATGGGTTCCTCCATGGAAATCCTCTTCGTCGAGGGGCATTCGCAGGATGATACCTGGGAAACCATCCAGCAGGTCATCAATGAATACCCCGACAAGACCATCCGGGCCTTTCAGCAAACAGGCAAGGGCAAGGGGGATGCCATGCGCCTCGGCTACAGGGAGGCCAAGGGGGAGGTGCTGATGATTCTCGATGCCGACCTGACCATGCCCCCGGAGGACTTGCCGAAGTTTTACCAGGCTATCGCCTCCGGACGGGCGGAGTTCGCCAACGGGGTCCGCCTTGTCTACCCGATGGAGGACCAGGCCATGCGCTTCCTCAACATGTGTGGCAACAAGTTTTTCAGCCTCCTCTTCTCATGGCTGCTCAACCAGCCCATCAAGGACACCCTATGCGGGACCAAGGTCTTTCACCGGGACCATTACCAGTTGATTGAGGCCAACCGTTCCTACTTCGGGGAGTTTGATCCCTTCGGAGATTTTGACCTGATCTTTGGAGCGGCTCACTTGAACCTCCGCATCCGGGACATTCCGGTGCGCTACCAAAGCCGGACCTATGGCTCCCCGCAAATCGACCGCTGGCGCGATGGCGCCCTGCTTATCCGGATGAGCTGGATTGCCGCACGCAAGCTCAAGTTTCTCGCCTGACCTGCATGGACGGTTCCTCCCAGCCACCGGTTACCTACAACCTGGACCTGCTTGCCTCCAGTGCCGGCAAGTGGCAGCGCTCGGCAGGGCTCCGGGCCGTGTATGGATCCATCTTCGAGGCAATCCGGGCAAAATTGGCCGAGGGCCCTGCCCTTGAACTGGGCTCGGGGATTGGCAACCTCAAGGAAACACTCCCACAGGTGGTGACGAGTGACCTCGTGAAAACCCAATACGTTGATACCGCCTGTTCCGCCTATGACATTATCCAACCTCCGGACGATGTCCCCGGAGAGAAGTGGGCAAACCTCATTGCGGTTGATGTTTTGCATCATCTCTGCCGCCCATTTGATTTCTTCCAAAGTGCCTCCAAGGTGCTGGCGGAGGATGGGCGAATCATCCTTGTCGAGCCGGCGGCAACCCTCTTTGGCCGCTTGTTCTACCGCCTTTTTCACGAGGAGCCGATCCATCCCTTCCGGATCAACCCGCCTTTCGAAATGGAACCGGATAACGAGACGGGGGAGTTTGCCAACATGGGGATGGGAGTCTCCCTCTTCCGGCTCAACCGGGAAGCCTGCCGGGAACGCCTGTCCCGCCTGGGCCTCACTGTCCAGGAAGTTGCCTACCGCGATCTATGGGCCTACCCGTTGAGCGGTGGTTACTCCGGCCCACAGCTTGCACCCCGCTGGTTGATTCAACCCCTCCTCGGCCTCGAGCGCTTCATTCCCCAGGGGCTGATGCGTCATTTGGCTCTGCGCATGGTGATTGTCATTCGGAAGCTGCCGGATTGACCGCCTCCTTCAGCCCGGTGACGCGGATAAGGCGAACGCCAAAGTCGCCGACCACCCGACGCTCCTCCACGGTCTCCCATTCCACCTCCGGTCGAAGGACATAATCCTCGTAAGGAATTAATTTCCCGTCGTCAGCCCGTCCCACTTCCTGCATGACAAAGACATTCTCGAATCGGTTATTTCCTGCCAGTGACAGTAAGCGTTGCGGGTTGGCATTAAACCGCTCGATGGTTGTTGCTGATTGCTTCCCGAGCATCCCGTAAAAGGCTGAATTGGAAATGAAAACCGAATTGGACCCGGAATGCTTTTCCACCCATTCAATGAATATCTTTGTTCGCGGGATCGGTAAATAGTTGTCCTCGTATGTTCTCTGGTTGATGGCCGGAAACGATTCGGAAACGAGAAATAAAACCCAGAAAACGACCATCGCCTGAGGCAGTTTTTCCATCGAATCCTCTTTCAGGCAGAAAATGGCCATCGCCACAAATCCAGCCAGCACCAGGAAATACGGGAAACCAAGTTGACTGCCATCCACGAAAATGGCCTGCACTCCTCCCAGGACAGCCAGGACCAGGGCAAAGGAAAGGAGCCAGAAAGGCTCGCGCCTGAGGGCATAGAGCGAGGAGGCCAGCATCACGAAATAGGGGAATAATAGAAAGCGCCCAGTAAGGTGCGAATTCACATAACCCCAGTGATAAGAGAAGATCAGCGCCAGAAAGAGCAGCATGGCCAACAGCATCGCCGCCAGGGCAGCCGACTGCGCCAATGCATCGCCATCCTTTGGACTCCGGGATATTGCCTTGCCGATGTGGAGGAGCGTGATCGGCAGGGAAGCAAGACAGAGCATGGAGAGGGCAAAGGAGCCGGGAAGTCCACGGTTAACTTCAAACAGGAAATCAAACAACGCACCGACGTTTTGCGGCCAATAATGGATGCCGAAGGCACTGCTGTTTTTAAGGTCCTCCAGTTGCCAGAACGCGGGTACTGAATTAATGTAGCCGACCAGGGTGAAGATATAGGCTATACAAATCGGGCAAGCCACATAGACCGCCTTCAAGTCGGGAACAGCCTGTTTTTTCAACGCCAGCAGGAGATGCATGGCGAACGGTACCATGAAGAAGAGCAGGCCCTCGTAGCGCGTCAGGGCGATGGCTGCGGCCAGCAGATAAGCCAGGATCAATTCCTCATTCCTCTCCCGGATGGATATGCGGAGACACGTCAGGAAAAGGCAGGCGATGAGGAACAAATACAGCAATTCCAGATGTTGGCTTGTCACGTTTTGTGAAAGGAGGGGAATGGACGCCATCCCGAGAATGGCAATCAACCCGCCGCCTTTCGGGTAAATCTGCATTCCCACCTTCCCGACAAAAAACAAGGCCAGGAATCCCAGTGCCGCATTCAGCAGGTATCCATTGCCTTGACTGAAGCCTAGCAACCGATGGACAAGGGAGAGGACCACCGGGTACATGGGCGGTCGCTTGTCCGGCATGCCCTGGTGCAGGGACAATTCGTTGCTCAGGTTATGGGAAAATTGAGGTGCCTGGTATTCGTTGTTGTAAAGCAACTGCATGGCCGAGGCCTGCAGGACCAGTTCGTCCAGGATAACCTTGTTGGCCCGGTGATCGAGTTGGCTGTAGGAGAATACGATCACCGCGCTGACGGCCATCAGGGGCAGGTTTTTGCCCAGTTTTTCACGGGACAGGGATACCCTGTGGATTTTGACGGCAAAAAGGGTTATCGTGGCCAATAGCAGGAGGCATATCCCGAAACTGCTGAAGGTAATGATGTCTTCCCTCAGTGCGTCGGGTATGATGTACCCAGCCAAAGCTCCGGTAAGGCACAAGAGGGGCACCAGAACCAGCGACAGGGGGAGTCCGGCAACGTGTCCGTTGGTGAGGCCTGATTTATTTTCCTTCTTCATGTTTGCCCTGCAGATTGACCTCCACCAGCCGAAGTATTTCAACCTTGGTCGTCATGTTGTACTTCATGGTCTGGACGGGTTCAGTTATGAAAATCCCGGTGTCAAACTCCTCGATTGCATCGACCAATGCAAAGGATTCTTCGGGGCTTCTTTTCATCCGTCTGGAAATATAGATGGAGTCATAACTGTCCTCTTCCAGATAAGTTTTCAGTTTCGCCGGATCATCTTTCGCGTAGGTGATGGGAAGGCAGTTGACCTGGTTGAGGAGGGCCGCGTAAGGGGTGGAGGATACCCAGAGAATCCGTTCGTTCTCCCGCTCCTTGAGGAAGGCCAGCTCTCCCATTATCGTGTCGTTATGGTTGGCCCGCTTGGAATACCTTTGCGCATGGCCGACCGGCAGCCCGATGGCAATGATGTAGGCCAGGCAGGCAATGGTGGCCGCCTTCACGGATGGAACCCGTTTCAGCCAGACCGCGGCTCCCAGTATCAGGAATCCCATTACAGCAACAAGAAACTGCAGGCCCACCGTCGAGAGGAATTCCGGTGGAAGATTGAGAAAGACAAAGTACAGGCAGACCAGGGATACGGCTAATGTCGCTGCGATGGCGCGTCGGCCGAAGCGCCTGTAGACAAAAGGGACCAGCAGGATGAAAAGCAGGTTCAGGGGGAGGCTCAGGCGTGCCGTGAGGTAGGAATCAAACACGCCGTAATTGAAAAGCAGGACCAGCGACAAGTGGAGAACGACCCCGAGCATAAGGAAAAGCAGGATGGTCGAGGCGACTGTGGCTGTCCGTTTTTTCCTCGAATTGACCATCGCGTAATAAAGGAACAGCAGCAAGGCGCTGAAGCCAAGCATGGTCAGCAGGATGGAGTTGGGCAGGCCCTGCCCGACCGAGAACAGGAAGGTCCCGGCCGATCCGACATTGTCGGAAAAATAGTCGATGGAGAAGGTGCTTTCGCGTCCACCCGGGCCGCTCTGGAAGTAGCGCCCGGAGTTGTTGGTGACGATGAAGTAATGGATGCTTGGGAGGATCAGGAAAAGGGGGCTGAGAAGGACCGGCCATGGGAGGAGGGGCCGTTTTGCCCGCTGCCAGCCCATCAGAATCAGCATCCCGAACGGGATCAGGAAAACCCCGTTTTCATAGCGGATCTGGAAGAACAGGATCAGGCAGTAGACCAGCGGGATCAGCCGTAGCTCCGTCGGGCTGGTCAGGTACAGCCATGAGAGAACCAGGGCCAGGCAAAGCATGACCAGGTTGAGGATGTCCTGGTTGCCGCTGCTCGCCATCAATGCCAGCAGCGGGAGCGTGCCGGCCAGAAGGACCGCCAGGATGCCGCCCTTTGTTCCCCCGAACTGCTTGCCGAGGAAATTCAGCAGAATCAGGAAGACGGGTGTCAGGATGGCGTTGAGGATAAAGACGTTGCTGTAGCGGTAGCCGGAGATGTCATGAACAAGGGAGACCAGGAAGGGGAAAAAGAAAGGCCGCTTCTCAAGGAGCGGAAGCAGGAACTGGTAACTGCCGTCATAGTCGTTGGCCATCGTCGCCATGCCGACGATGCGGCTGAAGTGGATCATCTCGGCCGCCACCGCCATGAGGACTTCATCATAGATGATCTTGAACTCAAACGGCTCCAGCAGCAACAGCAACAGGCTGACTCCCGCGACATTGATCCAGGCACCCTTCGTCTGCGGCAACAACCGCTTGAAGTTCCACTCCTTCCGGTGAAGAAAGAACAGCCCTCCGACAAACAGGGAAAAGCTCAGCAGGAGATTGGGGTAGGTAAGGTAGATAATGTGTCCGCCCCGCGCATAATGGTTTCCCAGAATGAAGCTCAATCCTGCAGAAAGGAGTCCGATTATGGTGAAGATAATGACCTGCTTCATGGCTAACACGATCTCTGGACAATAAAAAAGCCGTCTCCCGGTTGGGAGACGACTGAAAAATACAAGTTTCTAAAAAAAATTAGAACGTGTAGGTGACAATCGGATTACCCGAGACAATGGTGATCTCGGATTGACTGGCAGTAATAGTGGTCGGGTAAACTTCCGTGGCGACCTGCTCCAGAGTAGACAGCCACTTGCCTTCACCAATGATGCTGGCCTGAGTCGCTTCAAGAGCACCTGTTTCCAACATGTACTGCTGGGCAGCAGCGGCAAGCTGGCGGAGGTTGTTCGTGACAGCCTTTTGCTGTGAAGTGGCGCGAACCTTCTGGAAGGCCGGAATGGCCATGGCGGCCAGGAGGCCGATAATCACGACCACGATCATAATTTCAACGAGGGTGAAGCCCTTTTTGCTCTTATTATTCATAATATTCTCCTGATATTGGATTATAGATATTCCTCCTTTGAGGAAGCGTTAATGTCATCAATTTTTCACCTTTTGCCAAGTAAAAACTAGTGCTAATGAAGGATTTACACTGTTTTTAAAGGTGCCGATATTGTAGTGGATTTACCCCTCTTTTTTCCGGGAAAACACCATTTTCCCGCCTGCTGAAGGAATGATCGATTCCACTTCAACTTCGATCGTCTTGCCGATTTCTGTCGTGGCGTCTGCCACTACAACCATCGACCCGTCGGGAAGATAACCAACCGCCTGCCCGGCATCCTTGCCCCGCTTGGTAAGCTTGATGGAAAGCCGGTCCCCGACGACCAGTTCGGGATTCATGGCCTTGGCGAGGGCATTGAGGTTAAGCCACTCAACATTATGGAATTCAGCGATTTGCGCCAGGTTGTAGTCGGTCGTCAGTATCTTCGCCTTGAGCGATTGGGCGAGGAAGATCAGTTTGGCATCCACCTTTTCGCGGTTGCTGACAGAACTTTCATTGATCCGCAGGTCCACATGAGGCATTTCCCTGAGCCTGTTTAGGGTTTCTATCCCCTTTCTGCCGCGCGTTTGTCGATCCGGGTCCCTGGAGTCGGCGATCATTTGCAGCTCATCGAGAACAAACCTCGGGACAACGAGTCCGTATCCCATGAAGCGGCTTTGGCAAATGCCGACCAGTCTTCCATCGATCAAGGCGCTGGTATCGACAACGACCAGGGGAACCTCCACCCCGTGGGGGACAAAACGGACATAGGGAATGACGAGGTTGAACTCATCCTTGCCCCGCAGGGCAATGACCGCCCCGAGATACATCAGGATGACATACAGACCCAGCCGGATGAGATAGAGGTTCTGCGTCAGGATAACGCTGGCTTCATCACCTGTCTCATAAGGGAAATCAAAAAAGGGCGAGGTGGCGATCAGGTGGGCGCAGACCCAGCCGGCAAAAAGTCCGAAGGTCAACGCGGAGAGACCGCGCAGCGAGAAACCCTTCAACATGACATCGATCAAGACGACCAAGGCCCCGATGGCCGCACCGATGAAAATCGCCAGCCCGCGGTAGCTATCCCATTCGGGCACAACATAACTGATCAGCCATGCTCCAACAATGCAGAGCAACAGGAAAAACAACCGTAATACACGCAGGGTATAATTCATCGTTCGGGTCTACTGTATAGGATGTCTGAAGAAGCGAGGCGATAAAAATCCGAACGGTCCTTATTGGGTCACGTTCAGCTTAAGGAAATTTGAGAAGGTGGGATTGTCGATGATCCGGGCACGGTCGTCGCCCACCATGATGCCGGTCAATTCACCTGTCATGGAAAAGACATAGTCACCGGGAGTGGGGGAGAACTCGCCGAAGAGGCGATTGAAGAGCTTTCTCTCGACTTCCAGGAAACCGGTTTCACCGGGCGGTACGCGGATCGGGATTTCCCCGTAGAGTTCGCGGTCGTCGGTGACCAGGACCGCGTTGGAAAACTTGAGGGGATCGTTGGCGACGGGAAATACCTTGAGGCCACTTTCTCGGGCCAGCTCCGCCGGTACCTGGACTGCGGCGATGCCGGGTTCCCCGACCATGAAGCCGACTTCACTGATGACCAGTTTCCTTGAACCGATAACGAGGGTTGCCGCCGGATCAATGTTGGTCCCCTTGTCGATGGGGGTGTTGGCCGTTGCAAACAGGGCGAAGATACCGTTGCCGGTATCGACGAGGAGGGACTGGATGGCGGATTCGCGCCTGTTGCTGGCGAAGAGGCCGCGCTCATCCCAGAAGAAACGGATGAAGATCCGGTTTTCCTCAAAGCTCTTGTAGATCGCATTCATGGAGAGGGGCTGGGTTTGCCGGATCTCTTCCTTGAGTGCGGTGGAGGAAGCCGCCAGCTCGCTGACCCCGGCGGCCAGGCTCTCCGAACGGACGCGGGCCCGCTCGGCTTCAATTCGGGCCCGTTCCACTTCCGCCTCGGCTGCAATGAGGTTCTGGGCCAGCATTTGCTTCTCGGTATCGAGAATTTTCAGCTCGGTGGCCATTTGCTGTTGCTCGACCTGCAGGCGGGAGAGGTTTTCCTCCGCTGTGGCAAGGTCGGCACGTTTTTGTTCCGCCAAGGCCTGCTGCGACCGAAGCTCCGCCTGCAAGCGACGCGAGCGTTCCTCGTTCTGCCGCAGCGATGCCTCGATGGCCTGTTTCTCCTCCAGGGTCAGCTCCAGGGAACTGCGGGTGTCCTCCAGCGAATCGGCCAGGGCCGCCCGTTCACTTTCCGTCTGCTGCAGGTCGGCGCTGACCTGCTCAAGGGACTGGGATGTCTCGTCGAGATTTTCCCTTGTCGTGTCGAGTTCCTCCCGGGTGCTCTCGAGGGAGGTTTCAATTTCCTTCCGCTGTGAACTTTCATGTTCCAGCGACAACTGCAACAGCTCCAGCATTTCCTCCGCAGCTTCATCGCGGAGGCTCTTTTCATCGACCAGCTGTTCCTCGATACTGGGCTTGAACTCGACCAGCGCCAGGATGCTGATGAGCAGGAAATCGCAGATGATGATGAGAAGCGTCTTGTTCACAGGGGCGGATCAGTTCTTGTCGAGGATGAGGCTGCGGCGATAGGGCCGCAGGAAGCCGACCTTGAGGATGGCCACGAAGATGATGCCGAAAAGCGTCGAGGCATAGGCGGCCATGAGGCTGGCATCGACAACGTTGAGGACCACCAGGATGAGCGAGGCCACGGTCCCCCCGAGGCCGACATAGAGGCCAAGGTCAAAGAGCACCTCCTCGTTGTCCAGCAAGTGCAGCTTGACCTCCGGCCCAACCTTGTGGCGGCGAATCTCCGTTATCTTCAGCAGGCCGAATATGAATACCAGAAGCTGCGCGATGAAAAACAGCAGCAGGACGAGGATGGTTACTTGATCAATCATTTTGGAAACGGCGTTTTCGGTTGTGGAAAGACTATCTTCGGGAAGGACCTGGGCCAGCTTGATTTGCAGGCTGCCCAGTTCATTGGGACGAAAATCCATCAGTCCGGGTTCAATCAACACCCAGACCAGGAGAGTGACGAGGACCCCGCCGACGAGGCTGTCGAGGTTAATCAGGACCCGGCGTTCATGACTCGCCCGCTGGCGGCGACCGAGAATGATGACCCGCAGGATGCCGACGAGGAAGAATCCGCACAGGCTGAAGGCCAGCACACGCGCGACGATCCCCATCACCGGGAAGCTTTCCGCAAAGGCCTTGAAGGTATTCTGGCTCTCCCGGACTTCCGCTGGCAGCCGCATCCAGAATCCCGGTGGCAGGTACAGGGGCTTGTCAAAGGCCAGCAGGGACTCGAATGCCCCCCTTCCCATCCGCAGCGCGCTGGCGACACCTTCCCACCCGCGCTTGCCATGGCGGTGGAGGTAACCCGTCAGGGCCGCGTTGGAATCCGCGTTGAGGCTGGCCGCCAGGAGGACGGGCAGCCGCCCTGCATCTTCCTGCAGGGACTGGGCCGCAAAGAGGAGTTGTTCCGGCGTACGGGAGGCCTGGACGAGGGTCTGCAGTTGAATCCAGTCGGCCCGCCGCCCAATGGTCAGGATACTGATATAAAAGGATTCCAGTGGCGCCACGGCCGCGCCCTCCGTGGAAAGGGCCGATTCGATGATCCCGAAAAGCTTCTGCCGAAGCTCTTCCGGCAAGGCACCGGACTGCTCCAGCAAGGCCGTCGCCAGGATAGTCGCGTCAAGGGGCTGCCCGGAGGTGGAGTTGACCGGATAAAACCGCGTCCAGCCATCGAGCTCGCGTGTTTGCAGGATGCGGCCGACATTCCGATTCGGGCTCTCTTCGAGAAAGCCCAGCAGCTGCCCCCGGTGCTCGCTTGGAAGCAGCGTCGGGATGACGGCTGTTTCGTCCGTCCTCAGGAAGGCGGCTTGCTTGAGGAACTGCTCGTAGAACGGGGCCGGGCCGCCGCTCCACTTATAGGCGGGATTGGCCTCGAAGAGCGCTTCCGCCTGCATTTCCAGGGTGGATGTACCCGGCTCGCCGGAGGCCAGCTGGAGGAGGGGCTGCGCCAGCCCGGGCCGGCCACTTTGCAAGTGGTCCGTGGCCTGGTCGACGAGGTCCGGCGTCCCCTCGGCGGCCGCTTCAAGGACCAGCGGCGAAACCGAGCGGAAATACGAGGGAATGCTCATCCCCAGCCACAGGGCGGCTGTCGCGAGGATCAGGTGCAGGCCGGCCATCGGGATTTTATACCAGATGGACTGGTGAAAAGGGCGGCTTGGCTTTGCCGGGGTGGTAGCCATCGGAATCCCTTATTTGACTGGACAGGCCGCTTGGTGCAAGCTGTTAAATGGAGCGCATGGTTTTACGGGTCACACATTACGGCGAACCGATTCTCCGCCAAACCGGGGAAACGGTCACCGTTTTTGATGACCAGCTCAAGGAACTGGCCGATAACATGGTCGAGACAATGTACGCTGCCGAGGGGATCGGCCTGGCGGCCCAGCAGATAGACAAGGCGCTCATGCTTTGTGTGGTGGATGTCTCGATGTTGCCCGAGGAGGAACTCGATTACCAGGTGGATGGATTGCGGCCGCCGATTGACCTCCTGATGCCAATGGCCCTCGTCAATCCCGTTGTCCGGGTGCTCCCCGGACGAAGCCTTGTCGGGGAAGAGGGATGCCTTTCCTTTCCGGATATCCGGGGCGATGTTTCCCGGCCCGAATCCATCGAGGTCACCTACCAGGACCTCAAGGGCACCCCCCACCGGCTGGTCTGCTCCGGCTGGTTTGCCCGGGTGGTCCAGCACGAGGTTGACCACCTCAATGGGCGCCTTTTTATTGACCATATGGAAAAGCGTAAACTGCGCCTGCTGGACCAGAAATTGAAACGGTTGAAACGGGAAACCCGCAAGAGCCAGCGTTCCTGAATTTTAGACAATGAAAATAGAACAAGTTGCTGTTCAGCTCTACACCCTGCGAGAGCACCTGACCACGCCGGAAGACTACCAGTCCTCCCTCCAGAAAGTCGCCGAGATTGGATACAAGTCGGTCCAGGTGTCGGGGCCCCGTCCGATTAGCGAGATGGAGATCGCCTCCCTGTGCGCGGAAAAGGGTCTGGTCATCAATTCCAGCCATGAGGATTCGGACCTGATCCTCAACAATCCGGACAAGGTTGTGGAAAACCTCGAGGCCTTCGGGTGCCGTTATACCGCCTATCCGTTCCCCAAGGGCATTGACTTTCAATCGGAGGAATCCGTCCACGGGCTCGTCAAGGGCCTCGATGCCTCGGGCAAGGTCCTCGCCGAGGCGGGCAAGGTCCTCACCTATCACAACCATGCCGTGGAGCTGGACTTGCTGGATGGGGTTCCCATTCTCGATATCATCTACGGAGAGACGGACCCCCAATACCTCCAGGGGGAAATCGACACCTACTGGATCCATGTCGGGGATTCTTCTCCGGAAGCCTGGTGCGCCCGCTTGCGCGACCGGCTGCCGCTTCTGCACATCAAGGATTGCCGCATCGATGAGGAGGGAAATCCGCAATTTGCCGAAATCGGCAATGGCATCCTTGATTTCCGGACCATCATTGCCACCGCGGAAGCATCCGGCTGCCAGTGGTTCATCGTTGAACAGGACACCTGCCCGGGGGATCCCTTTGACTCCCTCGAAATGAGTTTCCGCTACATCCGGGACAATCTTGTCGACTGACCGGGGGAGATGAAACCTTGATCCGCAGGACCCGGCAGAGACTCGCCATTGAGGAGGTTTTCCAGAAGGAAAACCGGCCCCTCACGCCGCCGGAGATTCACAAGGGGGCAAAACGCATTTTGCCCCAGATTGGTCTGCGCACAGTCTACCGGCAACTGAAGGACATGTCCGAGGAGGGCTTCATCGTCGGGGTGGATTACCCGGGCCAGCCCCTGCGCTATGAATGGGTCAGCAAGGGGCATCATGCCCACTTCATCTGCCGTCGCTGCGACCGGGTTTACGATCTGCAGGTGGAGGTCCCGGATGTCGAGATTGAGGCCCCCGGCGGATTCCAGCTTACCGGTCAGGAGACGATTTTCTACGGCATCTGTCCGGAGTGCCAGGCTTAATCCAGCTCCCAGACAGCTCCGGCGACGGCGCCATAGGCATCCATGATCCGGGGGCCCGGAATGTTCAGCGGACCATAGGGAAGGATATGGACCCGGTCCGTCTTGACCGCCTCGACCTGCCTCCAGACCGGATGCTCCTCCAGCCTGGCAATGCGCCCCCGCAGGGCTTCCTGCGCTTGCGGGGATTCACCATCCCGGATGAGCAGGATTTCCGGGTTCATGCTCAGCAGGCCCTCAAGGGAGACCTGACCCCAGGATTTTCCCAATTCCGCGGCAAGGTTTGTCGCCCGGGATTCCTCAATCAGGTTGTGGACCCAGGTGTTTTCTCCCGGAGCCCATCCCGGCTGCATCGATTCCTCGATGGAAAGCAGGAACAGGACGCGTTTCGGGGCCTCCATGGCAAAGGGTTCAAGGGCTGAGCGGACGGCAGCCTGCTCCGCCTGGAGCTTGTCCACCAGTCGTAATGCCTTGCCGGGCACGCCTGTCAGCCGGCCAACCAGCCGGACATCGTCGAGGACGTCCTGCATGCTGTCATGGGCCAGGGCCACCGCAACGGTGTTGGGCGGGTTTTCAATGGCGGCATAAATTTCCGGAGGGGTCAGGTCGGTTCCCAGGATCAGGTCCGGCCGGTAGGTGGCAATCAGCTCCCGGTTGGGCTGGTCCATCGAGCCAATCTGGGCTCCGGCGTCGCGGAGCGCACGGGCCTCTTCAGGATAATCACACCATTGGGTGACCGCCATCAGGTGGTCGCCCATTTCCATTGCAAAGAGGATCTCCGTGATGCTGGGGGCAAGGGATATGAAATGCCGGGGCTGCCGCTCCAGTTGGACGGTCCGGCCGAGGTCGTCCTGCAAGCTGATCGGATACGTTCCCTCGAGTGCCGTCTGGGCATGCCATGGATGCTCCTTGGGAGCTTCCCGCTCGCGGGGAATGATCGCCAGGATGAGGCAGCCGAGGGCAAACCCGGTGGCGTAGGTGAGGATTTTCTGGCCCTTTGTCATTGCCCCTCTTCGCGTGCCTTGTGGGCCGCCGCCACAACGACGTACTTCTCCGCCCATGTCCGCAGGGAGGCCTGTTCCTCCTCGCTCAATTGTTTGACGACCTTGGCCGGCATTCCCAGCACCAGGGATCCCGGAGGAACGATGGTGTTCTTGGTCACCACCGCCCCGGCCCCGACGATGGATCGCTTGCCGATGACCGCCCCGTCGAGGACGGTCGCCTTCATCCCGATGAGGCATTCATCCTCGATTGTGCAGGCATGGATCATCGCCATATGCCCGATGGTGACGTACTTGCCCACCCGGGCCGCAAGATCATCCGCAAGATGGACCACCGTCCCGTCCTGCAAGTTGGATCCTTCGCCAATGATGATGTCCTCAATATCGCCCCGCAGGACACAATTCGGCCATACGGAGGCCTTGGGCCCGACTTTTACGGAACCGATGACAACCGCCGAGGGCGCCACGTAAGCGCTCGGGTCGATTTCCGGGTCCCGGCTAAGGTAGGTTTCCAGTCGTTCTTCGAGGGTCATCCCTTCAACCTTGGGTTGCTCACCCTTTCCTGCAAGGTGAATTCTCAGTGGACAACCGTGCGTGCCCTTGCATTCGACCGGATTCCGCTTATCGTCTCCACCATGAACACCGGTAGCTACGAAACCGCCGAGCTCCTGCACCAGTACCTGCTCTTCCACTATGGCCAGCCGGCGGAGCAGCTTCCCTGGGATTTCGGGCCGCGCCAGGCCCTCAGCTTCCCTGTCCGCTGTGTCACGGAGGGCGTGCGCGCACCTGCTTCCGGCCGGGCCCTGGATATCGGGTGTGCCGTCGGACGCGCCACCTTCGAGCTGGGACGTATCTTTGATGAGGTTATCGGGATTGATTATTCCGCCTCCTTTGCCGATGCCGGGAAAGCCATCGCCGACAAGGGGGAACTGACGTACTTCATCAAGGAGACCGGGACCATTGTCCATGAGGCCGTGGCCCGCCGTCCGGAAGAGGTAACCGGCGCTGTCCGCTTCGAGCAGGGGGACGCGCAGGCCCTGCGGGAGGACCTCGGTTCCTTTGATTGTGTCCTCGCCGCCAACCTGCTCTGCCGCCTCGCCCGACCGGTCGATTTCCTCGATCGCCTGCCCCGGCTGCTGAAGCCGGGAGGGCAGCTCATCATTACCACCCCCAATACCTGGCTGGAGTCCTTTACCGCATCCGAATTCTGGCTTGGGGCAACTCCGGAGACGGGCCAGCCTCTCGAGGCCCTCAAGGCAAAGCTTGAGCCGGCCTTTGTCCTTGATGCCGTCTGGGACATGCCCTTCCTCATCCGCGAACACCAGCGCAAGTACCAGTGGTCGGTGGCCCAGGCCTCGCGCTGGATCCGTCATTCCTGATTCAACAGCCTTGACCCGTGGAAATTATCGACATCCCCCTCGAAAACAGGGCCGACCCCGACGACCTCAAGGTCTTCCTTTCCGCCTGTCGTGATTCCGCCGATACAGACGGGCGCGACAAGATAGCCAGCATCAGTCTCGGGGTGCGGCATATCGATCCGTTGGCCGTCCTTGATTCCATTTACGAGGGTGAGGCACACCACTTCTACATGGAAAACCCCAGCCGCGAATGGGCCGTGGCCGGGGCGGAAGGGGTTGTCTCGGGGGTCTGGAACGGGCCCGACCGTTTTCAGTTGGCCCGGGAGTTTGCCCGGGAGTGGGACCAGCACGTGATCGCCATCGGCGACATGAGCCTGCCCATGGCCGGCCCGCTCTTTTTCTCCGGCTTCACCTTTATGGACGCGGCCGAATCGGACGAGGCCTTTCCCTCCGCCCTTGTCTTTGTTCCCCAGTGGCAGGTGGCCCGTGCCGGTGACTGCTACGTCGCCGTGGCCAATGTCCTTATCCAGCCCTCCATGGATGTCGATGCGGCGGCGGAGCGTATCTGGAACGCGCACCAGAAATTCACTACATTTTCCTACGATCGTCCGCCGCCGGCCCCCGTCTACCACATCCTTGCGGAGAACGAGGTCGGGCCGGAGGGGGCCTTCACGGCCAATGTCGAACGGGCCCTTGAGCGGATCCGCGAGGGGGCCTACGAGAAGATTGTCCTCTCCCGGGCGGTGGACCTGGTTTTCGACACCCCCTGCCAGCCGCTGAAAATCCTCAACCGCCTGCGGCAGGATTATCCCGTTTGTAATAGTTTTTCACTACAGCATAAAAACGGCGCCAGCTTCATCGGGGCGACCCCGGAGCGGCTTGTCGCTGTCAAGGACGGCCGGTTTACGACGGAGGCCATCGCCGGTTCCGCGGCCCGCGATGCGGATGCCCGCATCGATGCCCGCCTGGCCCGTGAACTGCTTTCCAGCGAGAAGGACCTGCGCGAGCATGGCCATGTCGTGGAGAGCATCCGGCGCCGCCTCGCCGATCTGGGGCTTGAGGCGACGGTTGGCAGCCAGCCGGGCCTGCTGGTCCTGCCCAACGTGCAGCACCTCCGGACCCCCGTCGAGGGGGACATGGTCGCCGGTCTGCACATTCTCGACATCGTCCAGTCCCTGCATCCCACGCCCGCTGTCGGGGGCAAGCCCCGGGAGGCCGCCATTCCGGACATCGCCGCCTGGGAGCCCTTTCCCCGTGGGCTCTTCGCCGGCGTGACCGGCTGGTTCGATCTGCGGGGCAACGGGGAATTCGCCGTCGGCCTGCGCAGTGCCCTGACCCGCGGTTCGGAAGCCCGGCTCTATGCCGGCGCGGGTATCGTCGAGGGCTCCGTTCCCGAACTCGAATTGCGTGAGACAAGCATGAAGATGGAGGCGCTCCTGCGCTGCATCCGCGGCGAGGCCGGCTAGGCCCGGGATTCCTTTTCCTCTTCCTCCGATGGATCGAGGATCAGGTACGGTCGGCGCGCCGGGCCGACTTCAATGCGCCTCAGGCGGACACCAAAAATGCGTGCACAGTCATCCGACTGGGCGATGATTTCCGGCTCTCCTTCCAGGGCCACCGCTCCCTTGTCGAGAATGACCACATGGTCCGCCACCTGGAAGGCCTGGTTGAGATCATGGACCACCATGCAAACAGCGGTGCCGGCCTTTGCCAGCCGCCGGACGACCCGGAATATCGTTTGCTGGTGGGACAGGTCGAGGTTGTTGGTCGGTTCATCGAGGAAGAGGTAACGGGCCTCCTCAATGCCCTCTTCCTCGATTTGACAGAGGACCCGGGCCAGGTGAACCCGCTGCTTCTCGCCGCCGGATAGGGCCGTATAGAAATCCTTCTCCCGGTCCGCCAGATCCACTTCCCGGAGCGCCTTGCGGGCCGCTTCATAGTCTTCCGGCCGTTCGCTGCCTTTCATGTGCGGGCTCCGGCCCAGCAGGACCACCTCGAGGACGGTAAAGGCGAAATCAAGTGTCGATTCCTGGTGCAGGTAGGCCCGTAGCTGGCCGAGCCGGCGGACTGGGATTTTCCCGATGGCTTCCCCGTTCAATTCCACCGAACCCCGGCCCGGGGCCCATTCTCCCGAGAGGATGCGCAAGAGGGTGGTCTTGCCCGCCCCATTGGGTCCGAGGATAGCGGTGACCTTCCCCGGCTCCACGGCAAGGTCGATTCCTCGCAGGATTTGCCGGGGACCGATGTCCAGTGCTATGTCAGTGGCGCGTAACATCTCAGTAGCTCAAGTGCCGTTTGCGGCGGTGGATCAGGGAAAGAAAAAACGGGGCCCCGACGAGGGATGTCACCACCCCGATGGGCATTTCCGCCGGCGCATTGACGGTCCGGGCGAGCAGGTCCGCCAGCAGGACCAGCAAACCGCCAAGAAGGGCCGAGGCCGGAATCAGGCGCCGGAAATCCGGGCCCCAGACCAGCCGCACGAGGTGCGGGACCACCAGGCCGACAAAGCCAATGAGGCCGCAGAAGGCCACTGTCACACCGACCATGAGGGCGCACAGGCCGACCACTACCCGCTTCGTTTGCTGGGTATTGAAGCCGAGATGGTAGGCCTCGGCTTCACCCAGCAGGAAGGCATTCAACGCCCGCCGATAACCGGGCAGGATGGCCAGGGGAATCACAATGAAGGGGGCCATCAGGAGGAAGGTCCGCCAGGTCGTGGTCTGCAGGCTCCCCAGTGTCCAGAAGGTGAACCTCCGCAGGGAATCGTTGTCGGAAAGATAGAGCATCGCCCCGACAATCGCTCCCGCCAGCGCGTTGACCGCTATCCCTGCCAGCAACAGCGTCGAGATGTGTGTCTTGCCGGCTATCCGCGCGATACGGTAGACAGTGAAGGTCGTCACCATCGCTCCCACCATCGCCCAGAGCGGTATTTGCAGCTCCAGGAGGAGGCTGTTCGAGGGCAGCAACAGACCCACGCTGCTGATGGCCAAAATGGAGCCAATGGCCCCGCCACTGCTGACCCCGATCAGGCCCGGGTCCGCCAGCGGATTCCTGAACAATCCCTGCAGGCAGGCCCCAGCCGTCGCCAGCGCCGCCCCCACCAGGATAGCCACCAGGACCCGCGGTAGGCGGATGTCCATCACCACCGTTACCACCCGTTCATCAACCCATCCGGCCCACAGGCCCCCGCTTACACGCTGCAACAGCGCTCCCAGGACCGCCTTCCCGGGGGTCTCCAGCGAGCCCAGGCCCAGCGATAACACCGAGGCCAGCACCAGCATTCCCGCCAGTACCCACAGCAGCCGCCAATCCCGCGGCCCTCTGCCTCGTTTTGCCTCCATCCACCCGTTACCCTCTCTTACTGGCATTGCTTAGTCAATAACTTCGCTGGGGCGGGAAAAATATTGCCTGCAGCGAAGGGTCCTTGCATAGGTAGGCGTCATGGGAAAATGGAAGAAGAGCCGTCGCTGGGGCCAGCCAAAGGGTCAGGGTGAACCGATGATGGTCAAGGTGCCGGTGCTGCTGTTGCTCATCAACGGCTTTACCTGCATTTCGTTGCGGGGGACGGACATCCTGGTGGTGACGCTGATTTCAACCCTTTTGGCGATGGTGGGGATGGTCATTGCCTGGCGGGCGCGGAAGATTATCCGGCGCAAAGGGGGGCGCGTCCGGGGGGAGACGATGGCGACGATCGGCTACTGGGGGAACCTGGTTGTATTTGTGATGGCGGGCCTGTTGTTTTCCTATGCCGTGGCAATGGGTGTACTCCGGGGAGATTTGCTCTAGGAATTAGTTGCCGGAACCGTGCAAGCGGCTTTGACAACGGAAAGGCCAGCAGCTACGTTTAGGGCGTGAAATTATCTAATCGCAATTTACCGCTTCTTGTTCTCGCCATTCTCTTGCCATCGGCCTTGCTGGCTGAAGTCCGCTTTGGTCCCTATGCGGCCCTGACCATCAACAGCGACGTCATCCGGGGCGTGAAGGTGGAGGAAAACGGGGAGGTCTGGATCCTTCTCAATCCGGCTTACCGGGAACGCGAGCTGCGGGTGAAGATATCCAACGAGAAAGGCGCCGGCTACCGCAAGTGGCACCACGGTACCTTTGAGCTGGTTTCACCGGCCGACCAGGGCAAGCAGGCCAACGAGTGGACGGACTGGGTGCTGACCGAGGCCCGTTTCATCGAGTACTGGATGAGTGAGGAACTGATTCTTCATTTGAAGAAGGTGGAATAGGTTCTCCCCCGGCAGCGTATCATGGCAGGTCTGAGTGGACAGCAGGCCCGGCGGCTGGTTCTTCCGGCAGCCGCACTGGCGGGCATTATCCTGATTTTGGTTCTGGCGGCAATGCGGCCGGGTCCGTTGTTTCATCGATCCCTGCCCGACTTTTCGAAAGTCCCGGCCGGGGAGGAGCGCAAGGCGGCCTTTTTTGACTTCCTGCATCCCTATGTTGAGGAGAGCAACGCCAATGTCCTCGCCCTGCGCCGGCAATTGCTGGCCATTGAGCGTCAGGCCCGCCTTGGTTCCCTTAATCGCCGCCACCTCTACTGGCTGCAGGTAAACGGCCGGGCTGCCGGGCTGGAGTTTGCCCGCTATGAACAACCGGCTCCGGAGCAGCTGGAGGAACTGGAGCGCCGGCTCGACATCATTCCGGCCTCCCTGGCCCTGGCCCAGGCCGCCCTGGAGAGCGGGTGGGGGACCAGCCGCTTCGCCCAGCAGGGGAACAACCTCTTCGGGATGTGGTGCTACGAGCCGGGGTGCGGCATCGTCCCCCGGAAGCGCCCGGCCGGGGCGACCTACGAGGTGGCCAGCTACTATTCCCCGCGGGAGTCCTTTCTCGCCTATATCAACAACCTCAATTCCAATTCCGCTTACGCATCGTTGCGCTTTCGCCGCGAGCAAAGCCGCCTCGAGGGCCGTTCACCGACCGGTCTTGAGCTGGCCGACGGCCTCTATCGCTACTCCCAGGAGCAGTGGCTCTATGTCGAGAAGGTGAAAGGCGTGATCCGGAACAACAACCTGACCATTTATGACCAATAAATCCTTCATCTTCCTGACGGTGGCCGCGGCCGCCCTTCTCTCCCTGCTTGCCGGTTGCGGTAAGTCGGAATCGGCCGTGGACGCGGCTACCCGCAACGGGGTCTTCCTCTACAATAACGGGGCCGAGCCGCGTGACCTCGATCACCACATTGTTACCGGGATGCCGGAGAACCGGGTTATCAAGTCGCTCGTCGAGGGCCTTGTCACGGAACATCCGGAGACCAGCAACAAGGTGGCTCCCGGCATGGCCAAGTCATGGGAATCCAATGACGACAAGAGCATCTGGACCTTTCACTTGCGCGAAGCCTACTGGAGCAATGGCGATCGCGTGACTGCGGACGACTTTGCCTTTGCCTACCGGCGTATCCTCAACCCGGAATTCGGCGCGCCCTATTCGAGCATGCTCTTCCGGGTGAAAAATGCCGCCGCCTATAATCGCGGGGAGATCAGCGACTTTTCAGAGGTTGGCATCCGGGTCATTGATGCCTCGACCCTGCAGGTCATTCTCGATGGCCCGACACCGTACTTTCCCCTCATGCTGACCCACTACACCTGGTATCCCATCCACCGGGGAACCATCGAGGCCTATGGCGCCTTTGCCAGCCGGGACAGTGGCTGGACCCGGCCGGGGAACTTTGTCGGCAACGGGCCCTTCCTGCTCAAGGAGTGGAAGCCCAACCAGCGCATCATTGTCGAAAAGAATCCCAACCACTGGGATGCCGATTCCGTCACCCTCAACGCCATCCATTTCTTTCCTGTCCAGGACCGCCAGACGGAGAACCGCATGTTCCTCACCGGCCAGCTCCATGCCACCAACGGGATTCCCTACAACCTTCGGGACAAGTATCGCCAGGAAAACAACCCGACCCTGCGCGAGGACCCGCTTTTCGCCACCGGCTACATGGGCATCAACACCCTCAACGAGGCCATTTCCGATCCCAAGGTCCGCCGTGCCCTTTACCTTGCCCTCGACCGCCAGGCCATCATCGACAAGGTGACCAAGAACGGCCAGCCGGCCGGCGGTTTTGTTCCGCCCTTTATCGATGGATATCCCTCCGGTAAGCCCGTGGCCTATGCTCCGGATCAGGCCCGCCAGCTCCTCGCAGAGGCCGGCTATCCGGACGGGGCCGGGTTCCCCAATCTCGAGTTCATTATCGTCAACAACGATACCACTCGGATTTTTGCCGAGGTCGTCCAGGAAATGTGGCGCACCGAACTCAATATCGACATCACCATCCTCAACAAGGAATGGCAGGTCCTCATCAGCGAGATGGACAGCGGCAATTTCGATATCTTCCTCCTTTCCTGGATTGGCGATTACCTCGATCCCGCCACCTTCCTCAAGATTATGCGTACCGGCGACGGCAATAACCGTACCGGCTTCAGCAATACCGAGTTTGACCGCCTTGTCGGGGAAGCCAATCAGCAAACCGACCTCGCCGCCCGCTATGCCCTCCTCGCCAGGGCCGAGGCCATCCTCATGGAGGCATTGCCCATTCTTCCCATCACCTGGGCCCGCAATATGTACCTCATGCATCCGGATGTGCAGGGCTGGGCCCCGAAACCCCTCATGGACCAGCCCTATAAGGCCGTCCGGCTTATTCCCTCCGGCGAGTGACAAAATGTCGCTTTGCGGCAAAGGCGCGTTCCCGGGGTGGGTAAAAATGTCGCATATGGTAGCTTAAATGCTTTCCTAAGTTATTGTTTTTCAATGTCTTAAATAAAAATTAAGGCTGGTACAAATCGTGCGTTAAAGGAGGCATGACCTTTGACGCCAACAAGTATACGGAACGGGCCCGGGAAGCGGTGGCCAGTGCGCAGACGGAAGCCCGCCGGCTGGGACACCAGCAGGTGGATGGCTGGCATTTGCTGGCCGGGATGCTGCTGCAGGCGGACGGGATTGTCCCGGCCTTGCTGAAGCGGCTCGACATTACCGTCTCGGCGGTGGAACTGGCCCTGAGCCGGGAGATGGGGAAGCTGCCCGCGGTCAGCGGCTCCACAGCTGCGGCAACTGTCTATATCACGGAGGGACTGGGCAGTGTCTTCAGCGATGCCGAGCAGTTGGCTGGACAGATGAAGGATGAATTTGTCTCCGTGGAGCACCTTTTCCTCGGGCTCATCCGGCAAGCCGGCAAGACCGGGCAGCAGACGTTTTTCGAGACCTTTGAGCTGGACGAGACGCGCGTCCGTGAGGCGATCCGCTCCCTGCGGGGGACCCAGCGGGTGACCAACCAGAACCCTGAGGGGACCTATGAGGTGCTGGAAAAGTACGGCATCGACCTCGTGGAGACAGCCCGCATGGGCAAGCTGGACCCGGTCATCGGCCGGGACGACGAGATCCGCCGGGTGGTACGGATCCTTTCCCGCAAGACCAAGAACAACCCCGTCCTCATCGGGGACCCGGGTGTCGGCAAGACGGCCATTGTCGAGGGCCTGGCCCAGCGTATTCTCAAGGGGGATGTCCCGGAAGGGCTCAAGGACAAGACGGTCTTCGCCCTCGACATGGGGGCCTTGCTGGCCGGAGCCAAGTACCGCGGGGAGTTCGAGGAACGCCTCAAGGCGGTCCTCCAGGAAATCAAGGCCGCGGAAGGGCGGATCCTGCTCTTTATCGATGAGTTGCACACGATCGTCGGGGCCGGAAAGGCGGAAGGCGCGATGGACGCCGGCAACCTTCTCAAGCCGATGCTGGCCCGCGGCGAGCTGCACTGTATCGGGGCCACAACGCTCGATGAATACCGCAAGCACATCGAGAAGGACGCCGCCCTCGAGCGCCGCTTCCAGCCGGTCCTGGTCGAGCAACCGACCGTCGAGGACAGCATCTCCATCCTGCGTGGCTTGCGGGAACGCTTTGAAGTCCACCACGGGGTCCGTATTACCGACAACGCGCTGGTCAATGCGGCCACCCTTTCGCATCGCTACATCACCGACCGCTTTCTGCCCGACAAGGCAATCGACCTCGTCGACGAGGCGGCTGCCATGGTCCGCACGGAAATGGACTCCCTCCCGCAGGAGTTGGATGCCCTGTCCCGCCGTGTCATGCAGCTGGAGATTGAGGAGGCCGCCCTGAAGAAGGAAAAGGACCAGCCCTCCCGCGAGCGCCTCGAGGAGCTGCGCGAGGAACTGGCCAATGCCCGCGAGGGCCATTCCGCCTTGCGGGCGCAGTGGGAAAGCGAGAAGTCGACCATCGAGTCGACCCGCCGCATCCGGGAGGAGATTGAGCAGGTCCGCACCGAAATGGAAGCCGCGGAACGGGTTTATGACCTCAACCGGGCCGCCCAGCTGCGGCATGGGACCTTGCCCGACCTGGAGCAGAAGCTGAAGGAAGCCGAGGCCGCCGCCCGTGAAAAGCAGAGCCACCTCTTCAAGGAGGAGGTCACGGACGAGGAAATCGCCGACATCGTCAGCCGCTGGACGGGCATCCCGGTCTCCCGCCTCCTCGAGGGGGAAAAGGAAAAGCTCCTCAAGATGGAGGATATCCTCCACCAGCGGGTGGTCGGGCAGGAGGAAGGCGTCCGTGTCGTCAGCGAGGCCATTCTCCGTTCGCGGGCCGGGATCAAGGATCCCCGCCGGCCCATCGGCAGCTTTCTCTTCCTTGGCCCCACGGGTGTCGGCAAGACCGAGCTGGCCCGTACCCTCGCGGAAGCCCTCTTCGACAGCGAGGACAACATGGTCCGGCTCGACATGTCCGAATACATGGAAAAGCACTCGGTTTCCCGCCTTGTCGGGGCGCCTCCGGGCTACGTCGGTTACGACGAGGGAGGCCAGCTGACCGAGGCGGTCCGCCGCAAGCCCTATTCCGTTATCCTTTTCGACGAAATCGAGAAGGCGCACCCGGATGTCTTCAACGTCCTCCTCCAGATCATGGACGATGGGCGCATCACCGACAGCCAGGGGCATACGGTCGATTTCAAGAATACCATCATCATCCTGACCTCCAATATCGGTAGCCGCTACCTCACCGAGGGGGTCAGCGGCGATGAAATCCCCGAAAGCGTCCGCGAATCGGTCTTTTCCGAGCTCCGTCACGCCTTTCGCCCGGAATTCCTCAACCGGCTGGATGACACCATCCTCTTCAAGCCGCTGACCCTCGAGAATATCCGCCTCATCATCGGGCTTCTCCTGCAGGACCTCAACCAGCGGCTCCGGGAGCGCAAGATCAGCATTGTCCTCGATGAAGCGGCCATGGACTGGTTTGCCGAGAAGGGCTATGACCCTGTCTATGGGGCCCGTCCACTCAAGCGCCTGATCCAGAAGGAGATCGAGAACGCGCTCGCCCGCGGAATCATCGGCGGGGAGATCGGGGAAAGCTCCACCGGGACCGTCTACCTCAACGAAGCCGGCCACCCCCCCTGGGCAATCACCCAATTCCAAGCTTAATCTTAGCCTTAATCTTTATCTTAATCTTTGTCTCCATACGAAATGTCCCA
>JBFOLZ010000081.1:0-1921 GCA_040830445.1 Puniceicoccaceae bacterium
CCATCCGGAGCCCGTAGGGCGGAGGATGGCGCAGCCCCGGGAAAACGGGGCGAAAAAAGTTAGGAGCCCCAACGGGGCGACATACTCCCCGCGCTTCGGCCTCCATCATGTCGCCCCGCTGGGGCTCTTCAATTCATGGGGGATGCCGATCCCAGGGCCGCGCCATCCTTCGGATGGCTTGCCCTGGGCTTTGAGATGTGGCCGCTCCGCGGCCGATGATTGGCGGGCTTCGGATGGCTTGCCCTGGGCTGTGAGATGTGGCCGCTCCGCGGCCGCCTCGACGGACAGGTCCTCGGCGGCAAGACCATCCTCTTCCCGCGGCCACAGGTGGCGGATGGAGAAACCGGAAACGGGGTTTCCTGAAGCCATCCTCCCGCCAAGACATCGAAACACCCTGCTGGATCTTATTTGAGATAGGTTACCTGTTTTTAACTGAATTTCATAATAGTAGAGGCCTGTATTGTATTCTCGAATGGGAAGCATGGCGTCAACTTGTGGGTCCGTAGATATAGCACCGAGAATTCATTGGATTCGAAATCAGAAAGTGATCTTGGATCGCGATTTGGCCTCCTTGTATGGGATTGCAACTCGTGTTTTGAAACAGTCGGTAAGGAGGAATCTCAGAAGATTCCCGGGCGACTTTATGTTTCAATTAAGTGATGAGGAAGTGGATGCCCTGGTGTCACAAACTGTGATACCTCATAAACGGGTATTTGGAGGAAGTAACCCGATGGCTTTCACGGAGCAGGGAATTGCTATGCTGTCATCCGTTCTTCGAAGCATTCAAGCGATCGAGGTGAACATCGCCATTATGAGGACATTTGTGCAATTGCGGCAGTTGATGGACAGTAATTTGTTACTTTCCCAAAAGATTGATGATTTGGAAAAGAAATATGACGAGCGCTTCGCTGCGGTTTTTGATGCCATCAAAAGATTGGTTCTGCAGGAATCGACCCGGAAAACCGAGCCCAAGCGTCGAATTGGATTTCATCCCTGATCTTTTTAACGTTTCTTGATCCGCCACCGGGATGGGCCCCGGATCCGGGATGAGTGAAATCTGTTGCTTTCTGCGCCAGAAACACTTAGGTATTATCCCCTATACAATACCTTAACCAAGGAAAGTGATGAAGTTATTCTCGATTATCCTCCTGGCTGGAATGGTCATTCTGGCGGGTTGCGGCAAGGGCGTCGATACAGAGACCCCGGTGGCGGACCTCGAACAGGAAGCCAGCACCCTCTCCGTCGACGACCTGAAAGCCAAGGCGGCTGAATACCAAGAGGCCATTGCCGCAAAGATGGCTGAAATTGAGCCGATTACGGCCCAATTGAAGGAAATTCCGCTCATGGAACAGATGGGCGACGAAGCCAATGCCCTGAAGGCGGACATCGCCGCCCTCACCGAGGACATGAATGCCCTCAAGGAGCGCCTGGCTGTTTATCTCGATGCCCTGAAGGAACAGGGTGAATCCGTTAAGGAATACATGAACTAACCTCAACCAAGGGAACCCTAATGAATCCAGTCCTACTGATCATTCTCGCGATTATCCTGCCGCCGCTGGCGGTCTACCTCAAGGAAGGAGCGAACAAGTCGTTGATCATCAACATTGTGCTTTGCTTCCTCCTCTGGTTGCCGGCGATTGTCCACGCCTTGATTGTCGTGACCAAGAAGTAGCACAAGGGATTTTGCACCCTTTGGCGGCGTCATCCTCCGGGATGGCGCCGTTTTTTCATGTCTCTCTTCGATTTGGAGGCATCGGCCACACGAGCCGGAGGCGCGGTATCGTACCGATGGGCATTGTCATCGCCCACACGGGCCGGAGGAACGGTATCGTACCGATGGGCATTGGCATCGCCCACACGGGCCGGAGGCCCGATATCGCAAAGCCCGGGGTCAGCCATCCGGAGCCCGTAGGGCGGAGGA
>JBFOLZ010000082.1:0-17442 GCA_040830445.1 Puniceicoccaceae bacterium
CGATTCGGCGGCCCACAAGGTCGCGCTTCTCGCCCGTATCCACCAACTCAATCTCGTTGCTTTCCATCCAGTCACATTACCGGACTTTAGCTCAACCGGAAAGGGGGTCGTTCACCGGACGGTTACTACCATTCGTCGTAGCGCACCCATTGTTCAGGAAGATGTCTTGTCGAGGGATGAGTCGGGTCCTCGACCACCACCGTGGCGGACTGGGGAAGCGGATGGCCGCCAAAATAAGAACCGATCAGCTGCCCGTACCACGGCCAGGAATATTCGGTGTCTGAAGCCGAGTGAATGCCCACAAAGCCGCCACCGCTACGGATGTAGCCTTCAAAGGCCGCCTGCTCCTCTTCGTTCAGAACATCGCCCGAGGTCAGCAAAAAGACCACCGCTTTATACCGGGAAAGATTCTCGGGAGTGAAGGGAGCGGAATCATCAGCGCTGTCGATGGCGAATCCCAATTCCCCGGAAATGGTCGTCACGGCTGCCAAGGCTGATGGTATGGAGCCGTGCCGGAATCCAGCCGTCTCCGTGAAAGCGAGAATCCGGGGCGTCTCTCCAGCTGCCATCTGCACGACTCCAAAGAACAGGAATTGCAGCACGAAGGTTGGTGCGGGCCTGTTGAAATTCCGGCCAAGCATATCCTCAGGCTGGCTAGCCGTGAAGCCGGGTCAAGATTCTCCAGCGCAAACTTGACCGGAAGGTCTACTCCAGACGAATCCAGTCCTCTGTCCCCAAACCCGGCACACGGCCAAATTCACCCAGATTGCCACTGACCAGCGTGAGCCCGTTGCAGAGCGCGGTGGCGGCTATCAAGGTGTCCATTGGACCTATAGACTGGCCTTTTGCTTCCAAACTTATCCGAAGATCCGCTGCCCGGTCTGCTGTGTCGTCCGTGAAGGCAATCTCATGCAGTAACCCAAGGAATTGTTCCACTTTCGCCTCCTCGCGCACACGCCGGCGGGCATTGCAGCGCCGGGCCCCATAAAGTAATTCATAGCGTGTGATCGAGGAAACGGCCATTTCCTCAGGAGCATGCCGGGACAATTCTTCAATGGTTTCCGCTCGACCGCGCAGCACGGCGATGCAGGTGTCGGTGTCGAGAAGGTACTTCATGCCCCAAATTGCCGGTGTTCCCCCTGCTCCGGCCGGCTGAAGCCAGGATCATCTATGCGGATACTCCGGAAAAAGCCCTTTGGCCATTCCCCGGGCTTGACCGGCTCCACAATCCACCGCTCGCCCACCTGCTCAATCAAGACCTCCCCTTCCCGGGCATTGAACTTCCGCGGAATCCGCAAGGCCATGGAATTTCCCGATCGAAAAATCCGTGTTTTCATGTATATACTGTGCATACGAAGGAGGGGGTTGTCAATCCCGGGTACATGCTGACGGGGAGAATCAAAGCCATGCCAGCAAGGAAGCTGAAGGAGAAAAAACACCTCAATTGAGGTAATTCAGGAGAGGCCGCTCTCCTGCTGGATGAGGTCAACCAGGGCCTTGACACCGGTGAGGTCGCCGGTCTTGCGCCAGGCGGCGGAGAATAACATGGCCCGCTGGGGTTTTTTCAGCTTGAGGAAGACGACCCCCGGGTGCGGCAAATTGCCGAGATCGGCCGGGGCCAGGGCAACCCCGGAGCCGGCTCCGACCAGGCCCAGGAGCTCCGAGAGGCCGCCGGCCCGCATGGTGACATCCGGTTGAATGCCAGCCTTGGAAAACATATCGGCCATCAGCTCCTTTCGCCCGGGAAAGCGTTCCTCGTGCAAGGTAACGAAAGTATCCCCGGCAAACTCCACCAAGTCGACGGACTTGCGCGCGGCGAGAGGATGGTTATCCGGAACAATCACCGCCACTTCTGTTCGGCGGATGGTATCGACATGAAAGTCGCGCTTGATCTCCGGGCAGGCCTCGCCGATGAGACCGAGATCAATCTCGCCGTTGCGGAGCGCTTCCTCCTGCTGGGTCGGGGACATTTCGTGGATTTGCACACAGTAGGCCTGGTGGTGGTTGTTGAAGGTCCGCAGGGCGTTGGTCAGGAGGCCAGGCAGTGCGGTCGGCAAAAAGCCCACCTTGATGGATTGGGACTTCCTCCGGGAGGCCAGTGCCTCCATCGCCTCAACCATCGTATTGGACTGCCGCAAGACCTCCCGGGCATGGGCCAGTGCTGACTTGCCGGCCTCGGTCAGGCTCAATCCGTTCGGTTCGCGGTTGAACAACTGGACCCCCAGCTCCTCCTCCAGGTCCTTGATTTGGCGGGAAACAGCCGGCTGTGAAACATTCAAACGATCGGAGGCACGGCTGATGTTGCCTTCCTCAGCTGCCATGACAAAGTACCGTAAGTGCCTAAGCTCCATGCGGTATAACTAAAACGCATAGCACCCAAAAAACAAGGTATTAGACGAATTACAGGAACCGGGTTATGATGGGGGCATGAAAACAGAAATCACACCACGAACCTACAAGCGCCCGGCAGAGGAGCGGGGCCGCGCCGACCATGGTTGGCTGCAGGCCCGCTTCACCTTCTCCTTTGCCGAATATGTTGATCCGGACCACATGGGCTTCCGCTCTCTCCGGGTCATGAACAATGACACCGTCCAACCGGATGGTGGATTCCCGACCCATCCGCACTCCGACATGGAGATCTTCACCTATGTCATCGAAGGCCAGCTGGAGCACCGCGACAGCCTTGGCAACGGGGCCGTGCTTACACCCGGCAACCTGCAGTACATGAGTGCCGGCAAGGGGATCCTCCACAGCGAGTTCAATCCTTCCGATACCGAGCGGCTCCAACTCTACCAGATTTGGCTCCTGCCGAATGAGAAAGGTGGTCAACCCCGCTACATGGAAAAGCCCCTGGCCGAGCTGGCCCAGCCCAATGCCCTGACCCTGCTCTATTCAGGAGATGGCCGCGATGGCTCGACGCAGATCCGCCAGGACGCGGAGATTCACTATGGCGAAGTCAACGCTGAAGGTATCGAAAAAGCCATCACCGTTTCCCCTTCAGAAACAATGCCGCACGCCTGGGTCCAGGTCATCTCCGGTGAAGTCAATGTACTCGGGGAAACCCTCAAAACAGCCGACGGACTGGCCATCGAGGGTGCTCCTGATGGATTTGACATCACCGCATCCGCCGAAAGCAAGTTCCTTGTTTTTCGTCTCTCTTAAGCAACAAACATAATTAAAACAAAATAGAACCATGAAAGAAAAACTCTCCCTCATCGCCGGCGGCCTTTTGGGCCTCGTATTCGTCGTCTTCGGACTGAACTTCTTCCTGCACTTCATTCCGATCCCGGCGTTGCCGGAAGGCTCACCGGCCGCCGCCTTCATGGGTGCCGCCTACACCACCGGTTTCCTGACCTTCGTCAAGGTGCTGGAAATCATTGGCGGCGTCCTCGTGGCCGTACCGAAGACCCGGGGGCTCGGGCTCCTCGTCCTCGGGCCGATCATCGTCAACATTCTTGCCTTCCACGTCTTTATCGTCGGAGGCGGGCTTTTTGACCCGGTTGTGGTCCTTGTTACCGTCCTCGCCGCCTTCCTCCTCTGGGCAGAGCGCGATGCCTTCTGCAAGCTGGCCATCAAGCAGGCAGACTAAAACCCTTCAACAATCCCCACAAAGTACCATCATGAAAAAGCCTGTAATCGCTAATAACAAGCCGATCGGAATCGAACTCAAAGCCGGTGAAGAGTATTACTTTTGCACCTGCGGCAAATCGGCCAACCAACCTTTTTGCGACGGTTCCCACAAGGGAACGGGCTTTGTCCCAAAGGCCTTTACGGCTGAAGAGGACGGGGAGGCCCACCTTTGCCAGTGCAAACAGTCGGCCAATGCTCCCTTTTGTGATGGTACCCATGTGCGGATTTCTGACGAAAAAATCGGGCAGGCAATCGCCATGGAATCGTCATCCGGTGATGATGCCATGCCGGAACCGGAACCCACTCCGGAAGAACCGACAGTCGCCTTCATCCACCAGCTGGCAAAGGATGGACTCAAGAAACTGGGACACCACGGGGAAATGGGCGCCATGGGCGTCCCCCGCTCCGAACTGCCGGACTGGAACGGGATCCAGTTCATGGTAGCACAGTTATCGACCAAGCCGCTGATGGAGGATGTCGAGGTCGGCACCGACCTCGTCATCGGGCCTGAAGCGAAAAAACCACTACAGTTAAAGATTCCCCTGTTTGTCAGCGACATGAGTTTTGGCGCCCTCTCCGAGGAGGCCAAGGTGTCCATGGCCAAAGGGGCCGAACTGGCCGGTACCGGCATTTGCTCCGGCGAAGGCGGCATGCTGCCCGACGAGCAGGCAGCCAACAGCCGCTACTTCTACGAATTGGCTTCGGCCAAGTTTGGTTACGAGGAATCCCTTCTTGAGCGGGTCCAGGCCTTTCATTTCAAGTGCGGCCAGGGTGCCAAAACCGGAACCGGAGGACACTTGCCCGGCAACAAGAATACCGGCCGCATTTCCGAGGTCCGGGGCATCCTGGAGGGACAGCCGGCGGTCTCTCCGCCAACCTTTTCCGACCTGAACACGGTGGAGGACTTCTCCCGCTTTGCCGACCGCGTGCGGGAAGTCTCCGGCGGGATCCCGGTCGGATTCAAATTGAGTGCCCAGCACATCGAGCGGGACATCGAATTCGCGGTCGCCGCTGGAGCCGACTATATCATCCTCGATGGACGCGGTGGTGGTACCGGGGCGGCTCCCCTGCTCTTCCGGAACCACATTTCCGTCCCGACTATTCCCGCCCTTGCCCGGGCCAGGCATTATCTGGACAAGACAGGTGTCAGCGGGAAGGTCACCCTCATCATCACGGGTGGATTACGCACCCACACAGACTTTGCCAAGGCACTGGCCCTTGGTGCGGATGGAGTCGCCGTCTCCAATTCCGCCATGCAGGCCATTGGCTGTGTCGGGGCCCGTATCTGCAACACCAATCTCTGCCCGGCAGGCATCGCCACCCAGAAGCCCGAGCTCCGCAAACGACTCAAGGTCGATGTCGCGGCCAGACGCCTGGCCAATTTCTTTGAAGCCAGCGTTGAACTGATGCAGGTCATGGCCCGTGCCTGTGGCCACGACCACCTCAACCAGTTCAACAAGGATGACCTCGCCAGCTGGGACAAGGACCTCGCCGAACTGGCAGGCATCGATTGGTCGGGGTACAGGAGCGACCGCTGAGGGAAGGTAGCAGAATCTAAAGAAACGGATTCACTACCCGGACCGTCCCGTACACCCGTTCGTGTTGGAAGTCCTCCGAGTAGAAAATGTCGATTTCATTAAACTCCGCATAACTCCACAAATGGGCGTCGAACCAGCTCATTGCATAAGTTTGCCAACCGCGAAAGGCCAGGCGAAGCATTGCTTCGCAAGGATACAGGACCTTAAACTGGCGTAGCAGTTCCTCGGCTTCCCAGGGCGCCTCCTGCTCATTGAGGAGGGAGGGGCCACGACGACCAAGCGGACGTGTTGTAGCGGCAATAAACTCAACAATACTTTGGTGGGCAATTCGGGCCGTCCCCGCTTCCAGTTGGTCCCGGATAAGGCGGGTGGCCCTTAATTGCTTCTTCCTGTCCCGGGGGTCAAAGCGATAGACCAGGATGTTGGTGTCAATGAGTGCGTTCATGGCTTTTAGACGCGGCTTATGTACAGGTCGTCACGAGTCCAGCCTCGACCCGAAGCTGCCGTGCCTTTCCCTTCAGCCTTTTTCCAATTCTGGTCCCGGCGGATCTGACGCTTGCTGGCTGCATCAAAACTTTCCAGGGCAACCGCTACCCGTTCCTTCTCGTTGATGCGATCCCAGTAGTCAGCAGTGGACTCGGGCGAACCAACGGTAATCCCATATCCCCCGGAGGATTCCTCAACCCGGACCCCGTGGGCATCAACCACCCCATCAAACCGGGCCCTGCGTACGACTGCGGAGAAGGATTCCCCTCCCCGCTTGGCTTGCCGGAGCTTCTCATAAGCATCCAGTTCCAAACTGATCGTCTTTGTTGCCATGCATGATATTCATGCATGGAAATTCGCCGATTGCAACCCAAACCGACCGGGTGATTGGCATTGCCAAGCAGTTGTATCCCAATACATTACCGCTACTCCCCCCTGTATGTAACAACCCCTAACCAAGGCGTGTGATGAATGATAATATGAAAAAATATGGAGCTGAGCTCGTGGGAACTTTCTGGCTGGTATTGGGCGGCTGTGGAAGCGCTGTCCTTGCCGCGGCCTTTCCCGGAGTTGGAATTGGCCTGCTTGGTGTCTCCCTGGCCTTCGGGCTCACGGTCCTGACCATGGCCTATGCCATCGGCCACATTTCCGGTTGCCATCTCAATCCGGCCGTCTCCATCGGCCTCTGGAGCGCAGGTCGCTTCGATGGCAAGGAGCTCCTGCCCTATATTGTTGCCCAGGTTGTCGGTGGCGTACTGGCGGCAGCAGTCCTTTATGTCATCGCCAGCGGCAAGGCGGGCTTTGACCTCGCCGGCGGATTTGCCTCCAACGGGTACGGCGAGCACTCCCCCGGCGGATATGGCATGGTTGCCGCACTGGTCTGTGAAATCGTCATGACAATGATGTTCCTCGTTATCATCCTCGGGGCGACCGACAAGCGGGCCCCCGCTGGCATGGCGCCCATTGCCATTGGACTCGGGCTGACCCTTATCCATCTGATCAGTATTCCCGTGACCAATACCTCGGTTAATCCAGCCCGCAGTACGGCTGTCGCCGTCTTTGCCGGTGACTGGGCCCTCGGGCAGCTCTGGCTCTTCTGGGTTGCTCCGATCATCGGGGGTATCCTCGGCGCGGTGGTCTACAAGTTCATCGGAGGCAAGGAAGAGGCTTAGGTCTCAGAGAACATTTCAATTCATTTCAAGGGCCTGCTTTTGCCATAACTGGCGGAAGCAGGCCCTTTTCATTGGATTCATGCCACGAAATTCGACCTTGACCTTAAGGTAAATACCCTATACTAAGACCCTGTCGTCAATTTCTGACGACTACACCCCAAAACATCTCGCCGAAGGGGCCCCGGGTCCCTGGAACAATAACAAGCTCTATGGAGGATTTAGTATGAAAATCCGCACATTCGCATGGTGCATGGCTACTGCATTGCTGCTTACCCCGCTCGGAGGGTCCACGCTTGAGGCCAAGGCTTTCAAGTCAAAACTATCCCGGACGATTGCCGACAGATACGCTCCGGAAGTCCAACTTCCGCCACAGGCTTCTGATGTGGCTCGTGCCGCCGTCAACAAACCTAAAGACAATAATCGCATCCCCAGGGTAGCCCTGATGTACGTTGGCCACGGGGAACCCGCTACCGCCGAGGACGGTGATATCCCAATCGTGTTTCCGGACGGATCCGAATTTGGTCCACACGGGGTTGAACTGGACGTTCCAGCAATGTTCCAGCACACCGAGTGGGCAGCCGCCTATGAGGAAATCGCCACTGCCTTGGCTTACATCTTTGGAGACATTAATGGCAACGGTATCATCCATGAAGTGGCCATTGTTCCTCATGGGGATGTTCCCGGATTCTTCTCCTGGGAAGCCTTTCATGGTCTGATCTACATGCATTACGCGGCAACCGGAAACTACAGCCCCCATAACGATAGCATACAGGACCATGTCGACAGCCTCGACATCAAGGTGCACGGTGCGAAGGTGGATGTCTTCCTGGCGCTGCTGGATGAAGTGCCGCGGATTCCGGATGTTGTCTACGAAATCGCCCAGGGGGATTATGATGAACTGGTCGTCATCCCCATGCTCGTTGCCAAATCAACGCACACCGACGAGATCACCGGCCAGATGGAAGAGGTGGAGCACCTTACCCATGGGATGGATGTCATGGTTGCAGAACCCTTCTTTGAAGTCCCCTACATGCGCAAAAGCCTTCGCGATGCCATTGTTTCCATGACATGGTACCTGTCTGAATTCATACCGGAGGAGGTTGAGGACCACAACATCGGGGTGGTTCTGGCTTCCCATGGAACCCCCTATGTCCCGCCCTATCCGGAATTCGGATGGCAGGAAGGGGAAATCTATTCGGAGCTGATCCCGACGGAAGATGCCTTTCACGAGGAAATAGCCATGTCCCTGCCCTGGGCCTCCAAGACCGGACGGATGAATTACTCTACACCGGAAATCGGGGATGCGCTGGCAGACTTTGAATACGAGGGGTACACTCATGTCGTGGTGGTGCCATCCGCTTTCCCGACCGCGGCCATCCATACGATGTATGATGTCGCCAATCCCGCTGTTGGGCGACCTGTCCTGCCGCAAGAGGGTGTGGTCACCCAGGTCCGGGCATCCGGTATGACGGTCTATTACACTTCTACCGGGATTGCCGACCTTGAACCGGGTAGGGAGCTTTTCCGGGATGGGTTGGCGTTCCTGGCAAAGATCGCCATTATGGAAGCGCTTGAGAAAACCGCCCCGCACATGTATGGGGAATCCCACTACAATCCACCCGGGGTCCTCTCGGTGGTACTGGATGCGACGGTCCCCGTCGAGGATGACCTCAAACTGATGCTCTATGACCTGTCGGCGGGCATGTGGCCGGATGACTTTGCCGGGCTACCAATGCCGGACTGGATGGTAACCGTCCCGCAGCCCGTCCCCGAATCCTTCCCCGCCCGCCTGCGGATTCCGCTGGAGGGCAACATTATGCCCTTGAGCGGCAAACCCATCGAAGGGGTCCATCTTGGCCTGGCCGTCCTCTCCTCGGCCGACATGGTCGCGGACCCGGACGATCCGCGCGGTTTCTCGAGCCATACCGCCGTCTACTCGATGGAGACCGGCCTTGATTTTGGCCGCGTGGAGCTCGGTCTGCCCATCATCGGGCCAAGTTGTGAAAGCGGGACCATCTGCGTCACGGTCCACGCGGAGGAAGTGACCGGACCGGACCTGAAACTGATGCTCTACAAGACCACCGAGGAAGACTGGCCCCAGGGTTACCTGACCCTGCCAACCCCGACGGCGGTGGTTACACAAACTGTTCCCGTCCCGGCTGAGTTCCCGATCGACATCCACATCCCGATCGAGGGCAACCTCTTCACCTTCTCCGGGGAGGAACTGATTGGAGAGCGGCTCGGTCTCGTTGTTGTCACCGGCGTGGCCGCGAACTTCGTTGTCGAGCCAACTGACGCCCGGGGCTTTTCGGCAGGGACATTGATCTTCGATCCTGCCCAGGCGGCTGACTTCGGTGCCCTTGACCTCTTCATCCCGCAGGGTAATCCGAGCGACATCAATCCCTACCACCCACACCGCCTGACCGGGCCACTGCTCTGGGAAGAGCACATGCTGGGTGAAGACAACTTCGTCCCCGGAGCGATCTACCTTGACGTCTACGACCTCGACGGAGACGGCGTGAAGGATATCATCATGGTCGGCGAACCGCACTTTGAGGAGCCTGGGCTGCCGCTCGAGGTACTCAAGCTGGGTGTCTACTACATGAATGCGGACATGACTGTGAAATCCACGGAAATTCTCGACTCCTGGTCGGAAGGCGATCCGCTCTTCTACAGCCCGTGGGGGGTCAAGGTTATCGAGCACAGCGGCGCCCCGATGATCATTGTCGGATGCAACATTCCCGAACTGGCCCCACTGGAGGAAGGGTCGGGCGTGGTGCTGTCCTACAAGCAGGAAGGCGATCTCTGGGTCCGTTCCGTGGTCCGCCACAATCCGGATCCGACCGTGACCAATTACAATGCAATGATAGTGGTCGCCTCCGACATCGATAACGACGGGGACGAGGACCTTGCCCTGAGCGGGGCATTCCAGACCTCGTCGGTCGGTAGCTGGCTGGAGAATACCGGGATTCCGCTGGTTCCGTGGGTTGAGCACCTGCAACCGATGGATCCGGCGACCGATCCCCACATCAGGGGAACGCTCGCCTACAAGAGTGCCGACCTCAACAACGACGGCTACCCGGAAATCATCTACAATGCGATGTTTGACATCCCGGACACCAACCCACCTCGTTACCGCGGGGAAATCTGGCTGGCCATCAATCCGGGACCCGGCCATTGGGGCGATCCCTGGCCCATGGTCGTCATTGACGATGACAACTGGGCGGCAGCCGACATGTGGTTCCATGACTTCGACGGGGACGGCTTCAAGGACCTCATCGCCAACCAGATATTCAACTCCACTGTCACCCGCTATTGGAATCCGGGTGGAGTCCTTACGGATCCATGGGCCCAAGAGGTTATCATTGACGACCTGACCTCACCCAGCGACATGTGGCTGGCCGACATGGACCAGGATGGCCAGATGGATGTCTGCAGTGCTGACCATACGGCCCACCGCGGTTTCTGGCACCAGAATCCCGGTCACGGGGAACCGCCACCGTGGAAACCAAACCTCATCTTCCGCAACATCCGCCTGCCGGGTGATTTTGCCATGCAGGACATGGATGATGACGGTGACGATGACTGGGTCGGTACCACCATGACCTTCGGCAAGGCCTTCATCATGGAGCAGGTGCATCCCGAGGGCAGCCTCGTGGTGGATATCTCCCTGCCGGAAGGATTCACCGGCAACAAGAGCAAGCTGCTGGTCACCCTGGCCCATAGCCTGCCCGTGATGGGACCACCTGCCGCAGTACTGGCGGAAATCAGCAATGCTGATGGCGACGGGGATGGGATTGGGGATATCGATAATATCCTCAGTGACTCCAAGAACCTCGTCCTTGCCTTCCCGGATACGGGATTGACGGGCGATTACCATGTCGTGGTCGCCCTCTACATGGAAGGCGGCGGGGTCTTCCAGCCGGTGCCCGGTATTGATTACATGGCGGCCAGCGGACCCTTGAGCCTTGGCAGCGGACAGGCAACGACAACGTTGGTCCTTGAAGTGGCTCCGCCGATGTAATACCTGCTGGTAAACCTTGCAACAGACTAAGCAAAGGGTGGGCGTTTAACCGCGCCCACCCTTTTCATGTCCCGGAATCAATCAGGACCACCATCAGCTTTTCTTCAGGTAGTCTCCCGGGGTTGTGCCGGTAAGCTTCTTGAAGACGCGGTAGAAATAGGCCACGTCATTGAAGCCGGAACCGTGACAGGCATAGAGGATGTGGCCGGTCTCATCGAGGCGCTGGCAGGCGTAGTCGATCCGCTTTTGGTTCAAGTAGTTACTGAAGGTCTCTCCGGTCAGCTGCTTGAAGAGGGTCGTGAAGCGACGGGGAGACAAATTGCTGCGGGCGGCCATTTCCTCGATGGTCAGCCGCTCATGAACATGGGTGTCGATATACTCAATGGCCCCTTCCACGGAACGCAGGCTGGAATTCCCATCGACTGCTCCCTGTTCCAGATGCTCCCGGGCAAAGCTGACCGCGACCCGGTTGGCAACTGTCATCAGCATGGTCTCCCAGCCCTTGCGCTGACTCCCCTGTTCCTGCAGGGCCAGACGGAACATTTCCACCAGGTTGCTGCGATGAAATGCGGTCCGGGCCCGCAAGGGTTTGCCGGGAATCGTCGCTTTGAGGATCGAACCCCATAATGAGGATACTTCCCCCGATGGATGGCCATCCATCCGTTTCCCGGAAATACAAAGAATGACCAGCGTCAGCGGCTCCCTTGGATGGTCGACAAAGCGGTGGGGCCAATCCGCCGGCAGGAGAAGGAAGTCATCCGCCCGCAGGGGATGCGTGCCCTCTCCGGATTCCAACGCTCCTTTGCCCACTGCTACCCAGCATACCTTGTGAAATGGCCAAACACTGAGGGGCATTTGAAAATCCACCGCGTGGTGACTCTCAAGGACACGTACCTGGCCATCCGGAACAACAATCCGGGCAGGTGCCCGGCGGCGGTTGGTTTGCCTGGATTGCGCTTTCATTGCCGGATATTACAATCACAAATATCCGGATAATCCAAGATTATGTGAAAGATTCTGCTATAATCAGGGAGTTGCCTGCCTCGAAGGGGCAGGTTTACGCACAGACGATTGATGAGCCTCGTATTTCAGACGGAAAAGTGGATTAAGGAAAAGATGTTTGGCTGCCAGACCTGCGGCCAGTGCATTCTCACCCACACCAAGCTGATCTGTCCAATGAACTGCCCCAAGGGCTTGCGCAACGGACCCTGCGGGGGAACGCTCGATGGCAAATGTGAAGTCCTGCCCGATCTGGACTGCGTCTGGACGAACATCGAGATAAAGAAAGACCAGAAAAAGCCGCAGAAGATCCACCTGCCGCCCAGGGAGGAGCTGCTCAACACGGCCAGCTACGTCAATCTTATCAACGGCAAGGATCGGGAGACCCGCCTGCCCCACGAATTCATCGACACGACCCACATTGCCGCCAGTTCCCAACTGGCTCAGAAGATGGGCCGGGGGGAGTTTGTCGTCACCTTGGAAATTGCCTCGCCCCTGAACAAGGACGGCCTATCGCGGGTTGAAAAGATCATGGCCCGGACCCATGACCAGGTCGATGCGGTCAATACCACCACCAATGCAGGCGGCGTTCCTTCCCTCCATTCCACCGAGACCGGCAAGGTGGTAATGGCCCATGGGGTTGAATCCATCATCCAGTTTTGCGGACGCGACCACGACCGCGAGGACTTCCTCCGGGAGGTTGAGAAGGCCATGGACATGGGATACAGGAATTTTCTCCTGCTGACAGGTGACTGGCTCCCGGACAAGGAGCGCAAGGTGGCCCAGCAGACCTGGTTTCCAATGGACAGTTCGCAGATGATCCACTTCGCTAACCAGCAACTGGAGGACTGGAAGAGCCGCCTTGGCATCGTCCCGTTCTTTGGCTGCGCAGCCAACCCCTTTTCCACGCCGATGAATGTCAGCGTCGACCGGCTGGCCTTCAAGCGCCACGCGGGAGCCCGTTTCTGCCAGACCCAGGCCATCACGCATGTCCTAACCTTTGTCGAGTGGTACAAGCAGGTCCGGGCCGGACGCGAGGACGCCCCCAAGTTGACCATCCCCTCCCTGCCCCTGGTCGGGAGCAAAAAGCTCTTCAAGGTACTCTGCCGCCTGCCCGGGGTCTATGTGGATCCGTCCCTGCACGCCATCATGGAGCAGGAGGACTTCCAGCGGGCCGCCCTCGAGTGGGCCTTCGGCATTGCCGAGGGCGTCATCGAGGTTGGGGCAGCGGGCGTCCATGTCATGAACTTCGGCATGCCACCCTCCCTTATCGACGAATTTCTGCGCCAGATTCGCGACCGTGCAAAGGAAGCACGGGCCCGCAGCGGCGTCCAGTTCAATCCCATGGCTGTGTAATTTATTTTCACTACAATACCAACATTATCAGATCTCTCTAATCAAAACCAGGAACCATTATGAGCACAGAACAACCCACCAGTCTTGAAGCAAAGCTTCAGCAATATCCCAGCCCCGTCGAGATGCTCCGCCATGCACAGGTCGGCGGCTACCAGTTCCCCTTCCCGGGCGAATACACCAACTGGCGGGAAGAGCAGCAGGCGTGGCAGGACAGCGTTGTCCTCTTTGACCAATCCTTCCACATGACCGACATTTACTTCGAGGGCCCGGACGTGCGCCGCCTTCTCTCCGATGTCGGGGTCAATACCTTGAAGAATTTCGGGGCCAACAAGGCCAAGCAAGTTGTTGCCTGTAATTACGACGGCTATGTCATTGGCGATGCCATCCTCTTTGGCCATACCGATGACAAAGTCAGCGTGGTCGGGCGCCCGTCCGTCCCCAACTGGGTCAATTTCCATGCCGAGACCGGCAATTACGATGTCAAGGTGACGCGCGACCAGCGAACCGTGAGTAACGACGGTTCCCGCCTCATCTACCGCTACCAGATCCAGGGACCGAATGCCCTCGAACTGATAAAAAGCGTCCACGAAGGGGAATTCCCGGAAATCAAGTTCTTCAACCTTGGCGATCTCAAGATTGCCGGCAAGAAGGTCCGTGCCCTCAACCACAACATGTCCCGCATGGGTGGACTTGAGCTCCATGGACCCGTGGAGGACCGCGATGTCGTTCTTGAGGCTATTCTCAAAAAAGGGCCGGAGTTTGGATTGGTCATGGGTGGCAGCCGGGCCTATTCAACCGTCTCCCCCGAGAGCGGATGGATTCCCTCCCCGATGCCGGCCATCTATGCCGGGGACAAGATGAAGGCCTACCGCGAGTGGCTGCCAGCCAACGGTTTTGAAGCAAACGCCTCCCTCGGGGGGAGTTTCTACGCCGACAACATCGAGGACTACTACCAGACCCCATGGGACCTCGGCTACGGCAAGCACATCAAGTTCGACCACGACTTCATTGGCCGCGAAGCACTGGAAAAGATGGTCGACCAGCCTCACCGGCGGAAGCTTTGGCTGAAGTGGAACGACGAGGATGTAATGAAGGTATTCGCCAGCCAGCTGGGCGATGGTGAGCGCTATAAATACATGGAAGTTCCGAACGCTTACTACTCCATCCTGCCGTTCGACAAGGTGCTGATCGGCGACCGCATGGTCGGCCTCTCGACCTACACCGTCTACACTGCCAACGTCCGGTCCTGGTTCTCCCTTGCCATGCTGGATGAGGATGTTCCGGATGGATCCGAAGTCTCGGTTGTCTGGGGTGAAGAGGATGGCGGCTCACGCAAGCCCATCGTCGAGCGCCATGTCCAGACCGACATCCGGGCCACAGTTTCCTACGGTCGTCTCAATGAGGATTGATATATGAGCTGGATGCTCCGGGCGCAGCATTAGAAATCCCGGACGACAAGAAGGCACTTGCAAGGGATTCTAAACTACTCTAATCCAGCCAGTTGTGATGATTAGAGTCGGAGATGCCTTGCTACCCTGTACCCTTCTCCTCCTTGAATGCCAGGTCGATGTGGATGTCAACATGTCGTTCCCCGGTCAAAAGCCGAAGGACCACTTTCCCATTATGGAAATCGTCAATATCTTCGAACCGGAGGGGGAATCCAATGTCCGCTCCTCCTTCCGGGTTGCGGAAGGCGTTGGCCTGATCGGCACCGAGGAGACCGGTGACATCTTCAAGACGACCGACCGAGGCATGTCCTGGACGAAGGTCTTCGACCGCGGCGAGACCAGCAACCTGGCCATAATCTCCGAGGACACGATCGGCGGCGGCGGCGGCAACCACGCCGTCCATGCCCGGGCCTTTACCCTGAAGGTCACGCCTTGAGGACGCGCTTCACCAGAATATTATCCTTAATCCAACAGGTATCATGCGACTACGATTCAACTCCACGATAAAAACAGCCTTCATTGACCTTTCTGTTGTTTTCATAGGTATCATAATTGCCTTGCAGGTCGACCAATGGAGGGAAGCTCGTTCCTACCACCGTTCGGAGACTCAATACCTGCAGCGGATGGATGAGGAGTTGAAGGCCTTTATTTCGGATTCAGAATCCATCCTTTCCTTCATCGGGGAAAACCTCGAGGGAGTTTCCTTTGTTTACCAGTCGCTTTCCCAAGGGGAAATTATTAATGGCAATACCGATCTTTTTGAGCATGGCCTGATTTACGTCGGTCACCTGCCAACCTTTACCGTCAACCGCAGTGCCTACGACGAGATGGTTTTCTCCGGTATGTTTGCCCGGTTAAAGTCCGAGGAACTGCGCCGGACCATCTCCAGCCTGTTTGCCGAACAGGAAACGATGAAGGGCCATTTCTCATGGTGGCGAAACATTCCACTCGAACTGGAAGAACACATTTCCCCGATTGTTGAGTATTACACGGAAGACAACTCACCATCCAGCGCGTTGGAAGCCGGCGGCCTGATTTACGAGCCGGAACGCCGTATAAACTACGACTTCGACGCCCTGCTTGCCGATCCAATAGTCAAAAACGGCTTCTATTGGGCTGCAGACACCCATGAGGACTGGCTGCGCTTATTAACAGAACTGGTCGACCTGGCCACTTCAGCCGAAGCCTTGCTGGCCGAGGAACTAAAGAGCAGATAGTCTGTTTGAAAGCACGAATGGACCCACCTCAGTTCAGGGTGCCGGGCAACCCTTCAACCAGACAACGGGGCAGGAGTGAATACCACTTCGGTTCGATTGGTCGATTCACCAATCCACCCAATCCCCCTGCCGTTCATGCCACTGCCGACACAGGGCATGATGGTCGGCGAGAATCCTGGAGTACTCCGGCAAGCGGGCAAGGTTTGTCGTCTCGAGAGGATCGCTGGCAAGATGATAGAGCTCCGGCTCATCCTCGGGATCATAAATATATTTGTAGTGACGCGTCACGACACCCCGTCGGCAGTAACCGTACCCGATCTGGCCGGAAAACTGGAAGAACTGCGGCTCGTCCGGCGGCGGCTGGCCGGTGGCGATCGCGGGGAGCAGCGATTGGCGCGGCATGCCCGGATCGGGCGGCAGGCCGGCCAGCTCAAGCAAAGTCGGGGCGATGGAGAGGTGACTCACGGGCAGTTCAAAGATGCCATTGTGACCATCGGTGAGACGGGCGATAAAGGGTACATGAACCGTCTGCTCATAGAGTTCATTGATCCCGAACATATTGTGCTGACCGAGATGGTGACCATGGTCACTCGTGAAGATGACCAGCGTGTTCTCCCTCAGTCCAAGCCGTTCGAGGTCATCCAGCAGCTTGCCGAAAATATCGTCGGCCAGGGTAAGCAGGCCGAGGTGCGCCGCCCATGCCTTGCGATGGTCGGCCTCGGAGGCATCCTGCGCCAATTGCCGGGCAACCGCCTTGCTGCGGTTGGCAGGCTCCCCTTCGGCCGGCATACCGACATTGGCCGGAAGGCTGATGGTAGCGGGATCGTAGATACTGGCATACGGTTCCGGAACCACCAGTGGCGGATGCGGCGACGGAATCGAGAAAAAGGCGGCGAAAGGCGCATCCTTCCCAGCCTGCTTCTCCAGCCAGTCCCGCATCCGGTGGTAGAAGTAAAAATCGCGGAAGTTCTCCAGTTCCCCTTCCCAAATTCCCGTTGCCGGATGGGAATAGCGACTGGTCACCGGGCCCTCCGGGATTACCTCCTCCAACTGCTTGTAGAAGTAGTCCAGAAAGGCATCGTGCCGGTTCTCCCATCCGGGAAACTCGGCAAGCCCGACATCCTCTAGCCACTGCTCAAAGTCCTCCTTGTCGATCCAGGAGCCTTGCTTGTGCTGCTTTCGTGTCTCCGGCCGGGTCCGGATGTCGTTCTTGCCGACATAGGCTATGTTGTAACCGGCTTCCTCAAGGCGAGCGGTCACCAGTTGCTGTTGCTTTGCTTCCCGACCACTGAAGTCGTTGATCGAAATACCGCTTGTCGGGTATTGGCCGGTGGCCATGGCCGTGCGGGCGGGAATACACAGGGGCGCGGTCGTGTAGGCCCGGGTAAAGACTGTCGACTCGCTGGCAAACTGGTTCAGCCGCGGCATCACTTCCCGGCCACACTGGACCATGCCGATGGAGTCCGCCCGCTGGTGGTCGGTGATGACAACGAGGATATTGGGACGCTCACTCACCCTTGTCCTTATGTTTAAGATTGTTACGATGCTTCCGGGACAGCCGGAGGAAAAGGA
>JBFOLZ010000083.1:0-41653 GCA_040830445.1 Puniceicoccaceae bacterium
CGTAGTGGGATTATGTATCTTAACCTAAACAACACGAACTATGAATAGATGGTATAAAGAAACCAGGGCTATCTATAGCTGCATTGCTATAATTGGCTTAGCCTTGGGATCGACCGCTTATGGTCAGGATGATCAACTTGAGGAACTGGAAGCCGTAACAGTTACGGGTTCCTTGATTCCCCAGACAGTGACGGCTCTCGAAGCCGGAGCTCTTCCTGTGACGATTATCGGTCGTGAAGAAATTGAAGCACGCGGTTTCAACAATGCCGCTGAGCTTCTGCAAAACATGACAGTCGCTAATGGCGGTGCCGTTCCGATTGCCAACAACGCGACTGGATTCACCGCAGCGGCTTCTTCTGTTTCGCTGCGTGGTCTCGGAAGTGATGCGACCCTCGTTCTCATCAACGGACGTCGTGTGGCCCCCTATCCGATTGGAACGGGTGGTACCACGGCCTTTGTCGATTTGAACTCCATCCCCGTCTCAGCCATTGAGCGCATTGAAGTCCTCAAGGACGGTGCTTCGGCTACTTATGGTGCGGATGCGGTCGCGGGTGTTGTCAACATTCACCTCCGGAGTGATTTCGATGGTGCCGAGCTGACGGTTGGTTATGGTAACACGACCACCTATGACTCCTCGGAGACTATCATGAACTTCATCACCGGTATCAGCACCGAAGATACAAGGATTTCCTTCGGTATCAGCTACTACAACCGCAAGTCCATCTTTGCCGGCGACCGGAAATTCTCTGAAATTCCTCCGTTCCTGAGCACCAACTCCAGCCCATGGAACTTGGCCGTCACACGTGCAGCTGCCGTTGAAGCATTGGAAAATGCCGGGGCAACTCAGGCTCAGATCGATGCAGCCCTTGCTGATGTCGAAGGAGAAGACGCCTTCTTCGCCGCCACGGTTGAGGAGAACGCAGACTGGTTCTGGGGCACTGGCTTAGGTCCTATCCTGGGCAATAATGGTGAACTTCCGGCAACGTCCTATCTATTCGCCGCCGGTCGTCCTGCTCGTTTCAACTTCAATGAAACAGCCGGTGCTTATCCGGACCGCCAGCAGAAGGGTGCCTTCGCTTCCTGGGAGCGTGATGTTGGGGAAAACCTTGTTCTCTACGGGGACTTCCTCTACCAGAATACCTTCACCCAGAACGAACTGGCTCCTTCCGCTACGGGTAATTTCGCCAATCCGGGCGGGGTTTCCATTATCGTTCCTGCCCGTACCGCAACTCCGATTGTTGGTACCAGTGGTGAACGCCTCGCCGTTGCTGGTGCGTACAATCCGTTCAATCCCTTCAATGAAGATTTGTCCGGTGGTACCCGTGCCCGTCTGGCTGAGTTCGGCAACCGTATCTACCGTGAAGACACCGATGCTGGCATGGCTACCTTCGGTTTCAAGCTGAAGTCAATTGCCGGTAGCAACTGGTCATTCGACAATTCGTTCACGTACAGCTACATCGACACCACTTCGCGCGATTCGCTGGTCAGCATTTCCGCTTTGAACCGTCTGTTGAACGCGGATGATTCCTTCTTCGATCCGGGCAGTGGCGACTACTTGGGTACATCCCAGCCGTTGAATCCCTTCGGTTTCTACCAGAACGTGATTGATAACAACGTAGCCATTGCCGATGCGGCCAAGGTTCAGTTGAAGAACAAGAACGAGTCGGAGATGTTGTTCTACAAGGCCATTCTCTCCAATCCGAACGTATTTGAGATTCCCACCGGGGAAGTCGCCATTGCGGTCGGTTATGAATGGCGCGAAGAATCCGTCAACCAGTCTCCGGACGAGGCTGGCAAGAGCGGTGACGTCATCGGCTCTTCAACGGCCAACGTGACAGTTGCCAGCGACATCGTGCAGTCCGTCTACACGGAAGTCCAGGTGCCGATTCTCGGCAAGGATACCGATGTCAAGATGGACCTGAACCTTGCTCTTCGCTACGAAACCTTCGACTTTTCAGACGAAGAGGCGCTGGTGCCAAAGGTTGGTGTCCGCATCCTCCCGGTTGATGATCTCGTGATCCGTGCCAGCTGGGGTGAAGGTTTCCGCGAGCCCTCGCTGTATGAGCGCTTCGCAGGCGGTTTGACCTATTCGTTGACTCCTGTGATCAACCAGTGGAACGGCGTCAATGAGCCGGAACAGGACATTGCCTACGCCTCCAATCCTCAGTTGGCGCCTGAGGAAACCGAATCGTTTAACGTCGGTTTCGTCTGGTCCCCTTCAGACGACAAGCTCAACGGCTTGACTTTGGCTGTTGATCTGTGGCGCATCGAGCGCAGCGGAACGGTGACACTCGACCTCCAGGACGTTGTCAACCGTGCCTACAGCGCGATTCCCGACAGCGCTCCGATCATTGCTGATGACGGCGTTATCGACAGTTCGGACACGAACCTCCTGCTTCCAGGGGAATCGGTCACGTTCCTCGACAATGGAAATCTTGAATTGGTGAACGGCGTCTTCCGGAACCTGGGTAAAACCAAGATCTCCGGTATCGACATTGCCGTCAGCTACATCACGAAGCTGACGGAAGAGTCCACCATTGAAGTCGGTGCTGCCTTCACGTACATCGATTCGTACAAGATCCAGCAGTTCCCGGGTGCTCCCTTCTTCGAGTACATCGGTGAAGACACTGGCATCCTGTTCAACAACGATTTCGATGAGTCGCAACCGGCCACTGAAACCGATGGTGACAGCATCTTCGGCGGGGACAATCCGATTGCCCTCTCGCCAGGTTCTGCTGACGGCGGTTACATGCAGTGGAAGGGCCAGGCTTACGTCCAGTATGCTTCGAATGGACTCAATGTCCGCTTCTCGGGTCGTTATCGTGACGGTTTCCGGGACTTCGACTATGACCCGGACTTCAACGTTATTGAATACGAGACCAATGACACATGGGTCTTCGATCTGCAGGTCAACTACGACCTCGACGGTGAAAATCCATGGATCCCAGGCTGGCTTGACAACACTTCCGTCACAGTCGGCGCACGTAACCTCTTCGACAAGGATCCGCCCAAGTCCAGTGGCTTGTGGCAGAACGCGTCCGGTTACCCCGGGTTTGATTACTCGGGTGAAGGTCGTTTCCTCTACGCTTCGGTTACCACGAAGTTCTAAGGTCGACTACCGTATGACTTAATTCACAGCCCCGGCTTCGGCCGGGGCTTTTTTTTTAGGGAATACATTGGTCCCAGAGCGGTTCCGGATGGTCCTCCAACGTTGCCGCGGGAATTGTTTATGTGGCCGATCTCAAGAAGGGGCCGCTGGCTGATTACCCGGTCGTTATCAACATGTCCCTCGGTGGTCCCGTCCTCGACGCCATTGAGAAGGCGGCCCTGCCTCTGCCTCCGGGCTGCCTGGACATCCTCCAGCCCAATGGAGCTGTTGTCGAGTTCTGCTGGGAAGCGGATGCCACAGGCGCTGGTATTGTCAGCGCCGATGCCACACTCGCCGCCACCCCGGCTCCCTAATTCAGACCGTTTGATAAACGAGTTTTCTCCGCCAGACCCCCGGTTCCCCGGGGGTCTGTTTGTATTCATCAGCATGAGGAGAGCAATTTCCCATTGACATTTCCCACTTTCCCTAACACGTGTTAGAGAATTATGGGGAAGATCCACCCAACCACTGCCAAGCGGCCTGCCCGGATTGAGGGGACGGCGGGATTGGCCCGCCATCTGGGCTTGTCGCGCTGGACGGTATCGCGGGTATTGAACGGGCACAGCGGGGTCAAGGAGGAGACGCGAAAGCGGGTCCTGGAGGCGGTGGAGGAATTGGGTTTTGAGCCCAACAAGCTGGCGCGAGGGCTGCGAGGAGGGCCGAGCGGGCTGATTGGGGTGAGTTTTCCATATTTGGAAGCGACAGTCCTGGCGGAAAAGAGTCGTGTCTTGAAGAATGCTCTTGGGGAAGCCGGATACCGGGGAATATTTGAAATCCCGGAAGGGGATCCCGAAGCTGAAGCAGATGTCATCCGGCACTTTCTGTCCATCAATGTGGATGGAATTGTGCTCATTGCCTCAAAACTGGGGCGGGACAATCCCGTTCTGGAAGAGGTCCGTCAGCGGGGCGTTGGTTTGGTTGCGGTTGATGCCACAAACAGCTTACCGGTCATGCGGGTTCAACTGGACCGCCAGGAGGCGATGCGGAAAGTCCTGAAGCACCTCCATGAACTGGGTCATCGGAAAATTGCCCTGCTGGGGTTGGGAAGCGATGACATGTACCGGGCGGATCGGCTCAAGGGCCTGAAAGCTGGTTGCCGAGACTTGGGCATGAACTTCGAGAGAAATCTTCTCTTCATTGATGAGGAAGGTTATTCGTGGAGGGATTACTCCTTTGGAGCATTGTTGGGGAAGAAGGTTCTCGAGTTTGTTGGAGAGAGGCCCACGGCATTAGTTTGTCTCAACGACTGCCTGGCCATTAGCGCCATGCGGGCACTGCAGGAAGCGGGAAAAACCATACCGGGCGATTATTCCGTGGTCGGCTTCGACAACACCCCTGAATCACAATGGGGATACCCCTCCCTGACCTCGGTTGACCAGAATATTTCCAGCCTGATGGATAACGCCAAAAAGCTGCTTTGGGATTCACTGAATGCCAAGGGCAGCCGGCTGCGAAAAGTGAAGCCTAAGCTATTTATCCGCGGATCGACCGGACCAATTCCGGTTGCCTGAGTGCAATGAACCTTTAACCCGAAAAAAATGAAATTATCGATACGACCACAAAACGAATGCCACTTTGACTGTATTTCCCTCGGGGAAGTCATGCTGCGGCTGGACCCGGGAGAGGGACGCGTGCGCACCACCCGGAACTTCCGCGCCTGGGAAGGAGGTGGAGAATATAACGTCACCCGTGGCCTGCGCCGCTGTTTTGGACTAAAAACAGCGGTTGTCACGGCTTTTGCGGATAATGATGTTGGCCGCCTGGTCGAGGACTTGATCCTCCAGGGGGGGGTTGATAGCCGCTTCATCCAGTGGAAGGACTATGACGGAATCGGGCGCACGGTCCGGAACGGTTTGAATTTCACCGAACGTGGATTCGGCATTCGTGGTGCCGTAGGCGTTTCCGACCGGGGGCTGACCGCCGCCTCGCAGTTGAAGCCGGGGGACATTGATTGGGATGAAATCTTCGGAACCCTGGGGTCAAGGTGGTTCCACACCGGAGGCATTTATGCCGCGCTGAGTGAGACTGCGGCTGAACTGACCATTGAGGCGGTCAAGGCGGCAAACAGGCATGGAACCATCGTCAGCTATGATCTGAACTACCGTCCTTCCTTGTGGAAGAGCATCGGTGGCCAGGAAAAGGCCCAGGAAGTGAACCGGGAAATTGCCAAGTATGTCGATGTGATGATCGGAAACGAGGAAGACTTTACCGCGAGCCTTGGCTTCGAGGTTGAAGGAGTGGATGAGAACTTGTCCGAGCTCCCGATTGAGAGTTTCAAGAAGATGATTAACAATGCCACCCGGGCCTTTCCGAACTTCAAGGCGACGGCAACCACGCTGCGAGGCGTGAAAACGGCAACGGTCAATGATTGGGGAGCGATCGCCTGGATGGATGGTGAATTCTACCAGAGCCGGGCTTATCCGGAATTGGAAATCATGGATCGCGTCGGTGGCGGAGACAGCTTTGCCTCTGGATTTATTTATGGTTTGATGGTTCGGGGAAATCCCCAGGATGCGGTCGATTATGGAGCTGCCCATGGAGCGCTGGCCATGACAACGCCCGGTGACACTACCATGGCCAATCTCAAGGAAGTTGAGAAGGTCGTTGGCGGGGGAGGGGCACGGGTAGATAGGTAGGTCGTAGGTCGCAGGAATATAGTTTATAAAGATAAGACTATGAATGAATTGATAAACGAATTGTTTTCCCTTGAGGGCAAAGTAGCGCTTGTCATTGGGGGAACCGGTGAACTTTGTGGAGCCATGGCAGAAGGTCTTGCCGGGGCCGGGGCGCATGTGCTGCTGGTTGGACGTAACGAGGAAAAGGCCAGGGTTCGGCTTGATAATATCCGTAGCGCCGGCGGTCAGGCGCATTTCCTCAAGGCGGATGTGGGATCAAAAGCCTCGATTGAGGGATTGCTGGCTGAAGCATTGGAATTGGCTGGAGAAATTGATATCTTCATTAACGGTGCCGGGATAAATTCCCCAACTCCTTTCCTTGAAGTGCCCGAGGAAGAACTGGACCGGATAATGAACATCAATTTCCGTTCCGTTTACCTGTCCTGCCAGGTGTTTGGAGCATACCTGGTGGATAGGGGCAAGGGAGGGAGCATCATCAACATAGGCTCCATGTCGGGAATTATCCCCCTGTCGCGGGTTTTTACCTACAGTGCCAGCAAGGCTGCCGTGCACAACTTGTCCAAGAACCTTGCCCGCGAATGGGCAACTCTGGGAATCCGTGTAAACACCATCGTGCCTGGCTTTTTCCCGGCCGAACAAAACAAGAAGGTTCTTACTGAGGAGCGGGTGGCCCAGATAATGGGCCATACCCCGATGAAACGCTTTGGCAATTCTAGTGAACTCGTTGGGGCAACCCTGTTGTTGGCCAGCGAGAAGGCCGGAAGCTTCATTACCGGGCACGAACTGGTCGTTGACGGCGGGTATGCCAGCATGACGATCTAAGAACGATTCCTTTTATAAAGAACCCCATGACATTTATCACGGACAACTTCCTCCTGCGGAACGATGTGGCAGCCGAGCTCTACCATGAGACAGCAAAGGACCTGCCCATCATCGACTACCACTGCCATCTTCCACCTCAGGATGTGGCCTCCAACCGACAGTTCAAAGACCTGTTCGAAATTTGTCTTGAGGGCGACCATTACAAGTGGCGCGCGATGCGGGCCAATGGCATTGAGGAGCGTTACTGTACCGGGGATGCAAGCCCGAAAGAAAAGTTCGACGCCTTCGCCCGGACCCTGCCGGAATGCCTCCGCAATCCGCTTTATCATTGGACCCACCTCGAACTCTTGCGCTACTTCGATATTGATTTCCTCCTGGGGCCGGAATCGGCCGATACTGTCTGGGGGGCAGCCAACGAAAAGCTGGCAGGTGATGAACTGACGGCACAAGGCATCCTGGAGAAGTTCAAGGTTTCCGTCGTCTGTACTACGGATGATCCCACGGATTCGCTGGAGCACCACGCCAGTATTGCTTCCAGCGGCATTGGCACATGTGTTTATCCAACCTTCCGACCGGACAAGGCCCTCGCGGTCGGTGACACCGGCAACTGGAATGCCTGGACCGACAAACTGGCCCAGGCAAGCGGAATTGACTGCGGATCCCTGGCTGGTTTTTGTGAGGCCCTCCAGGCCCGTCATGATTATTTCCATTCCATGGGCGGCCGTCTTTCGGACCACGGGATGGAGGTTTGCTATGCTGACTTTCCCTCCGGATCCGAGGCCGAGGCGATTTTCACCAAAGCCAGGGAAGGGCATGCCATATCAGGTGACGAGGCGAACCGCTTTGCCGCCTATATGATGGAGTTCTTTGGCGAGCTGGACGCTGCCAGGGGGTGGGTGAAGCAGTTGCACCTGGGTGCCATGCGGAACGTCAATGACAAGCTGTTCGCGGACCTGGGTCCCGACGTTGGGGGCGACTCCATCGGGGACTTTCAGCAGGGGGGTCCACTCGGCCGTTACCTTGGGCGTCTTGCCGGCAAGGACCAGCTGCCCAAAATGGTCCTCTACAACCTCAATCCGGGCGACAATTACCTGATGGCCACGATGGCGGCCAACTTCCAGGGAGGGGGTGCTCCAGGCAAGATGCAGTTCGGCACGGGGTGGTGGCATCTCGATCAGAAGGAAGGCATGACATGGCAGATCAACGCCTTGTCCAATCTGGGATTGCTGGGCCACTTTGTTGGCATGTTGACCGACTCCAGAAGTTTCATGAGCTATTGCCGCCACGAATATTTCCGTCGTTTGCTTTGCCAGTTGATTGGGGATGATGTGGTCAACGGTGAACTGCCAAGGGACATGGACCTGCTGCGGCGTCTGGTCTGGAAAATTTGCTACGGCAACGCCTCGACCTATTTTGGATTCGAACTTGGCGCCTATCGGCCAAGCGGGGATTGAACTCACCTGCAGGCCGGTTCCTCGAGCATTGAGTGCAACTCGGACGGATTGAAGGTTTGCCAGCTAAAGGCGGGCTTCAGGCGATTGCCCGTACTCTCTACATGTAGTCGCTGATTCATGACAAGGCGGACTGAATCCGCCAGAACCCCGGGCGTGACGCCCCAGGCCAGCAACCGCTGCAAGGCGGCTTCCTCGTTCCGGGCGTGCATCGTGCTGAGGACGGCATGCCCGCTGAGCGCGGCCCGGCAGGCGGCTGAGGCCGATGCAGCATCCCGGATTTCGCCAACCATTATGACATCCGGATCCTGTCTCAGGAAAGCCCGGGCAGCGGAGGCAAAGGTCCAATCCCGGTCTTGATTCACAGGCGATTGAACGATGCCCGGGAGTTCCTGTTCCACGGGATCCTCAATAGTGATGATTTTCAAGTCGCGTGAGGAAAGTTCATGCAACAACCCGTACAAGGTAGTTGTCTTGCCGCTACCTGTCGGCCCACAGCAAAGGATAAGGCCCGGATCTGCCGAGGCACTGTCCATGCACTCCTCCACAAGCCGGGGTGGGAGGCCCAACTCGGTCAAAGGTCGCACCGATAGTCCGGGTCTTGGAATGCGCAGGACCACACTTTCACCATTGGTGGTGGTCACATGGGAAAGGCGGGCACTAAGCTGCCCGGGGATTCCCCTGAGTTCGAGGCGACCGTCCCCTGGCATCCCCGGGGCTGTTCCGGTTAATCCTGCCCGTGACTTGAGCAGTTGTATGGCCTCTCTGGCGCGTTCTCCTTCCCAATGCCCGGCAACCAGCATGCTCCGGCCGGAGTGGTAGCGGACTTCAAGCCTGTCTAGAGTGAATTCGAAATGAATGTCAGACGCTCCCCTTGAAGTGAGGCCCTGGATCAAATCGTCCAGCCAGTGGTGACCGGCAGCGATGGCATATTCATCCCCATCTGATTGATCAACTTTCCGGCCGCTTTCAGAACGGATCGGGTGGAGCAACACCCATTGCCAATTGACCGCATCGGATCCGAGCACTTGCTCCAGGGACGGGGGGAGATTTGGCCCGCCCGCGACAAGGTGGAAATGCCCTCCCCGGCCCAGATAAACGAATCCGAGTTGCTCCAGAAGTCCGGACTGGGGAGGCTGGTTCCGTTGTGGAGCACCTTGAGCAGGATGCGTGAGGGGGACTCCAGTCGCGGTTTGCAGGGCATCGATCAGGACTGTTTCATCAACGACCCCTTGGCGGATAAGCCAGGCTAGCAGGGACTCCTGTCCGCCCAGTGATTCCCACTGGAGAACAGCTTCGCTCCAGGCAGCCTTCCCGATGGGATCCGGGACGAGGATTTTGCTTAACAAAAAAGCGTTAGACTCATAGGCGAATCCATCCCGCATGCAGACCAATGGGTAAAGGGATTGTCAAACCTCGGTGAAGGCGATCCCGGCGTCGCGGAACTTCTGTTTCAGCTCGTTCGGGTTTTGTGATTTCTCCAGTGCGACATCCGCTTCGACAAGGCCCCGGTTGACGAGGCTGGCAAGGTGAGCATCGAGGGAAATCATGCCATACTGGGAACCTGTCTGGATCTCGGAGGCGATCCGGTAAGTCTTGTTTTCCCGGATAAGGGCGGCAACGGAGGTCGTCGTCACCATGATTTCAAAGGCAGCAATCCGGCCCCCGCCTTTCTTCTTGAGGAGGACCTGTGAAATGACGGCGACGATCGAGGACGCCAGCTGGGTCCGGATCTGGTCCTTGGTGGATTCCGGGAAGGCATCAACGATCCGGTCAACCGTACGAGCAGATCCTGTCGTATGCAGGGTGCCAAAGACAAGGTGACCGGTTTCCGCGGCGGAGACGGCAGCCTCAATGGTCTCGAGGTCACGCATTTCACCCACAAGAATAACGTCCGGGTCCTGCCGGAGGGCCCCGCGAAGGGCTTCCGAGAAGGAAGGCGTGTCATTGCCGACTTCCCGTTGGGTGACAATGGAATGCTTGTGTTCGTGATAATACTCAATCGGGTCCTCAATCGTAATGATATGGCCATCCCGGTTCTCGTTGATCCAGTTGACCATCGAGGCGAGGGTGGTGGATTTACCGGAACCCGTTGGACCGGTGACGAGAATGAGGCCGCGGGGGCGCTTGAGAAGGTCCTTGATGTGGTCCGGAAGGCCGATCTGCCGCAAGCCGAACATGTCCTTGGGAATGGTTCGCAGGACCATGCCGTAGTTGCCCTTGGCTTTCATGACACTGACCCGGAAGCGGGCCCGGTCGAGAAAGGCAAAACCGAAATCGGCTCCCCCTTTTGTTTTCAGCTGCTCCTGCATGGCATCCGAAGTGATAGCCTGCATGAGGACCTTTGTGTCGGCGGCCGTCAGGGGCGGGCCATCAACGGGAACCATGGAACCGCTGATGCGAAGGGTTGGCGCTTGATTCACTTGCAGGTGAAGGTCGCTCGCTTCCTGGTCGACCATCAATTCAAGCAAATCGTTCATCTCATATGGACAATCCAAATGACTTTCTACTGCTGCTTCCATTGTCATAAGTTTAGAATTTGCCGGATTCCCGGCGGAGACACCACCGGGTATAGCGTCGGACTGAGTATTTAACGAAATCCTTACACATGGCAAAGCGTAAATTTCCTGCGAAGAAGGCGCGGAAAATAGGGGAGAAGGCATTCCAGCGTTGTCTGTTGGCGAACCAGCAGCGGCCAACCCGAATCCAACAGGCTATGGCGGGTATCGCTTTTCGAGAGGCTTGTTTGGAGGTCAAAAATTCCGCCTCGTCCGCTGTACCCCCGGACGCACTTTTGACAGCCTGTTGCGACCGCCAGGCATTCCGGCAGACTTCCCGGCAGGCCCTCGGATGATTCCCTGGTTTCAAGGGGTGTTACGCGTTGGCAGCAACACACCCTGCAGACCAGGCCTATCAAGCGTTGATGAATGACTGCCGCGCAACTGGCCCTGACGATGCCCCTTGATTGTCCAAGGTCCTGAAAGCGCCGCAGGATGCCTTGATTACTGGAAGCGTGGATAGAGGCGAGGACCCGGTGACCTGAATTTGCTGCCTGCAGGGCAATGGCAGCTGTCTCCTCGTCCCTGATCTCCCCAATAAGGATAGTGTCGGGCGCCTGCCGCATAAAGGCCTTCAGGAGGATGGCATAGGTCAATCCAGCCTTCTCATCCACTTGGGCCTGCTGCAGGCCCGGCCGGATGGCTTCAACCGGATCCTCCACAGTAAGGATCTTCTCATTCCATTCCCTGGCAATCTCCAGCAAGCTGTAGAGGGTTGTCGATTTGCCGGATCCGGTGGGGCCAGCAACCAGCCAGAGTCCGTCCGGATGATGGAACAATGCACGTATCTGTTCCGCTTGACGTGGACGGAATCCCAGTTGCTCGAGGTTTAAATCACCTTCGGCGGGTGGGTGCAGGAAGCGGACGACCATCGTTCTTCCGTGAAAAGCCGGGACCAGGGAGACGCGGGCATGGATATCCAACTGGAATCCATTCCTGAAGTGGAAGGCGCCATCAGCGGGGGCGTCTTGCGGCAGGTTCCCCAAATCTGCTGCATGGATGACGGAGTTTAGCAGCCAATCGCCTTTCTTCTTCTTCAAGGTGGCGTGCTTTAGCAATTGACCATCGACGCGCAGCCGGGATCGGTAGCCGTCCTTGACAGGCTCAAGATGCCAGTCCGAGGCGTTCCGGGGCTTATTCAGTTGACCGAGAAATTCATGCAGGGCGACAATCGACTTTTCACCGATTGCGTCTGAAGGCAACGGTCCCGGTTTCGCATCCTCATGGGCCAGGGCCCGGCTATACCACTCAAGGAAAAGGGAGGGTCTGGCTAGGGCCGGCCGTTGCCGGTCCTTCTGCAGCCGGTCGAACAGCTGCAATGCGGAGGGATGCTCGAGGACAAACCAGGACTCGACAGGGCCCTCCAGCAACAAAACTCTCCCGGGAGAGGTTTGCAGTTGTGTGCCGTCCGGTATTCGTGGAAATGTGCCCTCAGGCAGGGCTGTCAGCAGGGGGAGTCCAGTTGAGTGAAGAAGGGTCCCCTTTAACTTCTCCCAGAGCTCGGGAATTCCCTGGATGGCCCGCTCCTCCTCAATGGGACTACCGGCTGAAGCCGCTCCACTCCCTTTGGGAATCCCTTTCAGGTGCGGAATCAGGAATGGTTCGTACATGGGCATGACCTTTGTAGGATCAAGCCGGGGCCGTATTTCAGGCCAGCTGTACTTTCGCCCAATTTCAGGTGTTTTAAGCCGTCAGGTACGCGGAACGAAGCCAGCCTTGCGGTACACCTTGGAAAGCATCCTGTATGCCCTTTTCTGGGCGACTGCGGCCCCTTCCTTGAAGACGGAGTCCAGATACGCCTTATCCTGATGGATAGCCTCGTAATGGGCCTGGATGGGCTCCAGGGCCGCGATGACCGCATCAGCCACCGCGTCCTTGAAAGCGCCGTATTGGGAGCCCTCAAAGTCCTTTTCCAGTTCCCCGACTGGTTTCCCGGTGGACGAACTGAGGATAGCGAGGAGATTGGATATGCCCGGCTTGTCATCCCCGGCCCTGACTTCGTTTCCGGAATCCGTAACCGCGGAGCGAATCTTCTTGCGGATAGTCTTGGGCGGATCCAGCAGGTAAACACAGCCGGACTGGTTGGGATCCGACTTGGACATTTTCTTCAAGGGGTCCTGCAGGGACTTGATGCGGGCTCCTGTCTTCGGGATATAAACCTCCGGGACCTTGAAGGTATCCGAATAGGTGTTGTTGAACTTGATGGCCAGGTCCCGACACAGTTCCACGTGCTGCTTCTGGTCCTCCCCGACTGGAACCCGGTCGGCGTTGTAAAGAAGGATGTCAGCGGCCATCAGGACCGGATAATTAAGCAGTCCGGAACCAATGAAGCCTGAATCCTGCCGCTGTGACTTGTCCTTGTACTGGGTCATTCGTTCCAGCTGCCCGATTGGGCAGAGGCAGCCAAGGATCCAGGACAGCTCGGTGTGCCCAATGACATGGCTCTGGCAAAACAGGTGGCACTTCTTTGGATCCAGCCCGCAGGCAATGTAGAGCGCAAGATTGCGGTAGGTCGCCTGGCGCAACTCAGCCGGGACATAGGGCACGGTGATGGCATGGAGGTCGACAATGCCGAAATAACACTCGAAATCGTCAATCATCGAGGCCCAGTTGCGGATAGCACCAAAGTAATTGCCAAGGTGCAGCTGGCCGGTCGGCTGGGCACAGGTCAGGATGACTTTTTTATCACTTTCAGCCATGGCTTACAGGGGAAGGATTTTCCGCGCGGCCTCGAGGTAACGGGCCCGGGTCTGGGTGATAACGGCCTCTGGAAGTTCCGGTCCGGGAGCGGTCTTGTCCCAGTCAAGCGTTTCCAGGTAGTCCCGGACATACTGCTTGTCGAAAGCAGTCTGCGAGCGTCCCGGCTCATAGGCGTCAGCCGGCCAGTAGCGGGAAGAATCGGGTGTCAGAATCTCATCGATGAGGAAGAGGTTGCCGTCATTGTCCGTCCCAAACTCAAATTTCGTATCGGCGAGCATCAATCCGGCCCTGCGGGCTGAATCCACCCCGAGGGCAAATAGTTTCAAGCTGATGTCGCGAACCTCCTCAAAGCGCTCCTTGCCCAGTAATTCCATGCCTTCTTCCGGCGTGACAGGGATGTCGTGCTGCCCGGCTTCGGCTTTTGTTGTCGGCGTGAACATGGGCGCGGGGAGGGCCTCGCTCTCCCTCAGGCCGGCCGGGGCCGGCAGACCGAAGAGGGTACCGGTGGCAAGATAGTCCTTCCAGCCGCTACCCGCGAGATACTGGCGAACGACTGCCTCCATCGGCAGCGGATTCAACTTGCGCACCAGCATGGAGCGCGGGATAAGGTGCTCGTGGCCCTTGAGCAGACGTGCCAGTTCTTCCGCGTGGGAAGGGACCAGGTGATTCTGGATGAGCCCCTGGGTCTCCTCAAACCAGTACAGGCTGACCTGGGTCAGGATGATTCCCTTCCCCGGAATGCCGTCCGGAAGAATGACGTCAAACGCACTTAAGCGGTCACTGGCGACAATGAGGAAGGCCTCCCCGGTGTCGAAAATTTCTCTGACTTTGCCACTGGCAATCCGCTTGAAGGGAAGTCCCTCAATCTGGCGCAATGCTGTATCCGGCAGGGCGGCCTCAAGGGCCTTGTAATCCATGTGTAGCCTCATCTCGATGCAAAACCACCACGGTGAGGATAATTGCCGCTCAGGCAATTTTTTTTAGAAAAAGCTTGCGGAGGAATAAGCTACAGGTAGCTTCCAGAATCTTTCCTGCGTCCCGTTCGTCTAGCCAGGCCTAGGACACCGGGTTTTCATCCCGGCGACAGGAGTTCAAATCTCCTACGGGATGCCATTCTTCGCCCTCCAGGCTTCGCATGGCACGCAATTCTTCGCCCTCCAGGCTTCGCATGGCACGCAATTCTTCGCCCTCCAGGCTTCGCATGGCAAGCCAATGGCCTCAGCTAACGACGCCGGCGAGGTTGAAGATCGGCAGGAACATCGCCATGACGATGGAACCGATGACCACCCCGAGGAACACGATCAGGGCCGGCTCCAGCAGGGAAGTGAGGGAATCCACCGTCGTCTCGATTTCCGCATCGTAGAAATCGGCGATTTTACCCATCATGCCATCGACATTACCGGTTTGTTCACCGGCACGGGCCATGTGCTTGACCGTTGGCGGAAAGTAGGGGATCTCGGCAATGGTTTCCGAGAGCTGGCCGCCTTGGCTGATGTTGCGGCTGATTTCCCGACAGGAGTTCTCGATGTAGGTATTGCCACTGGCATTAGCGACAATTTCCAGGGTCCGCAGGATCGGCACACCGCTTCGGAGAAGGATGGCATAGGTGCGGCAAAAGCGAGAAAGGGCGATCTTCTGGATCAGCGGCCCGACAATCGGAACCTTCAGGAGGACGACATCCTTGGCCCGGCGACCCTTCGGGGTCTTTAGGATTCGCTTCATGACAAACCAGAAAGCGATGAGCCCGGCAATGATGTAAAGAATGTATGCCTTGAGGAAATTCGATGTGGAAATGAGCAACTGGGTTGGCTTTGGCAGCTCTTTCCCGAAACTGGCGAACATCTCCGCGAATACCGGGATGACGAAGATCAGGAGGACCTGGACCAGGACAATCGCGAGGCCAATGACCGCAATCGGGTAGGTCATGGCGCTCTTTACCTGCTTGATGAGCTTGACCGTGTCCTCAAAATAGATGGCTACCTTGCCAAGAATGCTGGCCAGGCCACCGGATGCTTCACCGGCCTCGACCATGGAGATAAAGAGATTCGGGAAGGCATTGGGATACTTGGCCACCGCCTCCGAAAAGGCCGTACCGCTGGAGATGTCCAGCTTGACGTTCCGGATGACTATCTGGAAGACAGGATCTTCAGTCTGGTCCTGCAACGCCTCCAGTGCGGAAACCAGGGGCAAGCCCGCCTCCAGCATGGAAGAGAGCTGCTGGGTGAAGACGGTCAGCTGGTCCAGCTTGACCTTCTTGCGCCGGGCCTGCTTTTCGTACTGTTTCTGTTTCGCCAGGCGTTGGCTCTCCCAGAAGGAGACCCGCTTGCGTGTAGACGCTGAGCTATCCCGGCCCGATACTGCTGCTGCTGATGATGTGGCCATGCTGTTGCCAGAAGAAATTAGAAGTCACCCCCCGGCAACACAATCCATTTTTGCAGAACCGCTTTCAGGAATTTTTTACAACTCCGGGTCCTCAGGCAACCTGCCTGTCAAAAGCGGGTAAAGCGAGGCTCAAGCGTCCTCAAGCAGGGAGTCGTCAATTTCCGAGTTGTCATAGACGTTCTGGACGTCATCGAGCTCCTCGAGGGCATTGGTCAGGCGGAGAAGCTTCTGGACGGCGTCCTTTTCCGTCAAGGGCGTGACGGATCCGGGAATGTAGGCCAATTCGGAGCTGTCAGCCTGCAGGCCGGCCTGTTCCAGGGCGGACGACAGGGCATCAAACTCCCCGATGGGGCAACGGACCTCGAAGTGGTCGCCATTGTTGATGATATCCTCGGCCCCGTTCTCAATGGCGATATCCATCAACTGGTCCTCAGTCGTTTTCTCCGCCGCGAGGAGGAACTGGCCCTGACGGCTGAAAAAGTGTTGCAGGGCACCCGGTTGGGCAAGGTTGCCGCCGAACTTGGAAAAGGTGGAACGGACTTCACTGGCGGCCCGGTTCTTGTTGTCGGTGGTGACCTCGACAATGATCCCGATTCCCCCCGGTGCGTAGCCTTCATAAAGGAGTTCGAAATACTCCACACCAGGCAGTTCGCCGGTGCCTTTCTTAATGGCCCGGTCGATGTTGTCGGCGGGCATATTGGCACCCTTGGCCTTGCTGACAATGGTCCGGAGGCGGGGATTAAACTCCGGATCGCCGCCACCGCTGCGGGCGGCAAGGGTCAATTCCTTGGAAATGACACTGAAGATTTTTCCACGCTTGGCATCAATAGCTGCCTTGTGGCGCTTGGTGGTGGCCCATTTGCTATGACCTGACATCGCTCGTTCCGGGTTTGAATTAAGGTTATGGTGATTGGAAGGGCGGACTGCTTACCGTTGGCCGTCCTTCTTTTTCTTCTTCTTTTTCGAAATCAGCGGACCGGTCGGCAGTTTGCCCTTTTTCTTGTTCTCCATTTCAGCAATTTCCTCCTCAATGGCAATATCCTCCTCGTCGCGTTTGCGGTTGGTCATCCACTGCTGGAAGATGGAGAAGCAGTTGGTCGTGGTCCAGTACAGGACCAGTCCACTGGAGAAATAATAGGTGAAGGGGAAGAAGATGAAGGGCATCCACTTGATCATCTTCGTCTGCGCATTGTCGATGGATGGCGTCGGCATCATCTTCATCTGGAAATACATCGAAATGAGCCAGATGAAGGGGAGGACATTGATCGCTGTCCCGACAAGCGGGAGCCCGTCACCGGGGACCGGGATGGTCCCGTCGGGCATGGACAAATCATTGATCCAGAGGAAGTTGGCGAATCGGAGATCCGACGAGTTACGCAGCAGGTTGAAGAAGGCGATAAATATCGGGAACTGGATGAGGACCGGCCAGCAACCGGAGAGGGGATTGATTTTGTGCTTTTTCCAGAGCTTCATCATCTCCTCATTCAGCTTCTGGGCATTATCCGCATATTTTTCGCGTATTTCCTGAAGCGGCTTTTGCAGTTCCTGCATGCGCTTGGAGGAGCGGGCGGCCTTGGCCGTCAACGGCCAGAGGCAAAGACGGATGATGAAGGTGGTCAGGATGATGGCGATACCCCAGTTGCCGATAACCCCCTCGATGCTGCCCATGAGGAGCAGCAGGCCTTTCGAGACGGCAGCCACCAGACCAACGAAGAATCCCAGGAACCAGCCCAGCTGCATGACATCATCCTGGTTCATGCCCAGTTGCTTGAGGCGATTGTAGCTCTTGGGGCCGGCATAATAGTCACCGCTGACCGAGAATTGCTCCGTTGGTTGAAGGACGGGCACGTCGAACTCCATGGAAGCGGTGATGCCAATCGGTACCTTGCCGGTCTTGGGATCCTGCGGGAAACGGATTCCGCGGGCGATAATGGCATCCCCGGGGCTTTCCGGAGTGAAGATAGTGGTGAAAAACTGGTTCTTGACGGCTCCCCATTGGATAATGCCGCGTTCTTCAACCTTTTCCTTGGGCTCCTTTTTGAAAATGAAGCCGCCTCCGTTGAACTTGCTGATCGGGATATTGTCGTAGTCCCCGTTTTCGTAATAGGAGGCATTCAGGTTGAAACCCATGTAGTCGGCATCGGTGGGTGCGGCGGTCCCGAGATCCAGAAATACGCGGTCGATGCTGACCGGGTTGGCTGTCGGGTTGGTGAAGGTCGAGCGGTGTTCAACGAGGTAGGAGCCCGGGCCATCAGCCGCTTCCCCGTTCCTCAACTCATAGGAGCGGCGTACGATTATCCCGCTTGGGAGCACTGCCTCGAAGGTTGCCGAGCGTTCCGACTGGGCCGCCAACCGGTAAAAGAGGGCCACGGGGGCCAACTGGTCACCCGCCTGACGCATGAGGTCGAGGTCAGGATTGTTGGAGACCCGGTTGAGCACAACCGGCAGAGGCGCTTCGTTGGTATGGGGATTATCGGCCGGGTAATCCTTGAGGACAATTTCCGTAATTGCCCCGCCGTAGCTGCTGAGGGTGATCTTGAGGTGCTCGTTCTCAAGGGTAATGCGTTCTTCAGCCGGCTTCTCAACGGCTTGGGCTGGCATTTCGACCCGCTCCTGAACCGGTGGGGGGCCTTCCGTTGGGGCGACAATCTCAGCGTCTTCGGCGGTTACCGCCTCGCCTGCCCATCCGGACTGGCTGAGCGCCCGCTCGTTTTCCCGGGCTTGCTCCAGCAAGCGCTCCTGACGGGCCTTTGTCTCCTGGACACCATTGTACATCATGAGGAGAAATCCCCCGACGAGGAACAGGATGCCGAGTGTTATGCTTTTCTTATCCATTCAAAGATTTCGGTTGGTGGAATGTGAGGGGCCTTCCATATGGGAAGAAGGCCTGAAAGGGGTTGGATGCTGATGATCCTTCTGCGGGGTGCAAGAACAACTGTGAGGGACGGGGTCATATCCTGAACCACCCCAGGGATGGCAGCGGGCAAGGCGCTTTATTGCCAGCCAGCTACCCTTGAAAGGCCCGTGGCTGCGGACGGCCTCCAACGCATAGGCGGAACAGGTTGGCTCATACCGGCAGCCGCTGCCCGGAGCAAATAGGTGAATGACCGGGGAAATCGTGTATCGGTAGACAAACAACAACGCCACCAGCAGGCCCTCGAGGAGCCGGCGGAGCAAGGCATAGGTCTGTCGGAAGAGTGTCATCATTATTGGCCGGTGACTTTTTTGATAGCTCCGAGGAGCCGGTGTTCAATCTCAGCCAGGGAAGCATCATTAATGGATGACCGTGCAATAAAGACAACATCGCAGGATGCCGGGAGGCGATCCTGGTTCCTGCGGAAAGCTTCCCTGAGCAGTCGTTTGGCGCGGTTACGCTTGACGGCGTTGCCGACACGGCGTGAGGCAATGAAGCCAGCCCGCCTCAACGGGGGTGTTCGTTCGGGGAATGCGAGGAAGTTGAAATAAAAAAATCCGCACTCCCGACGGGTTCCGGAAGCGCGAATTGCCTGAAATTCCTCTGCTTTGCGCAGGTGTTGCTGACGGGAATACCGCATGGCTGCGGTCCCCCGGATTATGCGCTCAATTGCTTGCGGCCACGGGCCCGGCGGGCCTTGAGGACCTTGCGGCCTCCACGAGTGGACTTGCGGGCACGGAATCCGAATTTGCGGGCTCTCTTGAGCTTTGAAGGTCTGTATGTCGGTTGCATGATGTACTACTCCCTGAAGAAAAAACGACGAGAAGAAGGGCTTTTACGGGTAGTGTCAAGCCGTTCGAACCTGAAATTGCCCTGTCTTTCCCTTCCGGATGCCTAAATGGCGTCCGTTGAGCGGTCGTACCACTTCTCCTCAACCTGGACCGGTTCGTAGGACTCCAGATAGGGGAAGATGGACGGAACATCGGGAAGGGCCGCATAGAGCATCTCTACAGCCCGTTTTGTGAAGCGCTCCTCGTAGAAACCGGCAAAGGTGGCGAAGAGGGATTCGTAGAAGCCTCGATGGTTAAGAAAAATAACCGGCTTCTGGTGGTAGCGGAGGTATTTCAGGTTCAGGACCTCGATGATTTCCTCGAGGGTTCCAAGGCCGCCCGGAATGGCGACAAAGGCATCCGCAAAGTCATCCATGATGGCCTTTCGGTCCCGTAAATCCTTGGAAATTATCAACTTGTCACATTTGAGATAGGATCTTCCCAAATCGTGGAGCTTTTGCGGGACGACCCCGATAACGGAGCCGCCGGCTGCCTTGACGGCATCCGCCAGTTTCCCCATGAGGCCGGTGTTGTTCCCCCCGAAAACCAGCGTGTGCCCTTTTTCGCCAATGGCGGTCCCCAGTTCGAGCGCTACATCGACATAATGGGGCTCGACGGCGTCGCTTGAGGAGAGATAGACGCAGATTTTCACCGCAAGGCCTCAGGATTCCTCAAATTTCCGCTCAAAGAGGGCGCTCATTTCCTTGAGCATGTCCTCAGCATCATTGCCTTCGGCCTTGAAGCGGAGAGTGGATCCGTTCCCGGCGGCCAGCATCATCAGGCCCATAATCGATTTCCCGTTGACCTGTTCGTCATCTTTTTCCACCAGGATCTCGGCAGCATACTTATTGGCTACCCGGACGATCATGGCTGCCGGGCGGGCATGAATGCCCATCTTGTTGGTGACTGTCAGTTCGATTTCTTGCTCCATTGAGGGAAAAATTGGGTAGGGATGGTTAGGAACATGTGTTTTGGGGTGCCAAAGTAAAAGAAAAAATTCCGCTCAACTCCCTGCCTCCTGCGATTTGCGGGATTTCCCGAGAAAGATACGGACGTCGGCATCCCGGGTTCCCATGATCTCCATTGCCCGCCGCAGGGCCTTGGCAGTGGCCATCGTCGGGTTGGAGGGCAGGTCGGGAAAGATGTTTTCCCGGCCGATGATATCGATCAGTCCACTGTCCTTGAATATCCGGACGGCATCCTTGCGGACTTCCGACACCAGCAGTGTCCTATCCTTCTCCCGCATGTAGCGGATCAGCTCTTCAAGGGCTAGTACGCTGGTGGCATCCAGGTGGTAGGCATTGCGCATCTTAAGAATGACGATTTTCAGGGCTGGTTTTTCACAGACCCGGCGCATCTGGTCACGGAACAGCTCGGAGGCACCAAAAAAGAGGTCTCCTTCGACATGGACGATGGAAATTTCCGGGGTGGTGGGGGCCTTTTCCTTCTCCAGTGGGGCCAACTGGCCTTCATCATCGGGGGCAAATTCGGTCAATTCCGGTTGGGCTGCCTTGCGCAGGAAAAGGAGGACAGAGGTGCCGGTGCCGAGGATGATAGCAAAGTCGAGGCGGATGAAAAGGGCCGCCAGGAAGGTCGTGGCAAAGACGATTCGGTCGGACTTGGTGGCGTTCCAGACCACCCGGATGACATGGCGGTTAATCAGGGAAATGCCGATGGCGATGACCAGAACGCCAAGGACACTGACCGGGATAAAGCGGGTCAAGGGGCCGAAAGCGTAAGCTCCGATAGCGCACAGGAGGCCGGACAGGATGCTGGCCAGAGGTGTGGCCGCCCCGCTGACCCAGTTGAGCTGGGACCGCGTCAGGGAGCCGGAGGCGGGCATCCCCTGGTAAAGGGCGCAGCCAATGTTGGCGATGCCCATACCGAGCATCTCCTGGTTGGAATCGAGCTTTTGTCCAGCCCTTGAGGCAAGGGATTTGCCGATGGACGTCCCCTCCAGCACGGACAGGAAGGCGATGACCAGGGCCACGCTGGATACCTTGCTGATAAGATCACCACTGATCGGGGGCAGGCTGATTCTCCATTCGGTGGCATCGATCCCGTCCAGCGTCAGGATTGCGGAAGACCACTCCTTGGCCAGAATCAGGTTGTTGAACCCGAAGGCGATGAAAGACATGATCACCAGGGTGATGGCCACATTCGGGAATGTCCGGAAACGACGGTTTAGGCCCCAGAATACACCGGCGGTAAGGAGGGAAATGACCAAGGTGGGCCAGTGGGTGGCCGGTAAGGATTTCAAAGTCAGGAGGACCACGGTCATGAAAGTGGAACCGTCCGGCAGGGTGAAATCGAATCCCAATGCCTTTTTCAGCTGATTGACGATGATGTAGATGGCCGCCGCGGTGATGTACCCGGTGACCACGGAGCGGGATATATACTGGATGAGATTGGCAACCTTGAGAAAGGCACCGAGGACGAGGAACACCCCCGAAAGCAGGACAATCAGTGAAATCAGGGCCAGCTTTTCCCCTTGATCGACAATTCCCATGCCGAGAAAGGAGGCGAAGACCAGCACGGAGGTGGCATTGGTGGGGCCGAGAATAATGAAGCGGGAGCCGGAAAAGAGGGGTCCCAGCATGGCGGCAATGGCGGAGGCGAAAATCCCGTACTGGATGGGGAGCCCGGCAATAGCGGCATAAGCCATCCCTTGGGGGAACGCCAGCAGGGCCACGTTCAGGCCCGCCCGTAGGTCACCCCTTGCCTTGGTGGTGTCATATCCCTGCAAACTCTTCCGGATGGGAAAGAATGACAAATGGTTGCGGTCCTTCAGGTTCTGCAGGACGCGGCGGATCGAATTCGAGGATAGCAAGGATCTGGATGGTTTCTGAACGAGTATTCCCGCGATTCCGGCGAAGCAAATTTTTTCTCGTCATCCTGTAGGATTATGGCGAATCGTCTTAGCCGGATGATTGCCGCGATCCTATACATCCTGGCCGTTTTGTTGGCCAACCTGACCGCCACGCTCTTTCTGCCTTTCGAAATTGCGCCCGGTACGGGGATCCTGGTCTCCGTGGGCACGCTGGTGTTCGGGATTACCTTTACGCAGCGGGACCGCATGCATGCCAGGGGGCGTCCGTTTGTCTACAAGGTGATCATCTTGTCAGCCTTTCTCAATCTCCTCATGCTAACCTCCCTGCGCTACATTTGGGGGGAGCCGGTCCTTGGCTGGTTCCAGAGCCGGCAAATGGACTGGCTGGGCGGGGCAACCGCCATGCTCATGGAGAATGGATGGCGGGTCTTCCTTGCCTCCTTCCTGGCTATTGTCATTGCGGAGGGAGCGGACACGGAGGTCTTCCACCATTACCGCAACCACTCATGGATAGCCCGGGTGGTCCGTTCCAATGCTGTCAGTATCCCGGTTGATTCTGTGCTGTTCAACCTGATCGCCTTTGCCGGGAGCTCATTCTTCCCCGCGCTTGTCCTCTTCAAGGTTATCCTTGGGGAGATTGTCTCCAAGTTTGTCGTGGGGATCCTCTATGCCCTGGTCTATCCCAAGAAGAAGGATGCCAGTGACAGGGATCAGGACTTCTGACGACTGGTGCGCTTCCCCGGGCGACGGGTAGCCCGCCATGCATCGCGGTGCTGGCGAATCCAATCCAGCAGGGCCCGTTCAAAGCCGATATCCTTGCCCGCCTTTTCAGATTCCAGCCATTTATGGCGGAGAATTTCCTCCCGTTCGGCGAGAAATTCCCGGTACAGGCTGGAGCGCTCAAGGACCGGGCGTTCCTTGCCTTCAGGGGCTGGACTATTGTCGGGGGACGTCATTGTGGAGTGTGCTCTCGATGTTTGGAGAGGAATTTAATAATTAGGCTACGGGATACTTAACGGTCGGTTCATCGATGCCAATCTTTTTATGCGTGTTGATGCGGTCCAGCTAAAGGGCTTGGAGGACTTTGCGGGCAATGTCGCCGTAAATCCGGGAGGACTTGTTGTCAGGGTACCCGATGGTGATGGGAATCCCGCGGTCACACCCCTCCCGGATGTCCCCGTCGAGGGGGATTTCCCCGAGGAGTGGAGCCTCGAGGGCCTCCGCAGTCCACTGTCCACCGCCTTTGCCGAAGATGTGGTTCCTGCTGCCGTCAGGCCCTTCGAGGAAGCTCATGTTTTCACAGACCCCGACAATGGGCACGTTCACCTTGTCAAACATGCGGGCGCCTCTGGCGGCCACATTAACCGCTGCGGCCTGAGGCGTCGTGACGACAACAGCACCATCCACGGGAAGCGTCTGCACGAGGGAGAGCTGGGCGTCACCGGTGCCGGGGGGGAGGTCCACGACCAGCACATCCAGTTCTCCCCAGCTGACATGCTGGGCAAACTGCGAGATGGCGTTGTTGATCATGGGACCCCGCCAGATGACCGGGGAATCCTCGTCAACCAGGAGGGCCATCGACATGACCTTGATCCCGTAATTGGAAGGCGGGACGATCTTCTCGTCCTCGATTTCCGGACGCGCATTGATGCCCATCATCAGTGGGATGGAAGGACCGTAGATATCGCAGTCGAAAATCCCGATTCCCTTGAAATCGTTTTCTTCCCGCAGGATACGCTCCATGGCACAGGCCAGGTTTACCGAGACGGTTGACTTGCCGACCCCGCCCTTGCCACTGGCCACCGCGACAATTTTTTTGACTCCGGGAATGCCCTGCGGTTGGCGGGCTGTTCCGCCGCCGGGAGTGCCGGACTTCGGCTTTTGCACAGCCACCTCGACCATCACCCCCTCTACGCCGTCGACTGCCTTCACGACTTCTTCGGAGGCAGTCTTGATTTTCAGGGGCACGGTTTCATCACCGGTGGTCACATTGATCCGGATGGAGACGGAAGTGCCGTCCACGGAGATGTTTTCAACCAGCCCAAAGGAGACGATATCCCGGCTGAATCCAGGATATTTGACCGCCTTGAGGGCGCTGCGAATTGTTTCTTTGTCGATCATAGTTCTCGAGGGAAGGGAAAACTTCTTGAAGTCTTCAGGAAAGCATATTCCGTCAACATGGCAATTGATGGCGGCAAGTTCTGCTTCATTTCTTACATGCACATTTTGTTATGATTTCCAGAAGAATCCTATTCCTCCTCAGCCTGTGGCCGATTATTGGGGCAACTTCCGTTTTCGGGCAGGATGCCATAGAACTCGGAGACGTTGTGGGCTCTGCCTCGGTGCGGACCCGGACCATTGAAGTGTATGGGGAACCGGCTTCACTGGGCGATCAGGCGGCCCGCTTGTTTGCCTTGCACGGTGGCTATGAGCGGGTGGGGGACCGAGCCGATTTCACCTTTCGCTTCATTGCTTCCGGAGCAAACGGGGTGAACCTGAAAATAGGATCCCGGGGGAAAAGCCTTTGGGAGGGAAGTTTCCAAGGCACGACCCAGAGGGAAGCCCTCTTTGCCGCGGCCGATGCAGCAGTGACGAAAACACTCGGTACGCCCGGATTTTTCCAAAGCACGCTGGCCTTTATCTCCGACCGCACAGGCAATGCTGAGGTCTACAAATCGGATATCCTCTTCCAGGCGGTTCGCCAGCTCACCCGGGACCGCTCCCAGTGCCTGTCCCCGAATCTCTCGCCTGACGGCCGGATTCTCCTGTACACCAGCTATCACGGAACCGGATTTCCCGACATCTACCGTATTGACCTTAGTTCCGGCAAGCGCTCCCTGTTTGCGGGGTTCAAGGGCACCAATACCGGGGCAACCTTTTCACCCAATGGACGGTCTGTGGCCATGATTCTGAGCGGGTCCGGCAATTCCGAAGTTTACCTGAGCAATGCCGAGGGACACCAACTGCGGCGCCTGACCCGTTCCCCAAGCCTCGAAGCGGATCCCACCTGGTCCCCTGACGGGAGACGTCTGGCCTTCACCTCCGACCAGATGGGCGGACCGCAAATTTTCTCGATGGATGTCCAGGGACGATCGCTGAGTCGTGTCCGTACGGATATCAGCCGCAACTGTTCCGAACCGTCCTGGAATCCGAGGGATCCCTCCCAGATTGCCTTCACGGCGGCCATTGCCGGGGAATTTGAAGTGGCCGTGTATTCCTTCAAGGAAGGCCGCAGCCGGATTGTCTCCAAGGGAGCCGGCGACGCTGTTCATCCGGCTTGGTTGAACGATGGCCGCCACCTTGTTTATACCGAGCGGACCTCCCGGTATTCACGGTTGATGATCCTCGACACGGTAACAGGAAAACGGTCCCGCCTCAGCCCGGTCGAGCTCAACAACGCGCGGGAAGCCTCGCCGATTTACCCGGTCCGCTGAGTCAGGCGCAGATGGACTGGCCGATCTCCCGGGCCTTGTCCTCCCCGCAAAGGGCTTCCACGAGGGCCAGGGCAAATGCCGTGGCCGTGCCTGCACCTTGGGAGGTAATGAGGTTGCGGTCGCGCACGACATTTTCATCCGGTCGCCTGTCCGGGAGTTGGTCACTGGTGCCGGGGAAGGAGGTATAAGCCTTCCCTGCAAGGACACCCGCCCGGTCAAGGACGACCGGTCCCGCACAGATGGACCCGATCAGCTTACCCGCCTTGTCCTGCTGCTGCAGCAATTGCAGGATGCGGGAGTCCGCAGCCATGGTGGCATGGCCGGGTCCTCCCGGGATGACGACAAGATCATAGTCGTGCCCGAAGCAGGCATCAAGGAGGGTGTCAGCGACCAGATGGATGCCATTCCGGCCTTCCACCTGCAGGCCCTGCGAGGCGGAGGCCACGGTTGTCTGCACCGAGGCGCGTCGAAGGCAGTCAATCGGGGCAACGGCTTCCAGTTCCTCGACCCCGTCGGTGAGGATCACAAGGGCGGTTGGCTCAGGCATGTTGTTCCTTTCGCTTGGGCTTAGATGGATTCAATGAATCGATTAATACTTGTGTAGTAGGAATCCCGATACGCCTCAATGAGGTTGTTGTGGGTCCCCCCGTCGAGCCAGGTGAAGGACTTCCGGCCGGGGGCGGCTTCATAGAGGGCCTTGCCATGGGAAAAGGGAATGACCTTGTCCTCGGTGCCATGGATGACAAGCACGGGGCTCTGGACTTTGCGAATCCGCTCCAGGTTGTCGAACATGTCCCACGGAAGGATGTTTTTCCCGAGGCCGACCCGAAAGATGCTGGTAAAGGTGCCTTCGAGGATGATGCCGGCACACGGCTTCTCAGCCGCCATGGCAAGGGCCGGTCCTCCACCAAGCGAGCGCCCGTAGTGGATAATCCGGTCGGGTTGATAGCCAAAGGAGGTGGGAATTTCTTTCAGGATTTTCCGTGCCACCGCCAGGAGCAGTTTTTCACTGGGTTTGCCGTCACTGGTGCCGTATCCCGGATAATCCCAGCCGAGGACGGCGCATCCGGCTTCCCGGAGCGCCTGCATCCGGTAAATGGCGGAGTGGAGGTCCTCCCCGTTGCCATGGTGATAAAAGATGAGGTGCCGGCTGCCCGGATTGTCGAGAAAGACCATGGCCACACTCTTTCCCTCATCATAGGGAAAACGAATGATGTCCTTGGAATCGGAATAGCCGGGTGGCGGGGCGGGAAACACCAGTTTGTTGGCGAAGAGGAAGGCATAGGCCATCAGGCCGGCATAGGCGAGTACCGGCAGAAGCAGAAGCAGCTTGATGAATCCTATACTTGGCATGAATCGGGTGTCCCACTTTAAGGAAAGGCCTGCCAACCGGGGCTGCCAATCCTTAATTTCCAGCAGTTTGTGCAGTTGACTTCAATTCCCCCAGCTTCTCTCATCGGCATCCATGGAAGTAATCCGCCTATTCGATACGCTGAGTCGCGAGGTGCGTGAGTTGCCGGCCGGCCCGGACGGCCGGTTCCGGCTCTATGTCTGTGGGCCGACAGTCTACGGCCCGGCGCACATCGGGAACTTCCTCACCTTCATCCGCTTTGACGTCCTCTTCCGCCTGCTCCAATTGGCAGGATACGAGCCGCTTTATGTACGGAACATCACAGATGTGGATGACAAGACGATTCGCGGGGCCATGGAGGCAGGGGTATCCCTCGAGTCGGTAACGACCCAGTGGACGGAACGGTTTCATGCGGACTGCAATGAATTGAACCTGCTTTCCCCGGATGTGGAGCCACGGGCCACGGACCATATCGCCGAACAGATAGAGATGGTCCAGGCATTGGTCGAATCGGGTCATGCCTATGTCGGAGGCGACGGCTCCGTCTATTACAAGGTATCCTCCTTTGACCAGTATGGAAAATTATCCCATTTCGATCCGGAGGCCCTGCGCCAGCAATCAACCACCAGTGCCGGGGCGGTTAACTTGTCCGACGAGTATGAACGGGACTCCGTGGCGGATTTCGCCCTCTGGAAAAGCCACAAGGAGGCGGATGGATCGGTCTACTGGGACAGTCCCTGGGGCAAGGGCCGTCCTGGGTGGCATCTGGAGTGTTCAGCGATGAGCCTGAAGTACCTCGGGAACGGCTTTGAGCTCCACGGTGGAGGGGAGGATTTGTGCTTTCCCCATCATGAAAACGAGATCGCCCAGAGTGAAGCGGTGACCGGCGAACCCTTCGCCACCCACTGGATGCACAGCGTGCATTTGCTGGTCGAGGGAAAGAAGATGTCCAAGAGCCTCGGTAATTTCTTTGTCCTTCAGGACCTGGTCGATAAGGGATTTCATCCCGCCGAGGTTCGCCTGGCCATGCTCGGTGGTCATTACCGGCAACAGCTGAACTTCACCTTTGGCGGACTGGAAGCCGCTCGCAGTGGAATGAACAAGCTGGAATCCGGGATCGGGAACCTGCTCGAAAAAGCAGGGTTGGCAAAGCAGGACTGGGAGGAATTTGTGCGTCCCGCTCTTCCCGCCGAATGGGGGCCTTTCAAGAATGCCTGGGGAGCTTTCCGCAATGACATGAATACACCCGCGGCGCTGGGGGCTTTCTACAATGGTCTCAAGAAGGCGCGGGCGACGGCCGGCGACGCGCCGGGCGCCAAGGCCCTCCTGCAGGCAGCCGGCGCGCTGGCTTATGCCCTCGGCCTACAGCTTTTCATCCGACCCTCCGATGAGCCTGCCGGGGTTGAGGTGCCAGCAGAGATTGACGAGCTGGCCAGAAACCGCTGGGAGGCGAAAAAGGAGAGGGACTTCGCCAAGGCTGACCAACTTCGGAACGAGCTGGCGGCAAAAGGATGGCTTGTCGTGGATACCCCCGCAGGCTACACTTTGCATTCCAAACCCTGAAAATTGTCATGTTAGAAGCTGGAGAACCCCGCCCCCGCCGTTTGCGCAAGAGTGATGCCGTCCGGAAACTTGTCCGTGAGAACGCCGTCCAGGTAACGGACCTGATTCAACCCCTCTTTGTCATTGAGGGGGAAGGGTCGACCGAGCCGATTGGCAGCATGCCGGGCCAGAACCGGCTGACGATAGACGAATTGTGCCGGGAATGCCGTGAGTTGGCTGACCTGGGGATCCAGGCCGTGGCCTTGTTTCCTTCCCTTGATGCCTCCCTGAAATCCGAAGATGGTTCGGAGTCCTGCAATCCTGACACCCTGATCCTGCGGGCTATCCGTGCGGTGAAAGAGGTCGTTCCGGATATGCAGGTCCTCGCTGATATTGCCTTGGACCCTTACACCACCCACGGGCATGACGGTGTCTTGAATGCGGAGGGCACGGATGTCGACAATGACAGCACCCTCGCCATCCTGGCCCGGATGGCCGTCCTCAATGCCGAGGCTGGAGCGGACTTTGTTGCTCCATCCGACATGATGGATGGCCGGATTGGAGCTATCCGGGAAGCTCTGGATGAGGCCGGACTGGTCAATTGTGGAATCGTGGCCTACTCCGCGAAGTACAACAGTGCCTATTACGGCCCCTTCCGGGATGCCGTCGGCAGCTCAGCTGCTGCCGGGACTAAACTCCTCAGCAAGGCGACTTACCAGCTCGATCCTGCCAATTCAGAGCAGGCCGAAAGGGAATTGATGCTCGATGAACTGGAGGGGGCGGATATCCTCATGGTTAAACCAGCCGGACCTTATCTGGATATCATCCGCCTGGCCCGCGAGGGGACCACACTCCCTGTGGCTGCCTATCAGGTCAGTGGTGAATATGCCCAAATCCATGCGGCGGCCCAGATGGGCTGGCTGGATTTGAAGCGTTGCCGGGACGAGAGCCTGTTGGCGATCAAGCGGGCAGGGGCCAGCCTGATATTGACCTATTTTGCCAAGGACTGGGCCGTTGAGCAACGAGAGGCCTGAGGGGCAGAGTTGACAGTTTGGGCAAGGGTTGAAGGAAGTTACTTCTCTTCCTCGGTCTCTTCCTCTTCTTCCTCTTCTTCCTCTTCGTCCTCGTCCCAGCGCATGGTTTCGTCTTCTTCCAGCTTCTCGGACTCATCCTCCTCAAAGTCGGGAATCTCGTCGATGTCTTCCTCGTCGCGCTTGGTCGGTTCGTCATCGTCGAGTTCGTAGCCTTGGGGAACATACTCGAGGATGGAAATCACTTCCTGGAAGGGGTGGACAGCTTTGCCTTCCATGTAGTCCTGGTTTTGCCGTTCCCGAATCTCTTCCTCGAGCTCATCGACGGTCAGGTTCTGGTCGAACTCAATTAGGTCATTGAGCATCTTGACCCGGAAGCGGGTGATATTGTCGAGCAGGTCGGCGTAGGGCCCCTTTTCCTCATCGATAATGTCGGGAAGGGCAAAGTGCGTATTGTCGTCCTCAAGGAGGGAATCCCGGGTAATACTGAGCTTGACCTGTTCCTTTTTCTCCTCGGAGACAATCTTCATGCAGCAGAAGGCATCATCGAGGATGTCGGCATCGAACCCGTATTCCCGCAGCGCGTCACACTGTTCAAGGATGTAGCTCATCTGGCGGGGATCGATAATCCCCAGGCCATCGACATCCCAGTGGATGGGATCGGAAACCTCCGTAACCCACCAGTTCATGTCCTCGCCAATCCGGACAAGGCACCATTCCAAGTTGTTCTTGTTTTTAACCATTCGAGTAACAGGGCGTTTTAGAATGAAAATTGGGTGAAATTTGAATTCACTACAAAAAGGCGATGGATGATTGGGGCATCTTGTCAATCCCCATATGGCGATGAGGAATGCGCTCCCGTTCAGACCCAGGAACTTTGACGCGGTGCAAGGGCCTTGGCCAGGGTCTTGGCAATGAAGGGTCCCCGGTAAACCATACCGGTATAGATTTGTACCAAGGTGGCTCCGTTATCGACCATTGCGCCGGCGGTTTCCGGACTGTCGATGCCCCCGACGCCGATGATCGGCAGCTTGCCGGACGTGCGGCGACTGATGTAATTGACCACCTCAAGGGACCGGTGGTGGAGGGGAGCACCGCTGAGACCACCGGGTTCGCGGACATTGGCAAACTGGCCGGGCCGGTTGATGGTCGTGTTGGTGGCGATGATCCCGTCCAGTTGCCATTTCTCAAGGCAAGCGAGGATTTCATCGATCTCCCGGAAGGTCAGGTCCGGGGCGATTTTCAAGAGCATGGGTGTCGGCTTGATGCCGAGTTTTTTGGCCCGGCCCCGATTGGTGTTGGACAGCTCACCGAGAAGGGTATCGAGGTAGGCCTCCTTTTGTAGTTCCCGTAAATCCTGGGTGTTGGGACTACTGACGTTGATGGAAATGTAATCCGCATAATCAACGAGGAGGCCGAAGGAGGAAAGATAGTCCGGGATCGCTTGGTCGAGGGGGACGACCTTGCTTTTGCCGATGTTGATCCCGAGGGGGATGCGGGAGCTTTTCTTGCCGAGGATACCCTTCAGGCGCTTGGCAACCGCTTCAGCGCCGTCGTTGTTGAAGCCCATGCGGTTGATAATGGCATTGGCTTCCGGATAGCGGAAAACGCGCGGGCGCTCGTTGCCCGGTTGTTGCAAATGGGTGATGGTCCCGATTTCCGCATGGCCAAATCCGAGTGCTGGAGCAGCCCGGAAAAAGCGGCCGTTCTTGTCCATTCCGGCAGCGAGGCCGACGGCGTTGGGGAATTCAAGGCCGAATGCCTCCACCGGCTTGTCCGACTTGACCAGGTTGAACTTCTCCATCCAGCGGCAGAGCGGGGCAATCTTGCCCAGATAGTCCATGGCGGTAACGCCCAGATCGTGTGCCTTCTCCGGATCGGTCCGGAAGAGGACCGGCCGGATGACCTTTTCGTAGTAAAAGCCCATGGTTATCTACCTCCTACTTTTCCCATTGCAGGGCCCCCTTCTTTATCTCGTAAACCAGCCCGGCGACCAGCAACAGGATGAAGAAAAGTACCGGTGTCAGAATCGGCAGGTTCTGAGCAAGGAAATCCCGGTAGACCAAAACCCAGGGAATAAGGAAAACGATTTCAATATCGAAGAGGATGAAAAGCATGGCCGTCACGTAGAACTTCACGCTGAAGCGTGCGGCGGACGGACCCTCAGGCTTGAGGCCGCACTCATAAGCGGAGTCCTTGAAGCGGTTTCTCGGACCGCGTTGCCCGAAGAGGTGGCTGAAGATGAGGACCGCGGCCCCGATGGATAGGGCCAGGCCGATTTGAATGAGGACCGGGAGGTAATCCGACAGTTCCATGATGTCTGACAGAAAACCCTCCAATTGCTTATCCGCAAGGTAATTCAATCAACTGCCTTGACGGGCACCTCAATGAAGCGGGTTTCGGAAGGAATTCCGCGCCCCAGGCCCAGCTGCATGGAATAAAGGACGAACTCCGGAACCTCCGGCAATCGCCTGAATCCTCTTGAGTCGCGGGCCCGGTTGATCAGCTGCACAAGATTGGCATCGAGAATGACCGGGTCAACCGACATCAAGATTTCGGGACGACTGCTGGTGTAATTGGCATTGTAGGCGGGGCCGGCAATAAACTGATACTGCTCGAGACTGACCAGGTTCAAGGCCCATGCAGCATTCAACTCGGGAATGGCAGCAACCTCCGCCACGGCGACGGGGGCATTGGCCGGGCTGCTGAAAAAACGGGTGGCGTTGGTAACGTTCCACAAGCTGGCATTGACAAGGGCCCCGCTCATGCCTGTTGACGGGTGGTGGCTGACGACCGGCATGTTAATCCAGAAGTCGACCTGCCCCAAGAGGATGGAAGGGAGAAAGCTTTTCCGCGCCTTAACCGGATCGGGCTCAACCAGTGGCCGGAGCATTTCCCGGCCCAAGGGGCTGGTGTATTCCCTCGGCAATGGGCTTTCGTAAAACCATGTCGGAGACTGAATCGTTCCCTCATCGAGGCCATAGACCCGGATACCCTTGTAATAAGGTCCGAGACTCCGGGTCTGGCTCAGCGGGGGCAGGAAGCCGGCTTCCCGGAGAAGCCTTTCCTCCGCATCCACAAGGCAAATATTCTCCCGTTTGAACCCGCGTTCCATGAGGGCAGCCACAACGGCAAGGATCATTTCTTCCGGTGTGTGCAGTCCGGCACCGGAGTTGGTGTAGATTTTCAGGGCCACTCGGCCATGCTCCGCAGGGACCAACTGCTTGCCGGTCCGCGACTCAAACTCGGCCAGCAATGTCTTGATGGCGGCTTGATAGTCGCTGCTGGAGAAGTCCTGCATGGGTGTGCGCCAGACAACCCCATGCCATGCTTTTTTGGCCTCATTCTCGAAATCCCAGAAGATGCCTTCCTCGGCTTGGGCAAGGAAAGGAAGCAAAGTCATTGCTATTAGGCACCAAAGGGCTTTCATTTCTCCTTATTGGGTCTAAATCGGGAAAATTGTCCAATACGAAACAAGAATGACACGATTAGTTTGGAAGCCATTATATGCTCTGGGGTTCATCCTTTTCTTGATTTTTTCCGGATGTGGAGAGCGGCAAGTCCCAGTAGAGGAGATTGTCCAACAGGCGGAATCGATGATGGCAGTGGGCCAAATCGAAGGGGCCATTGGGCTTCTGGAAAAGGGTCTGGAAACAAATCCCAACCGGGTCGACATGATGGAGCCACTGGCCTTTGCCTATTCTGCCAGCGGGGATCCGGTCATGGCGGCGATTACCTTCAAGCGCATTGCGGAGCTGGTAAGCGAGGAACCGGAGTATCTTCTCTACTCCGCTGAATCGCTCTTGGAGGCTGATGATAGAAAAGGAGCGGTTGCCCGCTATGAAGAGTACCTGGAAGTGCGCCCGGAAGATCGGGCTATCTGGATAACACTGGCTGAGTTGCAGGCGGAATCCGGAAGGATGGGGGAAGCGCTGGAGGCATTTCTCGCCGCAGAGCGGATTGAATCCCGGCCTGTGCAGCAGATTGCCATTGGCCAGCTTTATCTGCGTTCCCAGAATCTGGCCCAGGCCCAATCCTGGTTTGCCCGGGCTCTGGAAGGCGATGCTGACGTCAGGGACGAGGCACTGCTGGGATTGCTGGAAACGGCGATTCGCTCCAAGCGCTTTTCCGAAGCCGAACAACTGCTCCGGCAAATTGATGCGGAGTATCCCGGTCGGGTGGACCAGTCCTCCCTGGATGGCGTGAGGGACCAGCTGGCAGAGTGGCGCCGCCGCCGCGAGGCCGCACTTGAAGCGCTGGCTGCCCTGGAGGCCAAGGCGGCCGAGGAAGAGGTGGCGGAAGAGGATCCCGCTGAACCTGAGGAAACCATGGCTGCGGAAGCAATCGAACCCGAGCCGGAAACAACTCCTGAGCCGGTTGCGGAAGCCGGGCCGCAGGAAATACCACCTACCCCTGCAGCACCTGCAGAGGAAATCGTCGCGCAGCCACGACCGGAAGATCATCTCACCTGGGCCCGGCAGTATCGCGAGCAAGGGGATGTCGAGGAGTCCATTCGCCGTTACAAGCAAGCCCTCGTGCAGAACGACAACCAACCGGCTGTCTGGGCGGAGCTGAGCGAATTGTACCTGGAGACCGGTCAAAACAGGTGGGCTCAGGCGACGGCAAACGAGGCCCTGCGGCGGGACCCGCAAAATCCCAAGCTCTTTCTCCAATTTCTCAGGGCTGCCCAGCGGACCATGGACCCTCAACGGGTCATCGCTGAGGCCGAGAACGGTTACCGGCAGTTCCCCGAACAGCCGGAGATAGTGCTTGTCCTGGCCCGGGCCTATGCGGACCAAGGTAATGCCCGCAATGCCTACATGTTGTACCGCAAGTTTCTCGATCTGGTACCTTTGGAGCATCCGGAACGGGCGGACGTTGAATTCGAGTTGCAACAGCTGGGACGGTGATGGCCCAGCAATCCCTGCCACCTAACTGAGGTATGCCGTTTTTTTCCGAAGAGACCCTGCAGGCGGTACGGGCAATTCCGCTTTACGACATTGTCCGGGGAACCGTTGAGCTGAGTCGTTCCGGGCGCAACTGGAAGGGCTTGAGTCCGTTCACTGATGAAAAGACACCCTCCTTTTATATCCTTACGGACAAGAACTACTACAAGTGTCATTCCAGCGGTCTGGCCGGCGACGGGATCCGCTTTCTGCAGGAGACGGAGAAAATGACCTTCCCGGAGGCGGTGGAGTCTCTGGCAGAGCGCTTCAACATCCCGGTCACTTATGCCAGCGGGCAAGGTCCGGACCCGGAGGTCAGAAGCCTCAAGCAGGCCTTGTTGGATATTCATGAGTACGCCCGGGAATACTATCATCAGGCTTTCCTGACAGACCATCCGATGGCTGAAGAAATTCGCCGCTACTGGGTTGAGGAAAGGGGATTTCCGCTCGAGCTGGCGGAGGAATTCGGGGTTGGATTTTCTCCGCCGAAGAGCCGTCGACTGTTGGAAGTCTTGCAGGGCAAGGGATTTTCCAACAAGGCCCTGGCTGAATCCGGACTCTTTCACACACGTGGCAGGCCGTCCGACCCGGATTCCTGGTTTTATGTATTCAATGGCCGCCTGATGATCCCGATCCGGGACCTGCAGGGACAGGTTGTTGCCTTCACTGCCCGGCAACTTGAGGTCACCCCGAGGGACCATGCCTCCTGGAAGGCCAAGTACATCAATTCGCCGGAGACACTGCTGTTTAGAAAGAGTCACCTGCTTTTCAACCTGGACCGGGCCAAGGAGGTCGTCCGGGAAAGCGGTCGCATTCTTCTCGTCGAGGGCCAGTTGGACGCATTGCGCTGCTGGGATAGTGGGCTGAAAGATGCCGTCGCCCCCCAGGGAACATCCGTTACGGAAGACCAGTTAAAGTTGATCAAGCGCTATGTTGACCGGCTCGAGGTGCTCTTGGATAACGATGCTGCCGGGGCCAAGGCGGTTTTGCGTCTCCTGCCGATGGCCTTCCAGTGCGGGTTGGAGGTGCATGTCATCAGCCTTCCGGAAGGGGAGGATCCTGATGATTTTCTCCGTGAAAAGGGAGCTGAGGGGATCGGCGGACTCGATAATCAATCGGGTATCTCGTTTGCCGGCAAGGTGCTTATCGGCACGGGGGAACCATCCCCCGAGCAGCGCGCGAAAGCCCTCCATTCGTTATTTGAAATGCTCTCTGCCTGCCCCAGTGCGGTTGTTCGGGAGGGGTATTTTGAAGATGCTGTAAAGGCCACCGGTGTCTCCCCCGATGCCGCCCGGCAGGACTTTGCCCGGTATTCCGCTTCAGCCCCCGCAGTCAAGCGAGCGGCCCCGGTGAAAACCATAAAACGTGGAACAAATTCATCCGAAACATTGACAAACTTGGAAGGCGACTTAGTTTGGGCCGTCCTTAAGAATGTTGGGTGGGCTGAATCTCTTGCGCAGGTCATTGACCATCAATGGATTAGAATCCATACAATCGAAGGCAAAGTGCTGTCCCGCATTCTGGCCCAGGCAACAGTTGATCGCATTGAAAATTCTGACGACATCCTTTTCCTACTCGAGACTGACGAAGAGAGGGACTGTGTGGCTCGCTACACGGTGGATGAACGTCCGGATTCCGACATGCCAGCCTTTGTCAACCAGACCATCGCTTCATTGGCCCGTCGCTTCTGCAAGGAACGGGTTGATTATTTGAACCAGGAAATTTCCAAAACGACCCAGACAAACAGTGATCCTTCCCAAATTCGTGATTTCATGATGGAGCGCCAGGAGTTGATGCGCTTCATGCAAACCGGCCCCTTCCCGACGGCCGATTCACCTCCTGCCTCCGTCGACGAATAACGATCCTTCCCAATTTTTCAAATCCGCCATGCCAGCAAAGAAAACATCCGCCAAGAAACAGCCTCAAAAGAAGAAAACAGCCACCAAAAAGGTCGCCGCTAAAAAGGTCGCCGCTAAGAAGACTGCAACAACCAAGAAGGTTGCCGCAAAGAAAGTGAGCGCCAAGAAAAAGCCAGCCGCGACCAAGAAGGTCGCCACGAAGAAGACTGCGACCAAGAAGGCGGCTGCGGAAAAGAAGGAGGCGGCCAAGAAATCCACCCGCAAGGCAGTGGCCAAGAAAATCGCCGAAAAGAAAGCCTCCGGTAAGAAGGGGAAAGCCAAGGACGCGGAAGCGGTCAGCGATGACAAGTCTGCGGATGTCAACGATCGCATCCGGTCGCTGATCCGGCTCTCCAAGGAGCAGGGCTTCCTGACCTATAAGGACATCAACAGCCAGCTGCCTGAAACGGTCGACTCCCCCAGCGAGATTGAGAATGTCATCACCATCCTCGAGAACCTCGACATCGACATCATCGACTCCGAGGAGGTGGAGATGTACAAGCAGCGCCTTGAGGAGAGTACCGAGGAGGAAGTCCGCAACGCCCAGTCGGACATTCTCGATGATCCGGTGCGCATGTACCTCAAGCAGATGGGGCAAGTGCCCCTGCTGACCCGCGAGGAGGAAGTGGCAATTTCCAAGCGTATTGAGGAAGCCGAAATGCGGGCTATGGACACCCTCTTTTCAATCGCCTTTACAAAGGGCTTCCAGAGGGAACTGGCCCAAAAGTTGATCGACAGGGATGAACGCTTTGACCGGGTTGTCCTCGATAAGAAGATTGAAAGCCGGGAGCAGTATTTCAAACTCCTGCCCCGTCTCATTGAACAGATCGATGCTATTGAGAAGAAGCTCGATGAGGCCTGGGTTGTCGCCCAGACAGGGAAGGACAAGGGAACCCGCGAAAAGGCCTTCAAGCGTTACGAGAAGTACCAGGCCGAACTAAAGCCGATTTTCCGCAAATTCTGTTTCAAGCTGAAGGTTTTCGAGGAGTATTTGGAAACCCTTGAGCCGATGATCCGGGAAATCCATACTGTCGTGGAGAGCAAGAAGCTGGCCGAGCAAGCCAAGACCCGCCGCGGCCGGGCCATCGACATCGACAAGGTCAACAAGCGCCTTGGAGAAATCCAGCAGCAGCTGCGCGTAGAGCCGACCGATTTCCTCGACATCCTCAAGGGGGTGCGGCGCGGGATGCGAATGGCGCACCGGGCGAAGACCGAAATGGTGGAAGCCAATCTCCGGCTGGTGATTTCGATTGCCAAGAAGTACACCAATCGCGGTCTCAGCTTCCTTGACCTGATTCAGGAAGGCAACATGGGCCTCATGAAGGCGGTCGAGAAATTTGAATACCGCCGGGGCTACAAGTTCAGTACCTATGCCACCTGGTGGATTCGGCAGGCCATCACCCGGTCCATTGCCGACCAGGCCCGGACCATCCGTATCCCGGTCCACATGATTGAAACCCTCAACAAGGTGATGCAGGTCCAGAAGCAGCTACTGCAGGAATTGGGCCATGAGCCAACTGCCGAGGAAGTGGCGGACGAAATGGATCTCCCCGTTGAACGGGTGCAGCAAATCATGAAGATGGCCCAACAGCCCATTTCCCTGCAAAGCCCGGTCGGCGACAGCGATGACACCAATTTCGGTGACTTCATTGAGGACAAGGGAGCCGACAATCCCTATGACATGACGGCTTACTCCCTTCTCCGGGAGAAGATCATGGATGTCCTGGACTCCCTGACGGACCGTGAACGCCGTGTCCTCAGTCTGCGCTTTGGACTGGTCGACGGATACAGCCGGACCCTTGAGGAAGTTGGTCGACAGTTCAACGTGACTCGCGAACGAATCCGCCAAATCGAGGCCAAGGCCTTGCGGAAGATGCGTCACCCAACCCGTATCCGCCAGCTGCACGGCTTTTTCGAGCCCGAGCACGTCAAGAACCAGTTGGAACCGAATCCTTGATTTTCAAACCAGGGTGCAGTTCAGCACCCCGGGTAGAAAAAAAGGCCGCACTTTACGAGTGCGGCCTTTTTGCTGAAAAAGTCTGTTCTAGCTGCCAGCTACTTGATTTCGCGGTGCAGGGTGTGGCGACGAAGATGAGGATTGTACTTCTTCTTCTCGATGCGGCCCTGTTGCAGCTTCTTGTTGCGGGTGGACATGTAGCGGGAAACCGGCTTGTCCTCACCGCGGGCTTCTGTGCATTCCAAAATGATATGTTCTCTCGGCATGGCTTAAAATAGGTTAAACGGGGTAACCTGAGGGTTTTTACAGCCTGTGCAAGTCAGAAATGACCCCTTGGGATCAATTTCCGGACTCCGCCGCGGCAGAGCCATTTTCCTCCTGATGACCAAGCGAACTGCCGCCGACCACCTGGACCTTGCCGTAGATGCCCCGGGTGATTTCCTCCGCCACGTCCGGATTTTCCATCAGGTACTGCTTGGCAGCTTCGCGACCCTGACCGACGAGATTGCCGTCGTAGGAAATCCAGGAGCCCTTCTTCTCGAGGATCTTGTGCTCCAGCCCGAGGTCGAGAACGGAACCTGTGCGGGAGATGCCCTCGTTGTACATGATGTCGAATTCGCACTCCGTGAAGGGCGGGGCGACCTTGTTCTTAACCACCTTGAGTCGTGTCCGGTTGCCCTTGACCGAGCCGGAAGTGTCCTTGATGGCCCCAATGCGACGGATGTCCATCCGGATGGAGGCGAAGAACTTGAGTGCCCGGCCGCCTGGCTGGGTTTCCGGATTGCCAAACATGACCCCGATTTTCTCGCGGATCTGATTGGTGAAAAGGCAGACGCACTGGGTGCGATTGATGGCGGCTGTCAGGCGGCGCATGGCCTGGCTCATCATCCGGGCCTGCAGGCCGACCGTGCTGTCCCCGAACTGACCGTCGAGCTCATTCTTGGAAACGAGAGCGGCTACCGAGTCAATGACGATAATGTCGATAGCGCCACTGCGGATGAGCGTTTCGGTGATATTGAGGGCATCCTCTCCGCTCTCGGGCTGGGAAACCATCAGGTTGTCCACATCGACACCGACTACCCGGGCATAACGCGGGTCGAGGGCATGCTCGACATCAATGAAAACGGCATTGCCACCAGCGCGCTGGGCCTGCGCAATCAGGGCCAGACAGAGGGTCGTCTTGCCGGAGGATTCCGGCCCGTAGACCTCGCTGATACGGCCTCTTGGGAGCCCGCCGACACCCAGGGCAAGGTCAACGGAAGGACATCCTGTAGGAATAACGGGAATTTCCACCTTGGAGGCTTCCCCGAGGCGCATGATAGCGCCATCGCCAAACTGCTTGTTGATGGCGGAAAGGGCCAAGTCGAGGGCTTTGTTGCCGGGGGCCGGTGCTTTTGCGGATTTTGCTGTCGTGCTGCGTGCCATGATCATGAAATTGGTTAGGTTTCGGTTTTCTAGCAACTTGAGACCATAATTATTTTCAGGCAAGAAAAATGTGTTATTATGTTCACTATTTTCAGGAAGCTGGAAAATAGGGCCCAAAAGCGGCCGGCGGCATTGACCTTGGGCCGTATCTGGCCATCCCTGAAGGCATGATATGCGTTATTTCGGGAACTTCACGCGCTGGCAGCAACGGCCTTAAGGTGGCGCGCCACGTCACTGGCATTTATGAAGAAATGGGGGAAACCGTCGAGTTGCTGGACTTGGCGGGGTTGCCGGATGGCTCGTTCAGCGAGTCGGTTTTCAAGGAGAAGCCTGCTGATCTGGAGGCATCCTACACTGACAAGGTGTTGGCGTCGGACGGTGTTTTGGTGGTGGTGCCGGAGTACAATGGCAGCTATCCCGGTATCCTGAAACATTTCATCGATCTTTTGCCCTTTCCGGAAAGCTTTGAGTGCCGTCCGGTGGCTTTCATTGGCATCGCCGGCGGGTATTACGGTGGCTTGCGGGCGGTGGAGCAGCTACAAATGGTTTTTGCCTATCGCAATGCGTATCTTTTCAACCGGCGGGTTTTCATCCCCTCAGCCTACAGCATTTTCGATGAAGAGGGGGGAATAAAAGACGAGGACCTGAAGGAGCGCCTGAAGTTGCAGTCCTCTAAGTTCCTTGCTTTCACAAAGGCCTTGAAGGGTTTGGAAGGATAAGAGTGGAACTTTCCAGCGTCTTTTTGCACTATATGAGTATGAGACGCTCAATTACCCTTTTTCTTGGACTGGGATTCCTGCTGGTCCTCTTTTCAGGTTGTGCGACCACCCACAAGGTGCGGGTGGATGCCCTGAGCACCGGTTCAGTCAGTTCTGGTTCCGGCTTCACCTATGTGCTGGCCAGCGGTACCGAGGGCGTGGAGGAGACCGACCTGTTTTTCAAGACAGTGGCCCGTCATGTAAATCCGGTGCTGGCCGGAAAGGGCTTTCGTCTGGTTGAGGATCCGACCATGGCGGAACTGCAGGTCGTGGTCGATGCCTACATGTCCGAGCCGCTGGTGGAGACCCGGCACTACTCGGAGCCGGTCTATTTAAGAACGGGCGGATACTACCACCGTTACCGTGTACCGGTCGTGAACAAGGACGGGAAAGTGGTGCGCTACCACTACGGTTATTACTGGGATCCTGGATACATGCATCATAGTGGCTGGGTGAATAACACCAGCCAGGTAACTGTCTATGACAAGGTCCTGCACCTGAGTGCCAGACGCTTGTTGCCTTCCGGTGAAACCGGGGAAGAGGAATGGACGACCAAGGCGGTCCTGCGCAGCCGTTCCACGGACTACCGATCCGCCTTGCCCATACTCCTGATGGCGGCGAATCCCTACATCGGGGAACAAACCGAAAAGCAGGAGACCATTACCATCCGTGAGGATTCACCGGAACTCGAATCCTACAAGGTCAAGTAAGGCGGAATGGCCGACAATCCCGACGAGCTTTTTGATGTTGTTGACGAGGAGGACCGGGTTGTCGGCGTTGCCCGCAGGGCAGATGTCCATGCCAACGGACTCTTGCACCGCGCGGTTCATATCCTGGTCTGCCGGGAGAACGGGGATATTTTCCTGCAGCAGCGATCGATGCAGAAGGACAGCCATCCCGGCAAGTGGGATTCCTCCGCCAGCGGCCATCTGGACAGCGGGGAAGGTTACGATGCGGCAGCGGTTCGCGAGCTGAGGGAGGAGCTCGGCGTGGAGGTGGAGACGCTGGCAGAAATCGGGCGGCTTCCCGCGAGTGAAGCC
>JBFOLZ010000084.1:0-20236 GCA_040830445.1 Puniceicoccaceae bacterium
CGACCTTTTCGTCTCCACCATTATTCATGCCTGGGCCGGGGAATCCTCCGATCGGTCCCGTTTCCTCGTCAATCAACTCAAGGAAACCGGTGAGTTGACCTTCCTCAGCTTTGAGCACCTTTCAGTCGACCGCATCCCGGAATTACCGCCGGCCGGCGAGCCCTTGAGCCTTGTCCATACCCGTTACAACCAAGGGGACATCTTCGCCGAGCTCGCGGACCTTAATCACGATGGCAGGCTCGATCTCATCCTCTGTTCCTCCGATTATCCGGACCCGCCCCCGCATGATGAACGGCTGCGCCTTTACTTCCAGCAGGAAGACGGGCGCTTTCTCGATGTTACGGCAGAGCTCGGTATCGACCATGTTGGAGCCGGAATGCCGTCGCTGGCCGATATCGATGGCGATGGGGATCTCGATATATTGGTCGGCCAAAGCTTCAACCGCCTCCGCGCCGACCAGCGGCGCGCGGCCGCCATCACCTCTGGTGCAATGTCGGCGGATGCTCCGGAAACCGCCAAACCGCGTCCTCTGGCACGACTCTTCCGAAACAACTCCCCCGGGGACCGGCAGTCCCTGATGCTGACCCTGCAAGGGGATCCCGACCAAGGCGTAACGCGTTCCGCCTACGGTAGCATTGTCCGCCTGGCCGCCGACCTTGACGGCGACCCTGCCACCGCGCCGATGGTCCAGATGCGTCAGGTACTGGGTCCCTACGGCCATTCCGGCAAACAGCAGACAATGGCGCTGCACTTTGGCCTCGGGGAAGCGGAATACGCCGAGTGGATCGAAATCCAATGGGCTGGCTCAACGGCGGATCCGGTCAGGCTCGAGAAAGTGAGCGCCGGGCGCTATGTCTTGGAACAGTCCTCCAACTTGCTGAAACCTCTCGATAAAAAATGAATGCCTATTGCCAAGGGACACCTTCTAATTTTGTAGCGATAATTTCGCTATTCCTGATAACTCTCCTGTTACCGGGAATTGGCTGGTCGATGATTCCTGATCTTGATTTCTCAGTCATCGAGGGAAATCACCCCCGGATTTTGGTGGAGGAGGATGACTTCGAGAAAATCCGCAACCGCCAGTGGGATCCGTTGGGGCAGCGGTATTGGGAGTTCATCCAGTTCAGCGGAACGGCCATGCTCAAGGAGGAACCGGTAAAGCGCGAGCTGACCGGCCATCGCATGCTGCAGCAGTCACGGCGGGCGCTGAAGCACATCCTGACATGGACCCTTCTCTACCGGGTGGAGGGGAATCCAAAGTTCCGGGATCGGGCCATCGCGGAAATGGAATCTATCGCGGCCTTTACCGACTGGAACCCACGCCACTACCTCGATGTCGGGGAAATGGCCCTCGCCCTGGCCATTGGCACGGACTGGCTCTGGGAAGAGCTGACAGAGGAGCAAAAGGACCGCTACCTTGATGCCCTGGAAACCAAGGGTATCCTTCCCTCCCTCGATGAGGACCACATCTACAACTGGTGGATTTACTACTACAACAACTGGAATCCGGTCTGCCACTCCGGCATCATCGCAGCCGCCCTCATGATTTCAGAGCGAAATCCAGAGCTGGCCGAGAAAGTTATCCACCGTGCCATACGGGCCTTTCCGGAAACCCTCACTTCCTATCAGCCCGATGGTGCTTACCCGGAGGGTCCCGTCTACTGGGATTACGGCACCCTCTTCAGTGGAATCGTCCTAAACCTGCTCGACACCGCTTTTGGCACGAAATTCGGACTGGACGAGGACCCGGCCTTTCGCGCTTCAGCCACCTTCCGGGCATTGGCAGTCACGCCCACCGGCAAGTTCTACAATTACGCCGATTGCCACGAGACGGATCGCTTTGCCATCGTCACGGCCTGGTTTGCGCGGGAATATGGCAACGCCGCCGCCTATTGGGAAATGCGCCGCGGATTGTCCTCCCTGCTCGACCGTAATGAATGGACTGCCGAGGATTCCAAGGGCCGATTGCTTCCCATCCTCGCCCTCTGGTATCCCTCGGAAATGTCCATGGACAGCGAGGCCGATCTCCCCACCACCTGGCTGGGCCGCGGGCCCAATCCCGTCGCTCTTGTCCGCGAAAACTGGGAGGACCCCAATGCATTTTTCCTCGGGTTCAAAGGAAACGATTGCTCGGTCAGTCATGCCCACATGGATGGAGGCAGTTTTATTCTCGAGGACGAAGGAATCCGCTGGGCCATCGACCTCGGGTCACAGGGTTACAACAGCCTTGAAAAAACCGGCCTTGGCCTTTGGGACCGTCGGCAGCATTCGGATCGCTGGCGGGTCTTCCGCCTTGGTCCGGACAGCCATAATATCCTCCTCATCGATGAACGGCCGCGCAATGCCGATACCAAGGGCGACATCGTCCACTTTGAAGACACTGGCGACTCCATCCATGGCATCGTCGACCTGACGCCCCTTATACCCGGTCAGGCCAAGAGCTACCATCGGCACTTCATGGTGCACGACTTCAAGGTTCTGGAGATTGTTGATGAGGTCGTGGAAACCCGTCACCACACCGGCCGCCAAGGCACCGCTTCCTCCAGCCTGCGCTGGCGCATGGCCACCCGGGCAGCGGTCACGATCGACGGTGACAGCGCCATCCTCGAGCAGGATGGCAAGACCCTCTACCTGAAAGTAGTTGCGCCCGAAAATTTCACCTTGCGGTCCACTCCCATTGATGCCCCTCGACGCTGGTGGGACGAGCCCAATCCTGGCGTCTCCGCCATCGACTTGTGGACCCACACCGAGCACCTCACCGGCAACCAGACCATCCGCATCCTCATGAGTACGGATGCGGCAGCGTTGGAAACGATTTCAAGATAATGAAAGACCGGCCTCTATCCACAACAACCCAAAGTTGGCGATTGAATCCGCGCCTCTCGGAAGCCCCACCCCATACACCAGGGTCAGCCGTCCAAGCCTGCACCAGCGGCCTCGAAGAGGCCTCATCCCATAGCATAGGCTCAGCTATCCAAATCTGCGCCAGCGGCCTCGAAGAGGCCCTATCCCATAGCCCAGGGTCAGCCATTTGTAGTCCCGCAAAGCGGGACGGAGAATGGCGCAGCCCTGGGTCAAGCGACGTATTTAATGAAATGAGCCCCAACGGGGCGACATATTCCAAATGCAACACCTCCTCAATGTCGCCCCGATGGGGCTTGAGGGATGTATCATCAATCAACCCAGGGCTGCGCCACCCTGCGCCCTACGGGCTTCGGATGGCTTACCCTGGGCTATGGAATTTGGCCTCTGCGAGGCCGTTCTTTTCCAATTATCCGTATAACTGAATTCCTGCCTTTTAACGTTTCCAACTTTTACACAATGAAAATTAACGAAGCACTCTCCCGTATCGAATCCATCACGACGCTCCATCCGGAGATTCCGGTCGAGCAGACAGCCGCCGATTACCTCAAAAGGAAATGTGGCAATCAGGAAGCTGGACACTCGGGTTCTGGAGCCACCCTGAAAATCGGCGTTTTGAGCAAGGACGAAGCGGCGCAAATTGACTCCCGTCTCGAGTCCATCGACGAATGGCGCTACATCTGCGTCTCGGACGGCGGGGACATTGAACTCTATGCCTCGCACACCTGGTTCCTCTACCGGTTGGCCACCCAACTGGTCGAGGACTGGAAGGACCGGGATATTTCGGACTTCCGCGAAGGCTTGATCCTGGAAGCCGCCTTCAAGCACCTCCGACCAGCCTATGATTCCCTCCTCAACAACCATGCCCGGACCGCCAAGGGCTTTGATCCCGAAGACCATATCCGCGAAATGGCCAGGTTGGGATTTACCCATGTCGAGGTCAACGGACTCGCCGCCACCTTTCCCTACGAGCAAGCGGCACCAGATGAACTGCTCTACCGCTTCTATACTTACTGCGCCGCCTTGGACCAGTTTGTCTACAGCAAGCTGAACAAGGGAATCTACCCTTACGAGTATCTCCGGGCCAATCTTAACCGGCTCAAGCAATCGGCCCAGCTGGCGGAGAAATATGGTCTGCGTGCCGGCATCCTTTCCTTTGAGCCACGGAGCGTTCCGGATCAGTTACTGGAGCGCTACCCCATGCTCCGCGGCGCCCGCGTCGACCATCCCCTGCGCTCCTTCCGCCCGCGCTACAACCTGACCACCGCCCACCCTGTCGTGCTCGACCACTACAGCGAGATGCTGGAGAAGATTCTACGCGAGGCCCCGAACATCGACTACATGGTCATCTGGTCAAATGACAGCGGGGCCGGGTTTGAATACACCAGCTCCCTCTATGTCGGCCGCAATGGTGGCGGTTACGTCATCCGAGAATTCAAGGGTGATGACGCCATCGCCCGCGCCGCCGCCGCCAACATGATGCGCTTCATGAAGACCATCCGCGACGCCGGTCGCCGGGTGAATCCCAATTTCTTTTCCGTTCTCCGCAGCGAGATGTTCTGGGTCGAGGATCCCTATATTCGCGAGGAACTGGAGGAAGGCATCGACCTCGAGGTTAATTCCCTTGTCGCCCGTGGTTTTGACCTCGGGTACCAGCATCCCAAATACGACTGGGCGGACGATTTCAACTTCTGCGGTCTTTTCAACCAGTGTTCCGATGAGGAAAGCGTCGCCCGCGAAGAAGTGGAAGCCAGCGGTTCCAATGCCCACCTCTTCTTCAGTCCCGGCACCTTCTGGAACATGGAGCCAATCCTGGCCCCCGTTTATCCACGCCTTTTGCAGGAACGATTGAGCGCTCTCCACAAGCAGGGCTTCTCCCATGCCGCCGGACTCACGGGTACCATGGCCTCTAAGCTGGCCCCGTGGAATATCAACCAGGAGGTCCTTCGCGCTTTCCAGAACGATCCACACATGGACCTCGATGCGTTCCTCACCCAACGGGCCATCTACTGGGTCGGCCCGGAGGAGGCGGACAATCTCGTCACCATCTGGAATCATGCCGACGAGGCCTACCGCTGTTACCCGCCGCCGGTCAGTGTCCTTTCGATGTGGAGCACATGGTACCGCATTCTAGTCCGTCCCTTTGTCCCCAACTTCGATGCCCTCAGCGTGGAGGACCGCGCCTTTTACGAGGACTTCCACCTCGGGCATGCCAACAACCGGGTCCGGGTCGATTTCCGGCGTGAGGTCAATTTCGATTTCTGCCCACCGGATTACGGGACCAAGTGCCGCGAGGCCATTACCAGGAATGTCTATCCGGAAATCCAGGCGGCCGTTGAACTGGCCAAGGCTCGCCGCGAGGCCAGCCCGCCGGATTCACCCGCCCACAAGGTGTTCAGCGATCACTACAACCGCCTTTATGGGGCAAAATGCTGGTTCCGGACGCAGCGCAATGTGGCCGGATGGATCGAGGGCGTCCATGGTTACATGGAAGCGGAAGATGAAGCCACCAGGACCAAATGCCGCGCCCTCACCCGCGAGATCATCCTTGATGAAAAGGACAACGCCATGGACCTCCTCCAGCATGTGGAATCCAACGGGACCGACTGGATGCTCGCTTCCGCGGTTGGCGAAACCACCTTTATCTATGGGGAGAATTTCCCTGAGCTCCTGCGGCGCAAGATTGAGTTGATGGAAGGCCGCGAGGATGACGAGCCTTTCGTCGATCCGGATTTCATGTGGCGTGTTCCGGGCATCAACCATCCCAAGGAATAGCACCGCCAATGCCTTCCCCGAAAACCGGCCCCCGTTCCAGCCGTGTCGAGATGATCAACGGCCGCCCGATGATCATCGTCAACGATCAACCAGTCTATCCGATGATCCATTCCCTCACGGATGTCCCTTCCGGTCGCTGGTCGTGGGAGGAGCTGCCCCAGCACAACATCCGCAACTTCGGTCAGGCCGGGATTCGGTTGTTCCAGCTGGACATCGCCCTCGAGCACATCTGGCCGGCGCCGGACAAATGGGACATGACCCTCGCCCGAAAGCAGGTCGCCGGTGTCCTTGAGGTTTGCCCGGAAGCCTCCGTCATTTTCCGCTTTCATGTGCGGGCCCCACGGTGGTGGTTAAAGGCCCACCCGGAAGAATGGGTTGTCTACGCCGATGCCGATTACAAGGAGGAACAGGCATACGGCCTTTTGCGGATTATCGAGCATGACAACAATCCCGTCCGCCGGGTCAGCATGGCCTCACGCAAATGGCGCAATGCCATCACGGAGAAATTCCAGCAGTTCCTCGTTGAATTTGCGGAAACGCCGGAAGGCGATGCCCTTGCCGGCATCCAGGTTGCCAATGGTGTCTACGGGGAATGGCACAACTGGGGCTTCTTTGACAACGAGCCGGATGTCAGCGAACCAATGAATGTCGCCTTTCGGGATTGGTTAATGGACAAGTACGGCAGCGATGAGGCCCTGCAGGAGGCATGGAATGATCCTCAAACCAGCTTCGAAAAAGCACTAGCGCCCGGCATGAGTGAGCGCCAAACCGATGGCATTCTGCGTGATCCGCAAAAGGAACGCCCGGTCATCGACTACTATGAGTGCATGCACCAGGTGGTCGCGGATAACATTGTCCATTTTGCCAGCACCGTAAAAGCCCACTGGCCCCGTCCGATTATCACGGGAACCTTCTACGGCTATTACTTCTCCACCTTCGGACGGCAGGCAGCCGGAGGCCATCTGCAGCTGCAGCGCATTCTCAAGACGGACTGCATCGACTATTTGTCAGGCCCCCAAGCCTACGAACCGGAAGCCATCGAGCTCGGGGAGGTCTACCGCTCCCGCAGCCTGATTCTCTCCATGCGACTGCACGGGAAGCTCTGGCTGGACGAAATGGACGTTGAGCCGAAGATTCCCATTCTCAAGGACGAGGATTACGAGGAACGTGTACAACAAAGCGTGGCCGACGTCCGCCGGAACACCGCCTTCACCTACACCAAGGGAATGGGCCTCTGGTACTACGACTTCAACATCTCCGGCGTCGACCTCGACGGCTATTGCCACTTCCTCTCCGGCAGCCAGGGCAACTGGGACCACCCTATCGTGATGGGGGAAATCGAGCACATGCAGAAGCTCTTTCAGGACCGCGCGCTTGCTGAACCCTATTCCAGTGAAGCGGATGTCCTTTTTGTTTTCGATACGGATAGTCTCTACTACTCGGCCAGTCTGGTCGGCGCGGACCCGGTCACCCCGACCTTGATAGACTACTGCACCCTCGCCGCCTTCCGCAGCGGCATCATCTTCGATCCTGTCCACCTCGATGACTTGCCCCTGGTCGACCTTGACCAGTACAAGGTCGTTGTATTCGGAAATACCTACGCCCTCAAGGAGGAGGAGCGCGCGTTCATCCAGGAAAAGGTCGCTTGCGATGGCCGCCAGCTGATCTGGTTCCATGCGCCGGGCTTCATCGATGAAACGACCGGCTGCGCCGATGTTGCTTTCACTTCCGCGCTTACAGGGATCAACCTCACGGAGTTAAACCCTGAACATGCCCCGAACATACAGGGAAAGATCGGGGATAGTGAGCCCTTCGAATATAGACTTGATGATAAACCCTCCAAACCTTTGCTTGCCGTGGAAGATTCCGGGGCGGAGTCCATGGCCCGGTTTGCCAACTCTGGCGAATGCGCCATCGCCCGGAAAAGCTTTCCCGATCATACCAGCTGGTTTGTCAGTCTCCCGGGCATGGAAACAGAGCCGCTCCGCTCCCTACTCCAAGCCACCGGAGCCCATGTCTATGGAACCACGGACGCCTTCTTCTATGGCGGCGGCAGTATACTTGTCTTCCATACCCTTGACGGCGGGAGCCAGACCGTAACCCTTCGTAACGGTAAGTCCATTGAATTAGACCTCCCACAGGGACCCGCAACTGTCCTTTTAGACACGGGGTCGGGAGAGGTTTTAATGAACACTTGTTCACCTAATTTAAGTGATGTTCATGAAATTTACCCATAAAACTCCCCAGAACGGCTGTTTTACAGGCTGTGCTTTACTGGAAAACACAATTCTGGTGGCTCGGAAAACCTCCTCTCGCGATACTTACTTTACTCCGTATTTTGATGACCACCCACAAGCTATCTCTCCCTCAAAACCGGCTCATCAGCCTGCGCTCTTATCGCTCTGTCTACCCGTTAACCCAATCGGTAAATTTTACTGCCAAACCTGCACCCAACAAGCATTGGACAAGAATCCCCTTTTTTGCTAGAACATCACACTAGTGTAGTTCGTGCATACTCCTTTCTAAAGCACACTGCATTACAAACAAACCTCGAACAACATAATCCAAAAAAATCGAATGATTATGAAAAAACACTACAGACTACTATGGCTTACGCTTCCTTTGGCGTGTATCCCGTTTACCGGTACATACGCCCAGGATACCGAAGATGAAGACGTCTACGATCTGTCCCCCTTCGTCGTCACCGGTGATGACGATATTGGTTATCAGGCCACCAGCACTTTGGCTGGTACGCGCCTGAAGACATCCCTCCGCGACATCGGAACTCCAATTTCCATTGTGAATGAGGAGTTGTTGAGGGATACGGGAGCCACAGACCTTGAAGATGTTCTCGTCCTGACCCCGAACTCCGAAGTCGCTGGATTGGGTGGTAACTTTACCGCTTCCCAGTACGCAGGCTCGGGGAATATCATTCCGGAAGGCAGCCGGGACAATCCGTCTGGAGGATTCACGCGTGTCCGTGGTCTGGCTACGGCTGACCTGACGCGAAACCTCTTCCAGACCAACGTGCCGTTTGATACCTACAACACCGATCGTGTCGACGTCCAGCGCGGGCCCAATTCCGCCCTGTTCGGCTTGGGCAGTCCGGGTGGTATTGTCAATGCTTCGACGGTCCGCGCAAACTTCCTCAAGAATGCCGGTCGATTCCGGTTGGAGGCGGATCAGTATGGTACCATGCGCGGTTCCTTCCGCTATAATCTGGTGCCTATTGAGGACCGTCTGGCCATCTTTGTTGCGGGTCTCCATGAGTCGACCCAGTATGAACAGAAGCAGGCCTACCAGGATGATGAACGGATCTATCTCTCCGGTCTCCTGAAGATAACAGACAATATCCGCGTCCATGCCAGCGTTGAATCCGGGAAAATTCGGTCCACCAAACCCGACTTCTTCCCGCCGAATGACGGCATCTCACCATGGTTGCTTTCCGGTAAGCCAACGGTTGCCAATCCGGCAGACGGGGCTGTCTTATTCCGGGGAACGGATGATTTCTTCCCGCCTGCAGCGAGCAACTCCACCAACAGCCGCCTGCTCGGCCTGAATGGTGCTTCCAGCGGATACATCTATTACTACCACGACACGAATAACCCGGACCCGACATTCCTTGGCCAGGGATTTATCCGGGCAAACCGTGGAACACCGGGTAATGTTGAATACATGATGGTTCGTCCACGTGGTATGATCCGGACCATGAAAATAACTGGCGGTTACTTCCCCGGCGATACGACCCAGTCTGTTCCCTCGAACGAGGTTGGATTCTGGAGCCGGGGTAATGTTGACTACCAGATCCTTGATCGCAGCATCTTCGACTACCGGAAGAACCTCTTCTCCTCAGCCAGCTCGCAGGGAGTCGACTTCACAGTTATTGAAGGTTCCATTGAAGGCAATTGGCTGGACGGCAGACTCGGTATCGAGCTCGCTGCCTACGACGAGGATTTCTCCTCATGGGGTAACAATATGCTCCAGGGCATCGAACAGCGCGCCATCTACATCGACATGAACCAGTCACTGATGGCACAGGATGCCGCCGGAAACTGGCTTCCGAACCCGAACTTCGGCCAACCCACTATGGGTGGTCAATACGGTGGTAATGACTTGTACACCGAGCGTCAGACCCTCAGGGCAGTCGTCTATGGTGAAGTTGAGGCTGCTGACTTCCTTGATGAAGACAGCTTGCTGGCCCGTATCCTTGGGCGCTTCCGGGGTACAGGAGTTTACACGGACCGGGAAATCGAGTCCGGGCAGGCCTATGATGGTGAAGGTGGGGTTAATGCAGAAATGGTTGCGGATGCCCTCAGCGGAGGCGACGCAAGTCAGGGCACATGGATCCACCGGGCCGATTTCCGGAAAGGCATGAACTTCGCCCTCCCGCACGTGGGAACCGGAAGTTACGACCTTCTCGGTGCCAATACTCTGGATGACCTGAAAGGTATTAACATCCGCGCCGTTCCGTTTGGCAGACAGCGCGACAGGCCAATCTCCCCGGCAACCTTTGTCGGTTGGGATAGGGTGAACAATCGTTTCAAGAGTTTTGAGACGGAAGTTTACCGGCTCCGCGAAAATGACAACTACTGGACGACCTTCTTCACTGATAAGAAGGGAACCGAAATCGAATCCAAGGTTCTTCTCGGACAGTGGTGGATATGGGACGATACGGTTGTCTTGACCGGCAGCTGGCGCAACGATGTGGCGCACGAAGGCTCAGTCAGTGCTCCGAATATCGTGGTGCCGAATGCAGCTGGGGACCCAAGCACGTTGAACCGGCCCCGCAATACCCGGGATCCTGCTTTCGTCGCCGGCCCGAAAAATCTTACCAAAACTCAGGATAAGGATGCCAAATCCTGGAGCATTGTTGTCCATACACCGGAGTTCATCCGTAAACACCTCCCATGGGGAACTGAAATCTCCCTCTTCCGGAGCAAGTCTGACAACTTCTCACTGGGCTCCAGCAACGTGAATATCTTCAATGAACCCACCCCTCCAGAAGGGGGTGTAACAACTGAAGAAGGCTTCATGGTTTCGACCATGAATGGAAAGTTGAATGCCCGCGTGAACTGGTTCGAAACAACCGCGACAAACGATCGCGTGGAAAACAGCTCGGTCAACACATACGCCACGTTACTGGTCAGTCTCGTCGAACAGACAGCTGACCCGAACAATATTGCCAATGGATGGACGGTTGCCGATGCACAGGCTGTCCTGCCACCGCAAGGCGTTCAGGATGTCAGTGGTTTCCAGGCGGATTGGGCCAGCGCCACTGCATCGGAGGCCCGCTCGTCCAATGACACCGCGACCCAGGACTACACCGCGGAAGGTGTGGAAATTGAAATTTCCTACAATCCGACCCCGCAGTGGACTCTGCTCCTGACCCTCGCTCAGCAGGAAACAGTGACCTCAAATGTCTATCCAGTGGTCAATGGCTTCGTGGACGACTTCGTCATCCCGACCTGGGTGAATTCAGCCTTCGGCCAAAGCTATATCCTCAATCCGGATAACGGGGAAACCCTCGCCGAGCGTGCCGAACGCACAATCGTTGAGCCAGCACGGCAGGCGGCGTCACTCGCAGGCCTCCCAGGTTACGAACAGCGCGAATGGCGGATTAACTTCAACACCAGTTACAACTTCGGTCGAGACAGTGGCCTGATTCCGGAGTGGCTTGGGGACTTCACAGTTGGTGCCGGCATCCGCTACCAGGACAAGATGGGAATTGGCTTCGGGCTCTACACGAACCCGTTGGGCAATACAGCGTTCAATCCGGACGACCCCTACTACGCACCGAGCCAGACCTTCGTCGACCTGTTCTTCCGCTCCGAGTATCGTCTCAGCGACAGGTCCGACCTGATCCTGCAGCTCAACATCAAGGACCTCACGGACCACGATGGCCTGTATCCGTTCTACGCCCAGCCGGACGGAAGCAAACTGTACCGGATCCTTGAAGGCCGCCTGGTCACGGTATCTGGAACGATTACCTTCTAATTTAATAGGAACGTAATCCGGTTCTGACTTTCAGTCCCGGTGCACGCAAGTGCACCGGGGCTTTTTTTTACCATCGTGACATGCGCTGCGATACGCCGCGAAGCGGCATTATCCCAAAGCCCAGGGTAAGCCAACCAAAGCCCGCAGGGCGAGGTTGGCGCAACCCTGGGAAGAGAGGTCTCTCTTTTGAATGAGCCCCAACGGGGCGACATCCGAGGGAACCAAGCCGGGAAATGATGTCGCCCCGTTGGGGCTTTTCTATAAGGTGGAATGCCCCCGGTCCCAGGGCTGACGCCCTGGGCTTTATGATATCGCCTCTTCGAGGCGGATTGACCGCTTTTACCGATTCTTCCTTGGGACCGCTTCGAGAGTGGCTCACCGACATAATGGATGGTGCTGTATGTAGCCATGGCAGCATCGTTCAACAGGTTCACCACACCGCCGGCCATTCCCTTTCCCCTTGACGCTCCTCCCCCGACCCACTCTATTGTAAATTAGTGGGTGCTTTGCTATAATTCATCCAAACTACTCCTCCATGACCCCGAAACGACCCTCATGCAAGACCATCGCTGAAGAAGCCGGTGTCAGCCGGATGACGGTATCCATGGCCTTGCGCAACCACCCCCGGGTGGCCCCCGAGACCCGGGAACGGATCAAGGAAATCGCCATCCGCCAGGGCTATACCCCTGATCCCAACCTGACCCAGCTGATGCGCTATCTGCGCAAGCGGGATATTAGCAAGGAGGAACCGGTCATCGCCCTGTTGAACGGCAACCGGACCCCCTTGAAGAAGGCCAGTCCGGTGGCCCAACTCATCCGCAAGGGAGCCATTGAGCGGGCGGAAAGCCTCGGCTTCAAGACGGAGGACTTCTGGCTCCATGAGCCCAACATGCGCATCGAGCGGCTGATTCAGATCCTCGAGACGCGCGGGATTCGGGGCGTGGTGGTTTTGCCCGTGGAGTCGCTGGAGGATGTCTTTTCCCTGCCCCATGATGAATTCACCGGCGTGGCTACCTGCTCAGTAGCGGCCAAATTGGGCTTCAACCAGGTTCATCCGCACTTTTACCAGGCGATGCACGTCGGCATCTCGAGTCTATCTGAAAAGGGCTTCAAGCGCATCGGATTTTGCGTCACCAAGGCGGAGGACGAGCAATCGAACCACCTCTACCACTGTTACTTGACCTGGTACCAGCAGCAGATTCCCAAGAAGGACCAAATCCCGCCCCTGCTGACGGAGACCATTTCCCGGGACGACCTCCTGAAATGGATCAAGAAGCACAAGCCGGATGTCGTCTACAGCTCGCATCTGGAGCATTATGACTGGCTTAAGGAAGCCGGCATGTCGGTGCCCGGGGACATTAGTTTTGCCGCCCTTGCGCCCGCTTGCGACAAGTGTGGGGATATGGCCCGGGTGAATGTCGACTACAAGAAGATCGGCGCCACCGCCATCGACATCCTCAAGGCCAAGCTGGCCAATGAGAGCCTCGGGCCGGCCGAGAATCCGGCCGTCACCCTGATTCGCGGTGAATGGGTTGATGGAGCCACGGCTGCATTGCCGGAGCCGGTCCTGGCCAAGTGATCAACGGCCAATATTGACCATCCCCCAGAGCAGGAGGATGACCAGGCCGACGATTACCCAGCTGCCACCAAAACCGAGGATATCCATCTTGTCCGGCTTGGCGATTTCCCACTGGGTACCCGGGAACATCTTCCGCTTGGCCAGCTCCTGCGGGTTATCGGTGGCCCACTGGATGGCCTCCTGGTCCTTTTCCGGAGTCTCCTGGATGGGTGTGTAAATCTTCCCGAAGAAATAATCGAGGTGCTTTCTCTCAGCCGGCCGGGTCAGCCAGGAGACAAGGAACAGCAGGACAAAGGGGAAGAAGGCGCTGAAGAAAAACCGCGTCGCCACCAGCTGGGATTTCTTGAACCCGGTAAAGTCAATGCCGACCAGGCTCAGGACCCAGATTTCCGCCTCAAAGCGGCCAATCCCGATCAGCGGTGAATCCGGGTTTTCGGGATCCATCCGGGCCACCTTTTCAAAGAAAATGCCCTTTGGCTCGACCCGGACTTCCTTGGTGATGGTGTCGCCGACTTTTTCCGCGCGCCCGAGGGCGACGTCGTCGTTATTGGCCGGTGCCTTGTAGGAATGGGTGTAGGAGTCCGTTTGGACGAGAAAAGCTTCATTCGTCCGCGCCCAGTCCAGTCCCTGGAAGAGATTTGGCAGGATGGCAAAGATGGTGAAGCAGATGACAACCTCAACCACCACAGCGGTGCGCGTCAGGCGGCGCCAGGTATAGCCCAGCCAGATGGGCGCGCCAAAGATTGCCGGTATAGTGATGAAGTACTTGAAGAGCTCGAGCAGATTGTCGATATAGACAGCCGCCCCGATGCCGCCAAGAAGGGTCACGGCAATAGTCAAGCGCCCGACCCAGAGGTAATGGTCCTCACTCTTGTCAGGCAGCAAGGGCTGGTAAATGTTGCGGATAAAGAGGGCGGAATTGGAGACCGAACCGGCATCCAGGGTCGACATGTTGGCCGCCAGGATACCCACCAGCATCAGGCCAAGGGCACCGGGAAGCAGCAGATCCCGGCTCATGACGCCCCAGGCAAGATCCGGGTCGTGCAACTTGCCCGCATAGAGGCCAAGGGCAATGAGGCCGGCCAGGACCCAGAAGAGCATCAGGAAACGTTTGAAGAACATCCCCCCGATCATGCCGAAGCGGGCCACTTGCTCATTGGTGGCTGAACCGGCCGTCTGCATACCGGCCGCCACAGCGACAATGGCTACCAGGTTGGAGAAGAACATCGCCATGATAGTGTACCAGGCATACTCACTCAGGGAGACCGATCCAAAGAGCTCGAAATTGAATTCCGGCACCGCCGCATGCAACCCGGCGAAGCCTCCCAGCTTGGCCAGGCCAAGGGGGATCAGTATGACCGAAAATATGATTATGAGCACGCCTTGGATGGCGTCCGTTATGGCCGCTGCCCGAAAGCCTCCCATGATGGTGTAGGCCGCCACCACAATGCCGTAGATGAAGTAAAAGACGATGGGATTGGTGTAGGAATAGAATGACTTCAGTTCCCCGTGCGCATTCTTCTGCAGAAGCACCTCATAGCGGGCGTTTTGCTCATCCGAACGCTCCGTGTAGGTTAATTTGGCCAGCTGCTGGTATTCCTCGAATTCCTGCACGCTGACCTGCTGTTCCATGGTCAGGGCGTCGAAATCCTTGGGTGTCAGGGCCATCATCGTCTTGGCGGCCACCATGTAGCCAACCCCGCCCCCGATAAAGGCCATGATCAGGGTAAAAGCGGCATAGCTGCCTCCCAGAAAAGGACTTTGGAAGCGCTCGGTGTAGTAATCCCCGATTGTCGTCAGGCGCGAGCGGCGGAAGAACAAGGCCGTAAACCAATAGAACGGCGTGATAAATAGGACCAGAAACTGGATCCACATGCCTCCCACACCCTGGCGGTAGGTCTCGCGGGTTACCGCAACCGCCTGGTCAGCATTGGTGGAGGCACCGAAATTGAGGAAGAACTGGTAAAACTTACCCAGCGAACGCCCGGCAAGAAAGTAGTCTTCGGTATCGTTGTTTTGTTCGCCTGCTTTCTTGCCCAGCCAGAGGATGACGCCGAGGTACAGCAGGAGAACGATGAGGTCGAGAAAGTGGAGTCCGAGGAATGTCACAATGATGAGGTATGGGGTGAATTTTCTGCATATTGTACCTTCACAGGCAACGCATAAACCGGCTTCTCGATATACCGTAAAACCCCCGGGATATTTCAAACCGCTGCTTGAGCACCGAATCTACATGCTTTAGAATAGCAATATCCACAATCATGCCAGACCTGACCCGCATCTCCACCGGCAAAGCCGAATTTGACACCTTTTATCCAAGAATTGAGGCATTCCTCAAGCAGGACACCATGGACCTGGTGATCGACGGGGAAACCGTCCACGGCTACCGTTCCCCTGATTGCCCGGCCATCTGGTTGCGCGACCACAGCGACATCATGCGCGGTTGCCGCTATTTCGAGACGGACCTGGTATCGACAGTCCAGCACTTCGCGGATACCCAGGCCGCCAATGGACGGGTCTTCGACTTTGTCACCAACCAATCCCTGATTCCAACCGCGGCCAAGGAAAACTGGGTCCAGTACGTCCGGGTTCCAGTCGAGGCGGATGTGGAGTATCGTTTTGTCAAGGCAGCTTTCCTGGCCTGGCAGAGCACGGGCGACAATGGCTTCATTGAAAACCTGATGCCTTCCCTTGAACGGGCGCTGGAATATGTCTTTACCCACCCATGGCGCTGGGACAGCGAAAGACAGTTGGTCAAGCGGGCCTATACCATCGATTCATGGGATTTCGCCTATACCGCCGGAATGCATGACTGGCTCCAGTTCCAGATTGATGACAACACCTTCTGGGGCATCATGCACGGCGATAACAGCGGTTACTATGAAGCTTGCTGCCTGATGGCGCACATGTGCAACCGCATCGGCAAGGATGCCCGGGCCCAGCACTGGACCCGCTTTGCTGAAGGACTCAGGGATCGCCTCAATGCCACCTGCTGGAACGGCCGATTCTATACCCACTTTGTCAAGACAACCCCGGTCGACATCCCCGGCCTCGATGAGGAGAACCAGCTCAGTTTTTCCAATGCCATGGACATCAACCGCGGGGTCACCAGCCATACCCAGGCGGTATCGATCCTCAACGAGTACCTCGGCCGCAAGAAGGAGAATCAATCCTTCGCGGAGTGGTACTCCATCGATCCGGCCTTTCCCAACGGGGCCTTTGGCGATGAAAAGCTGGTCCCCGGGGCCTATGTCAATGGTGGCATCCTGCCGCTGGTTGGGGGCGAACTGGCCCGGGCCTACCTCGAAAACGGGTTTGAGGAACAGGGCGTGGCCACCCTGCGACAGTATTACGGCATGATTGAGGAGAACAACGAGACCTTCCTCTGGTACTTCCCAGATGGCCGGGCCTCAAGCGTTGAGACCAGTACCAGCCCGGATGCCATGCCAACCGACGGTTGGGGCTCCTCGGCCATGCTCTACGGGTTCATGGAAGGACTCGCCGGCATCCAGGACCACGGGTGCTGCCTCGACGTGGTCCGCCTGTGCCCGCGCTGGGCGGCAGCAGGCGTCGATTCCGCCGAGGTGGAGACCGGTTATGCCGCCTCCGGGGCCCATTTCGGGTACCAATACGAGCAAGGGAGCGACTCCCTCAAACTGGAGATCCACAGCCGGCATTCCCTGGTGGATATCCACCTGCTCCTGCCAACCGGTAGCGAGGTGGCATCCGTCAGCACCCGCTCTGGCGACCTCGAATTCGCCGAGTCCACGGTTGGCCAGAGCCGCTACCTCGATTGCCAGATGGCCATCATGGACGGGGCAGAGATTACGGTCCGGTTGAAATGATCGAGTCCCCGCGCCCCTTCAGGGCGCGTCCCTGTATTGTTCCCAATTATTCCCAGGGTTTCCCCCCGACTACGTCGGGGCTCAACCCTGGGCTTGGATACCAATGGCCCGTTGGGCCATTGTACCGGAATAGGCGACGGGCCTTTTACCCAATAAACTCATGCTCTGGCAAGTAACCCAGGCCGTCGACTCGCTCGCTACGCTCCCGAGTCTCGGACCTGGGCTTGGATGCCAATGGCCCGTTGGGCCATTCCCTCCCCACGCGATTAACCAAAGTGGCCCGAAGGCTCATTCCCTCCCCACGCGATTAACCAAGGTGGCCCGAAGGGCCACCGGTATCCAAGCCCAGGGCCGAGCCCCTGAGGAGCGTAGCGACGAAGGGGCGACGCCCTGGGTAACGAAAGGGCGATATCAATCACACGCGCCCTGAAGGGGCGCGAGGAATCCCCTCAATAATCGTTATAATCCTTCGGGTCACCCGGCTGCAGGTAGCGCGGCTGGAAGGTCGGTGCTTCCGCGGCCATCTTGAGGAAGACATCCAATGGCACGACCTCGGCAGAGTCCCCCAACCCGTCGATGATATCCGCCACCCGGTCAATGGTCGTTGATTCCCGGACGTGGATAAGGAGGAAATACGGGCGCTCCCGATTGAGGGCGATCAGTTCCTTGAGGTCGGCAATGGCCGCATCGGTGGGCCGGCGGATGCCGAGGTAATAATCGTAGGAAATCATTGGCCGTCCATCCCTCAAGTCAAATGTCCGGGCGGATCCATACCCGTTGATGAATCCAATCACATCCGGAAAGGCCTTGTAGTAACGATCCACTACATCCTTGGTCAGGTCGGTATTGCCGACATGGCGGTTCCCTTCGGAATAGTCCATGACTTCCATGACCCGGAGGTCGAGGATATCCATGAGCCGGTTGGCCTCCTTCATCAGTGGCCAGAAGGCCTCCTCCGGAATCGGCTTGGGATACATGTAACCCGGCCCGGAGAGGCCGCCAATAAAGTAATCATTGGGCGTTGCTGCCTCGGCAAAGTACTGGATGCTGCAGGGGGCAATCCAGGTCCAGTTCATGGAGACCTGCCAGGCGTAGGGAATACGGCCACGGCCTGGCTTGGTCCACGCGCCAATACCCATGCTGTCGGTCTGGATGAGGGAGATATAGACCTTGTCCTCCGGAACGATCGTTTCATCCGGCTCCACATTGTGATTGTTCCGGAACTGGAAGTCATCCGTAAACGGGACCTGGGTATTGAAACTGATATTCGGCAGGCTGTTGAGGCCCTCCATCTTGAGGCCATAACTGGAGACCAGGCTGACGTGCTGGCCTTCCGTGTCCTTCCCATAGGAGTGCCAACCCATGACCACGCTCTGCGGATTCTGCTGGCTGAGGATCTTGTTGTGCAGGGCCAGCTCCTCGACGTCCTTCGGGCTTGCAGAGAGGTCCGTAAAGAAAGCGCCCCGGTAGATACCATAATCGGCAATTCCAGGTTCCATGCGGGCACGGGCCTGGCCGCCCATCCAGATGACGATGTCCCGGCTGCAACGGTCCCAATAACGGTCGTAGGCAATCTGGTAGATTTCCGCATCATTCATGCCGGTAAAATCGCCCCGCAAATCCTCCACCATGGTGAGTCCGTGGGATTCCACCAGGGGGATGAGGTCCTCGTTTACCACGAGGACCTCTTCCAGCCCGGCGACGGTGAAGGCAACGATCAAGGATGTTCGCACATCCTTGTCCCACACAACATATCCTTTGGCCTGGTTGGCCAGGTGCTCCAGCGCTTCACCGGGTGTTCCCAAAACAGTGAACTCAAACCCATGACGATTCTCAAAAAAGCCCCGCATCGCCGAAGTAATCTTCCACGGCCATTCCGGGGGATAAACAAAATTCAGTTCGGGCCCGCCCTTGTTGACGATGCCCTGCAGGCTGATGAGCATGGCCTTTTCCGGCAGGCCGTCCTCGAGATTCCAGCGGTTGTCGAACTCCATCAGGTAGGCCGGCTTGGCCAATAGCCCTGTGGCTGCGAATATGCTCAGTAAAGTAACGAAAAGTGTCTTCTTCATGATTCTATCTCCCTCAGGCACGCTTGAAAACATGGACTACCGGCGTGCTCCGTGATGACCGCAGCTCAATCACCGTCAGTCCGCTTCCATCCGGATCGAGGCGGTACTCGAAGTAGCTGCGGACCGCCGTTTCGCCTTGTGATGTCTGCAGTACGTATCGGGACTCGACCCGTAGGGTCCGGCCACCATCCATCCATTCGGCGGTGATGGTTTCCGTTCCATCACCCCCCATGTAGGCTCCAATGTGGCGGTTCCCGGTCCACCAAGTGACCGGGACCTTGGTTTCTTCACCAACTACGAAGGGATAAACCTGGGTGCTGTTGCGGCGGCCGGTCGATACGGTCCGGGAAATACTCACCGCATCGCCATCGATGGCGATTTCCAGGGTAATCCGTCCCCATGGGTCGATGGGGGAACTGGCATCGCGGTCAATGGTCCATGAACCGGCAAGATCAGGCACATCCGTCCCGGCATGGAGCAAGTGGCACATACTGGCCAAAATGGCACAAAAAATTAGGAGTCGTGGGATTCGCATAATACCGCCCATTCTCCTCATTTAGGCGGCGGGGTCAGGCCCGATTACGTTTTACCATAAAACCAAGGGAGGGTGCCCCTTCCATGCAAATTGGGATTCCCTGACATTAACTGGCGGGACCATCTTCAGCCCGGACCAGACACCACATTATGCCCGAACTGAGTTTCCTCAACCGCCTCGATTTCACCGTCGTCGGCCTCTACATGCTGGCCGTCCTGGGAGTCGGCTTCTACGTGGCCCGCTTCAACAAGGCGACAACGGACTACTTCAAGGGCGGTGGCCATATCCCCTGGAAGATGTCGATGCTGTCGCTCTTTATCTCAGGATTCTCAGCCTTCATGTTCGTGGGTGCGGCCGGCATTACCTACGGCAACGGCGGGGGCGCCATCCTCCTCTTCAGCTTTGCCCTCCCGGCTTATCTTATCGGGGCATGGGTTTTTGGCTGGCGCTGGCGGCGGACGCGGCTCGACACGCCCCCGCCGTTCCTCACCCGCCCCTATTCCCAGGGAACGACCTATTTCTACACCATCCTCGCGGGTGTCCCGAACACCCCCGTGCTGGGGATCATGATCTACAC
>JBFOLZ010000085.1:0-14127 GCA_040830445.1 Puniceicoccaceae bacterium
ATCCCCCATTTCGTGAACAGATGCCGGCATGGTGACACGCACCAACACGGCATTGTCCATGAAGGCATCGGTGACGATTTGCAGAACTGCGACAGACTCGCCAACCGTGGCCGGGATCGCCACATCCCCACCGAGGCCTGTGTACCCAGTAATGGTGGCACCTCCGTTCTCCTCAATGTATTCCCAATCCCCATCGGTGAGGGCTAAGGCGGGAGCGGAGGCAAGGATAAGAGTGAACAATATACCGATGAGGGAACAGCCGGTACGGTGTTTCATGAGGAAACCTTCTTTTAGGGGTTGGAGTGGAAGAGCTGAGAATGGGATACAGCAGGCTGCCCAAAAGGTCAATGGAATTAGACCCCGGATCGTTCATGCCCCCCTTCCCGGAGGACCCGGGATCATGCGTAATCAGATTAAGATTAAGGCTAAGATTAAGATTAAGATTTTTGGGGGGTGGGATTGGGATTGAGGTTAAGGGGGGAATCTGCTATGACAATCCTGATTGGAGGACTATAAGAATGAGGGGATTACGAATTGTGTTCGGGATGCTGGGGGCATCGCTTTTATTCTTCACGGGAAACGGGCAGGTAGCGATCCAGGATATTGGCAATCTTGGGGGCTCACCATCAACCGCCATCCCCGGTGGCATGTCATCGAATGGTGACTATGTTGTCGGGTATAGCATGAGCAAATCGGGACTTTCGGCCTTTATCTGGAGCAAGCCGGCCGGCAAAATGACCATCCTTGACCATGGAAAGGGAACGGGAGCCACCCAGGCCAAGGCCTATGATGTCAGCAGCGATGGACGCGTCGTTGTCGGCGACTGCAAATTGACCGGTGGAGGCTACGAAGGCATGATCTGGAAGGACGGTGTTGCCCAGTCGGTCGTCTCGGAGTATCCATGCGCCGTCTATGGGGTCTCCAACGATGGAACGACGCTCGCCTTGACCTCCACTTTCACGGATGGGCCCTACAAGAAATCAGGTGCCCACATCTGGGAGGATTTTGAATCGCTGACCAGCATGCGCCTCCCCATGCCCCTCTTTGTACCACCGGGCGGATTTCCCATTGGTTCCCTGACAGGCAGCCTGCCCTATGACATTTCCGGCGACGGAACCACCCTCGTCGGCATCTCCATGACGTCGATGGCCCGCAATGCGGTCAGGTGGGTCTACCGCTCGCCTCAACCGGGGATGGATCCGGAATGGGAGGTCCATACCTTCGAGGAATACCCGGACAGCGAAAGCTCCTATGCGTACGGCGTCTCCTACAACGGGACCGCCGTGGCCGGCTTGAGCCGCGAAGAGGTCGACCTCGGGGGTGGCGAGTTTGAATGGCAGTGGCATGCCTTCAAGTGGACGGAACCCGACACTTTCGTTTTCCTGCAACCACTCCCGGGAGACAATTATTCGGAGGCAACGGCCATCTCCGATGACGGGGACGTGGTTGTCGGAGCCAGCGGCCAGGATGGACCCGATGAGGCGGTTTATTGGGACAAGGATGGCATCCACAAACTGGCGGATGAAGTAAATGTTCCCGAAGGCTGGCAACTCCGTGGAGTCAAGGGGGTCAACCGGATTGGCACCTGTATGACTGGATGGGGGACCAATGCCAACGGCAACTTCACCTGGGTCCTCACCGGCCTCTTCCGGGACGGTCTGCAGGATGCGGAGGACCGGGGTGACGGCTGGGCTGAATCCGAGTGGTATGGATTCTTCTGGCGCGCCGGCAAGTCCCATGTCTGGCACTTTGCCCACGGCTGGGAGTACGTCCCCAAGGGAAACCGCGACTCTGTCATGGTTTATGACTACGGCCTCGGGCAGTGGGTCTGGAACCACCAGGAAGTCTATCCCTTCCTCTACATGTACGGGGACGAGGCCAGCTGGATGTGGTTCTACGAAGGGACCCAACCCGGCGACCGCTGGTTCTTCCATTACGGGAAGAACAAGTGGATTGCCGAAGCGAACCTATCTGAAGGCTAAAATCCAAACCGCTTGCTGTCTTCTATTGTTCCGGCAGGATTTCCTTTCAGTTTTGCCGGGAAGTGTATTCATTTAGTCAACATGGGGCAGAGCGGAGAAAACGACAGTTCGAACCAATTGGAGATTAGTATTAATAGCGACCGTTCGCTCTACCTCCACTATGCCGATCTGGAAGCACTCCAGCAGCAACAGGGGGCCTGGTTCCACACGGGGACCATTCCCGAGGAGCATGCCCGGGCGGAGCGCTTCATCAAGCCGGAGCACCAGCAGCGCTTCCTTGCCGCCCGCTATTTCCTGAGGCAGGTCCTCGCCGAATACACCGGTGAGAAGGCCCCGGATATCAAGATCGCCTTCACCGAACAGGAGAAGCCCTACCTCGCCGACCATGCGCTCCCCTTCAACTTGTCGCACTCCGGCCAGTATGCCGTCGTCGGGGTATGCCGGGAAGGCGACCTGGGGGTTGATATCGAGACCCGCAGCAGCCTCAAGACCGCCATCCAGGTCGCTCCGCGGATTATGACAAACGATGAGCACGAGGCATGGGAGGCCGTGCCAGAATCGGCCAAGATGGCCACCTTCATCCAGTACTGGACCCTCAAGGAAGCCATCCTCAAGGCCCACGGGGATGGACTCCTGCAGGACCCGCGCGGAATTGGGATTGATCTTGAAGGCAGCGAACCGCGCATATCCTTCCTCAAGGAAGTCTTTGGCAAGCAGGCCTGGTGGCGGGTCGGATTCGCCGGGCCACCCGCCCCCTTCCCCCGCATCGCCTGGGCGTTAAGAATTTGAGACAAGTTGCGGTTTTGGTGGATTTTTCGACCGAACGCCGTTTAATAAGCTTTATGAGTGATACCCTGAAACGTACAGCCCTGCACGCTTTCCATGTCGAACATGGTGCCCGGATGGTGCCCTTCGCCGGCTGGGAAATGCCGGTCCAGTACACCTCCATCCTTGAAGAACACCGGGCCGTCCGCGAACAGGCGGGGCTGTTTGATGTCAGCCACATGGGGGAAGTCCGCGTCCATGGAGCGGATGCCCTCGCCTACCTGAACCACCTTGTGACCAATGATGTCACACGGCTCGAAACCGGCAAGGCCCTCTACACCGTCATGTGTTACCCGGACGGGGGCGTGGTCGATGACCTCATTATCTACCAGGTCGGCGATGAGGAATACCTCCTTTGCATCAACGCCGCCAATGTGGAAAAGGATGTAGAGTGGATGGCCGGCGGGGTCCAGGGCTACGACTGCCTGGTCGATGATGTCTCCGGGACCTTTGGCCAGCTGGCCGTGCAGGGACCCAAGGCCATGGCCATTGTCAATGAAGTGACCGGGCAGGACCTGTCCGGCCTCGGACGCTTCCATTTCATCCAGGGGGACTTCTTTGAAACACGGGCCCTCATCAGCCGGACCGGATATACCGGCGAGGACGGCGTGGAAATCTATCTCCCGGAAGGCGAAACCTCGCGCGTCGCCAATCTCATCTACGAATCCGGCAAGGAACACGGACTCAGCCTGACGGGACTCGGTGCCCGCGACAGCCTGCGGCTGGAGGCCGGTTATCCCCTCTACGGTCACGAAATCAGCAACACCATCGATCCCATTTCCGCCGGTCTCGGTTGGGTCGTCAAGCTGGCCAAGACAAACGACTTTACCGGCCAGGAGGCTCTCCGCGAAATCAAGGAAAAGGGCCCTGAAAAGAAGGTTGTCTTCTTCCGCATGGAGGACCGGCGCATCGCCCGCCAGGGGACGCCTGTCCTCGACAAAACCGGCTACGCGGTCGGGAAGGTCCTTTCCGGGACCCAATCCCCGATGCTCAACAAGCCCATTGGTTCCGCCAGGGTCCCCGCCGAACTGGCGGTACCGGGGACCGAGCTCTTTGTCGATATCAGGGGCAAGCACCTCCCGCTCGAAATCGCCAAGCCGCCGTTGCATAAATGATAAGCTACAGGCGGGACGCCTGTAGTCCTTTAATGGTCCCAATGGAGTACAGGCGTCTCGCCGGTACACGCCGCAATGTCCCCAACGGAGTACAGGCGTCTCGCCGGTACACGCCGCAATGTCCCCAACGGAGTACAGGCGTCTCGCCGGTACACCTTTCATGCGGCGGCCAGTGACCAGCCTCGAAGAGGCGGTATCTCAAAGCCCAGGGTGCGCTATCCGAAGGATGGCGCCAGCCCTGGGAATGATCGATCCAATCCACCAACCAAGCCCTGCAAGGACGACATCTTCCGACGGCTCAATCCGTGTCGCCCTTGCCGGGCTTAACTTTTTGGGGGCGTTGTTACCCGGGGCTGGCGCCCCGGGCTTTGAGATACTGCCCCTCCGGGGCTGGCCGACCCGCGCCGCATAACGGCCTTTTCCCGCATTTTGCTGTTGTCAGGAAGCACGGGGCTGCATTGAACATCCCCATGAGCGACATTCCGGAAACCCTCAAGTATACCGCCGAGCACGAATGGGTCCGTCTTGAAGAGGATGGAACCGCCACCATCGGCATCACCGATTACGCCCAATCCAGCCTTGGCGACATCACTTTCGTCGAGTTGCCGGAGGTCGATGAGTCATTTTCCGTCGGGGAATCCTTCGGCGTTGTCGAATCGGTGAAAGCGGCCAGCGACCTCTACATGCCGGTCGCGGGCAAGGTCATCGCTGTCAATGACGCCCTCAGCAACGCGCCCGAGGCCGTCAACGGCGACCCCTATGGCGAGGCATGGATGGTCCGCATTCAACTGGAGGATGCCGCCGACCTTGAGGGCCTGATGGACGCCGCGGCCTACGGGGAGATTATTTAGGTTGATTCTTGGGCCAAGAGGCCCACAGTTGGCTGTTTTTTACCATCGTTCAATCCAAGCTATATATGGAAAACAACCTTATCTTCCTCGCCCAGTCCGGGGCCCAGCAGGGCAGCCCCCTGATGCAGTTCCTGCCCTTTATCCTCCTGATGGTCGGTTTCTGGTTCCTCCTGATCCAGCCGCAGCGCAAAAAGCAGAAGGAGCACGCCAATATGCTGACCCAGCTCAAGCCGGGTGACAAGGTCATCACAGCCGGTGGAATCGCGGGCACGATCACGCACGTCAAGAAGGACCGCTTCCAGGTCAAAATCGACGACAATACGCGGATCGATGTCCTCAAGGGCTCCATCCAGGCGCTCGACACCACCGAAAGCTGAGCCTTTCCCCGACCGGCTGCTGAACAGCAGGCTGATCCGACCTACCCCGCAAAACTCTCATATTGATCTAAGCATTACACATGAACGGAACGAATCTTTTCAGGCTAGTTATCACCGTCCTGCTCACCCTGTGGGCAGTGACCGAACTCATGCCGCCGACCAGCACGCCCTTTGAGCAATACCTCGTTGGCCAGGTTGTCGAGAACGTCAATGACGCCGGCGAAGTCGAGAAGACCGGGGAAGAAAACCTGGCAGACTTCCGGGCCTTGGTCGACCGCGCCAACGTCCTCGTTGCTGAAGCCGGTGGCGACGCCACCTCCCCGTACGCGACCCTCTACACGGCCCTGCTGAAGATGGCCAGGGATGAGCGTATCGATATTTCCCAGTACTTTTCCAACATCCGCATCCAGGACATCCGCAACCTCGACAAGAAGAACAAGATTCTCCTGACCGAGCTCCTGCGTCGTTCAAAGGGTGAAATCAGCCTCGGTCTCGACCTCAACGGCGGTGTCGCCATCACCTTTGAGGTCAATGAAGAAAGCCTCTCCGGCGACGGCATGTTCCGCCAGCGCCAACTGGAGGACGCCCGCGGGGTCATACTCGATCGTGTTGACGGCCTTGGCGTGGCCGAGCCGGTTGTCCGGGTCAAGGGCTCCAACCTCATCGAGGTGCAGATGCCGGGTATCAACACCGAGGACAATCCCAACATCGCCGAGACCATCGGGGCCCCTGCCCTTCTGGAGTTCAAGCTCCTCCACCGCACGGCCCGCCCTGTCCCCGGCGCCCAGCCGCCGCTCGGTTACGAGGTCAAGGTGCAGGAATTTGAAGATCCGGAAACGGGCGAGATCCGCGAGGAAGCGCTTTATCTGAAGATCATTCCGGTCATGACCGGTGAAATCATCGATGACGCCGGCCCGCAGATTACCCAGACCGGCGGTTATGAGGTCTCCATGAATTTCACCGGGGAAGGACGTAAACAGTTTGCCGAGGTGACCGGACAGATTGCCGCCGAGAACACGGACTTCAGCATCGGCCGCCTGGGCATCGTCCTTGACGGCAAGCTCATTTCCTCCCCCACGGTTCGTGAGCGCATCAACAGCGATGCCGCCCGCATCACCGGCAACTTCACCCAGCGGGAAGCCTTTGAACTGGCAAATGCCCTCAACAATCCGCTGGCCGTCGAAATGGAAGTGGCGGAAATGTATGAAGTCGGCCCGACACTGGCCCGCGACGCCCGCGACACCAGTATCCGCGCCGGCATGTACGGCGGCCTCCTGGTTGTTGTCTTCATGATCATTTACTACGGGGTGGCCGGTATCGTTTCGATGCTGACGGTTATCCTCAACCTGCTCCTCGTCATCGGTGCCCTGGCCAGCTTCGGGGCCACCATCACCCTTCCGGGTGTGGCTGCCCTCGTTCTCACCATCGGGATGGCCGTTGACGCCAGCATCCTCATTTTCGAGCGTATCCGGGAAGAGATCAACGCCGGCAAGAGCCTCCACAACGCGCTTGTCGCCGGTTACGACAAGGCCTTCTCGACCATTGTCGACGCCAACGTGACGACCCTCATCACCGCCCTCATCCTGGTCTGGCTGGGCAGCGGACCGGTCCGCGGATTTGGTGTCACCCTCAGCGCTGGTATTGTCGCCACCGTCTTCTGCAGTCTGGTCACCAGCCGCTTCATCCTGGAGATCCTCGTGACAACCGGCATCGTCAAGAAGCTTTTCCACTGGCAGCTCTTCAAGAACACCAACTTCACTTTCCTCGATTACGCCAAGAAGGCCTTCATCTTCTCCTGGATCCTGGTGACCCTCGGTGTCGTTTCCTTCTACCTCCACCGCGACCAGGCATTCGGTATCGACTTCACCGGTGGTGATGAACTGACCATCCACTATGACCAGCGCCTGACATCCGAACAGGTCGAGGAAGCAGCCGACAATGCCCAATTCATCACCGATGACGGTGACAGCGTTGGCTACGGCGAAGTGAATGTCTTCTTCCAGACCCCCCTCGGAGCGGACGAGGAACTGATGATTGTCCAGACCGAGATGGGTAAGGGTGAGCAGTTCTTTGCCGCTCTTGCAGAAGCCTATCCGGATGCCGGGTTGAGTGAAATCGGGCGGACCCAGATTGGTTCCGCGGTGGGTAGCGAAGTCACCCGCAGTGCGGTCATCTCCATTGTGGTCGCCCTGCTGGGTATCCTGACCTACATCGCCTTCCGCTTTGAGTTCGGTTACGGCCTCGGGGCGGTTGTCGCTACCGTGCACGACATGCTGATGACCATCGGTATCTTTGTCACCCTCGGGGAATTCCTCGGAATTGGCAGTGGCCAGTTCACCGCGCCGATGATTGCCGCCATTCTCATGACGGTCGGTTACTCCATCAATGACACCATCGTTGTCTTTGACCGCGTCCGTGAGGAACTGGAACTGAATCCCGGCATGAATCTCCGCAAGGTAGTCCACCAATCCATCAACCGGGTCTTGAACCGGACGGTGCTGACCAGTTTGACCACCTTGTTCGCCTCTTTCACGTTGTTCATCTTCGGGGCTGGGGTCATCAAGGATTTTGCCCTCGTCTTCCTGCTCGGTATTCTGACCGGTACGTTCTCCTCGGTCTTCATCGCCAGCCCGGTCTTCTACTGGTACCACAAGGGTGACAGGAAGTCGGTCGAGAAAGGTGAAATCCTGCCGAGCTACGACTGGACAGCGGAAAAATCCAACGGTTGAACCAACTATCGGAGGTAAGCACCTAAATGCGATGGATCAGGCCCTCGCTCAACCATGGGCAGGCAGGCCATGTCGCTCGTCAGTTTGGCATCAGCCAGGTGGTGGCCAACCTGCTTCTCAACCGGGGCCTGGCGGATCACGAACAGATTGAGCAGTTCCTCAATCCGCGGCTGCAGTCCCTGGATGATCCGCTCAAACTGGCCAACATGCCCCAGGCCGTCGCCCGGGTCGAGCAGGCCCTCCAGCGGCAGGAATCCGTCCTTATTTTTGGGGATTACGATGTCGATGGCGTAACCTCGACGGTCTTCCTGACCCATTTTCTGAGGCAGTTCGGCCTCAATCCCTCATTTGTCGTCCCCAAGCGGCTCGAGGAAGGCTACGGGCTCTCAATGGAGGCGCTTCAGCGGGCACTCGCGAACGGCAATCCGGACCTGCTCATCGCCGTTGATTGCGGCACCAGCAGTGTGGAGGAAATCGCCTGGCTGCGCCAGCAGGGCATTTCCGTCCTGGTCCTCGATCACCATACCTCCAAGGAAGCCCTGCCGGAAGACTGCCTGCTGGTCAATCCCCACGTCCATGATGGGGAGAATGTCCCTTGGAAAAACCTTTGTTCAGTCGGCCTGGTCTTCAAGTTTTGCCATGCCTTTCTCAAGGTGATGCGCGAAAAGGGCGACCACCTTGCTGAGCAGACCGACCTCCGGGACTACCTCGATCTCGTAGCCATGGGAACGGTGGCGGACCTCGTCCTCCTGGAGGGGGAGAACCGGATACTCGTCAAGCACGGGCTCAGCCGCCTGCGCCGATGCCGGCGCCCGGGTGTCTGTGCACTGATGGAGGTGGCCGGTATCCAGCTCGGTGAAGAGATTTCTCCTTTCGATATTGGATTCAAGATTGGTCCGCGGATCAACGCCAGCGGGCGCCTTGACGATGCCACCATGCCCATTGACCTGCTCCTCAATGAGGACTGGACAAGTTGCAGCAAGTCCGCCCGCCTGCTCGATTCCTTCAACCGGGACCGACAGGACATTGAGCGCGCCATCACGGAGGAAGCGGAGCAGCAGGTTACCGGGCAGTTTGCCGGAAGCCGCGGCCTTATCCTCCATGGTGCCGACTGGCATGCCGGGGTTGTCGGGATCGTTGCCAGTCGCATCGCTCGCAAGTTTAACCGGCCGGCTCTCGTCCTTGGCTCCGACGGGGACGGGCTCCTCAAGGGCTCCGGGCGGAGCATCGAGGGGGTCGACCTGGTGGAAATCCTAAAGGACTGCACCGATCACATGCTCCAGTGGGGTGGCCATCCCATGGCCGTCGGGCTAACCGCCGAGACCGGTAAAATAAAGGCCCTCCGCGAGGCCTTCGACACCGCCCTCCGGAAGCAGTTTCCGGATGGCCTGCCGGAACCGGTGTTGAAAATCGACGCCACCATGCCGGCCGATCAGCTGACCGAGTCCCTGCTTGAGGAATTAAGCTCCCTCGCTCCTTATGGTCAGGGGAATCCGGAACCCATCCTTGCCATCACTGGTGTCTCCATCGGCAACATTGCGCCCCTTGGTACCGGGCATGTCCGCTTCAGCATCGAGCGCGGACACAATTTGCCACCGGTCGATGGGGTTGCCTGGGGCATGGCTGAAAATCCGCCCCCGACCGGCATGCCGGTCGACCTTGCCGTCCGTTACCATTGGCATACCTGGCGCGGACGGCGCTCCCAGCGGGTCACCCTCCTCGACTGGCGGCATTCCGCCTGAACCGCGACTGGTTCAGCCCTCGACTTCCGGCGGTGCGGCAATCATGCCCTCGCAGAGCGCCTTGAGATTGCTCAGGCCCTTTTCGTAGTTCATGCCGACGAATTTGTCCATCAGCAGGACCATCCAGCGAGCGAAAAGCTTCTCCCCGACGTCCCCTTCAAAGGTCCAGGTAACAGTTGTCGGGCCAATGGCATTCCCGGCTTCCAGTAGAATGCGGCTGTAGGAGGGATTGTCCTCATAGCCCTCGAAAGTCAGCTTATACTTGATCCGGTTGGGCGCTTCCACCTCGACAATCTCCATTGTCCCGTCACCGGAGGTTTCGCTCTGCCAGGAGTAGGATGCTCCCAGGCCGACCCGGCTCTCGCCGTAGGTGACCGTCATGTCCGGATCCAGCTCCCCCCACGGGTCCCATTTACGCCAGGCATCCAGGTCCGACACCTGACTGTAGACCAGGACCGCCGGGGCGGATATATCGATCGACCGCTCCACGTAGTAGGCCTTGGGCAGGAAAAAGGAGACGACAATGAACAGGCCAAGCAGGCCACCAACGATGATGAGAAGCCACTTCAGGAATTTCATAATGGGATTTCCTAGGTAAAAGACCCCTCAAGGGCGAACAGAAAATGCGGGGGATGCATTGGCAGATGCCGCCCCTTCGGGGCTTGAGGATTGATGTGTGGCACGTTTCCCGGGGCTGCGGCCAAGTGCCCGCTCCGCGGGCCCGTGTCCTTACCCCGGGCTTTGTGATTTGGCCTCTCCGAGGCCGGTTAGCGTTGCCATGTTCGTTCCCGACGAGGCTGTGGGGTGTGGCTTCTTCGGGGCCGGTTGGCGGTATTGCATTCGTTTCTCCCGGAACACCACATGCCCCGGAGGGGCGATATCTCAAAGACCAGGGTGCGTTATCCGAAGGATAGCGCCATCCCTGGGATCACCGCCACCCCAAACAAGTAATGCCCCGGAGGGGCAACATCTCAAAGCCTAGGGTAAGCCATGCGAAGTCCCGCGAAACGAAGTGAAGCGGGACGGAGAATGGCGCAGCCCTGGGATCAATCGCCAGCCCCACAAACCCAAGCCCCGCAGGGGCGACAGCTTCAAAACCCGGGACCTCCTACCCCTGTATCCGTTCCGCCAGCCAGCTTTCCACTTCCTCCAGCTGGATGCGGACCTGTTCGGTGGTATCGCGGTCGCGGATCGTCACGGTGCCGTCCTTTTCGATGGTATCGAAATCAATCGTGATGCAGTACGGGGTACCGATTTCATCCTGGCGGCGGTACCGGCGGCCAATGGCGCCGGAAACGTCCCAGGCCACGTTCCAGCGGCGCTGCAAACGCTTGTAGAGCCCACGGGCGGCCTCGACCAGGGGCGGCTTGTTCTTGAGGAGCGGGAAGACCGCCGCCTTGAAGGGGGCCACCGAGGGATGGAACTTGAGGAGGGTCCGCGTTTCCGGGACGCCCTTGTCGTTGGGCACCTCGTCCTCACAATAGGCGGCTGTGAGGACGGCCAGCACAGTCCGGTCGACCCCGAGGGAGGGCTCGACGACATGGGGAATGTACTTCTCCTTGCGCGCCTCGTCGAAGAATTCCATCGACTTGGTACTGTGCTTCTGGTGTTGGGTAAGGTCGAAATTCCCCCGGCAGGCGATTCCCCAGAGTTCCTGGACCCCAAAGGGGAAGGTAAACATCAGGTCGGTTGTTCCCTTTGAGTAATGGGACAACTTCTCCTGCGGGTGGACATCCTCGCTGACCATTTCCGCGGGAATCCCGATACTGACCAGCCATGCCTTGCAGGTGTCGATCCATTCCCGGTAGACGCGCGGCCAGGTCTCCTCGTCCGGATCAATGAAGTATTCAATCTCCATCTGCTCAAACTCCCGGGACCGGAAAATGAAATTCCGCGGCGTGATTTCGTTCCGGAAGGCCTTCCCGATCTGGGCGATACCAAAGGGGATTTTTACCCGCCCTGTATCGACCACGTTCTTGAAATTCTGGAAAATCCCCTGCGCGGTCTCCGGACGAAGGTAGGAGGTCGCCGAGGCGTCGGCCAACGGCCCCACCTGGGTCTCAAACATCAAATTGAATTGGCGCGGCGGGGTCAGCGTGCCGGGCTTGCCGGTCGCAGGACTGGGAATAAGCTCATACTCCTCCGGCTTGGCCTCCGTGTAGTCCTTCAGGACAACCGGATCCAATGTCCCCTGCACCGCCTGCTTGCGCTTCATCTCGGCGGCCTTTTCCTCCGCCTCCGCCTGCATGGTGCCGTTTTCCTCAACGGAAACATAGCCGATGACCTCTCCATCAACACTCACCGGCGAGAAGAACAGCTGGTCCGCCCGGAAACGCTTCTTCGACTCCTTGCAATCGACCATCGGGTCGTTGAAACCGTCCACGTGCCCGCTGGCCCGCCAGATCTCCGGATGCATGATGATCGTTGAATCGAGGCCGACAATGTCGTCCCGCTCGTGTACCATCGCCTTCCACCAGGCGTCCTTGACGTTCTTCTTCAGCTCCGCACCCAGCGGCCCGTAATCAAAAAAGCCGGCATAGCCCCCATAGATTTCGCTGGACTGGAAGATGAATCCGCGCCGCTTGCAAAGGGTCACAAGCGCATCAAGGGTCGGCAGGCTGCCTTGGGCATTTTTATCAGACATAAGCGGCAATAAATGGGTCCCGGGCCGGAATTGGTCAACCCTCAAAAATCACGCTTGAGGCCGTGACTATGCCACCAATCGCAGCTTGAAGGGATATGGGGAAATATTCGCCTTCCTTTACTTCTTTTTACCCCAGGAATCCCGCAGGCCAACGGACTTGTTAATGACAAGGTCGCCTTCCTTGCTGTCGGGATCGATGCAGAAGTAACCGGTCCGCTCAAACTGGAACCGGTCACCCGCCCTGGCCTCGGCCAACGCCGGTTCCCCATAGCCGGTGGAAATGTCCAGCGAGTGCGGGTTGATGTTGTCGAGCCAGCTATTATCAGTTGGGACCTGCCCTGAGCTTGCCGAAGGGTCTTCTTTCGTGAACAGGTTGTCATACACCCGTGCCTCAAAGGGAACATTCTCGGTGGCGCTGACCCAATGGATAGTGCCCTTGACCCGGCGACCGTCGGGCGTGCTGCCGCCGCGCGACTCCGGATCCATCTCGGCATGGATTTCCGTGATATTCCCATCCGCATCCTTGATGACATCAATGGCGGTGATGTAGCAGGCATAGCGCAGCCGAACCTCCCGCCCGGGGGCGAGGCGAAAATACTTCTTCGGCGGGTCCTCCATAAAGTCGGCCCGCTCGATGTAGATCTCCCGGGTCAGGACGACTTCGCGCTCCCCCATCTCCGGCTTGCCGGGATGATTGGGCCCCTTGTAGGTCTCCCGCGCATCCTCCGGCAGGTTGGTAATGACCACCTTGACCGGGTCGAGAACCGCAATCCGGCGTAATGCTTTTTCCTCAAGGTCCTGGCGAAGGCAGAATTCCATCAGCGCAAGGTCGTTGATCTTGTTGCGCTTGGCCACGCCGACGCGGGAACAAAATTCCCGGATCGCCTCAGGGGTATAGCCACGTCGCCGGATGCCACTGACTGTTGGCATGCGCGGATCATCCCAACCGTTGACATGGCCGTCCCGGACCAGCTCCAGTAGCTTCCGTTTGGAGGTAACCGTGTAGGTCAGGTTGAGACGGGCAAACTCGATCTGCCGGGGCGTATTGGGTACGGGCAGGTTCTCGATGAACCAGTTGTAGAGGGGCCGGTGGTCCTCAAACTCAAGGGTGCAGATGCTGTGGGTAATGCCCTCGATGGCATCGCTCTCACCATGGGCAAAATCATACATCGGGTAGATGCACCATGTGTCCCCTGTCCGGTGATGATGGGCATGGGCAATGCGGTAGAGCACGGGATCGCGCATGTTCAGGTTCGGATGGGCCATGTCGATACGGGCCCGGAGGACCTTTTCGCCATCCTTGAACTCCCCTTTCCGCATGCGGTCGAAGAGGTCCATGCTCTCCTCGGCGGAGCGATTCCGGAACGGGCTTTCCTCGCCGGGCTCGGTCAGGTTACCCCGCATGCGACGGATGTCCTCGGCGGTCGAGTCATCGACATAGGCCTTGCCCTCCTTGATCAGGTGGCAGGCCCATTCGTAGAGTTGCTCGAAATAATCGGAGGCGAAAAACAGGTTCTCTCCCCAGTCGAATCCCAGCCACTTGACGTCCTCCATGATCGATTCCACATATTCCGTCTCCTCCTTGACCGGGTTGGTGTCGTCGAAGCGGAGGTGGAAGCGGCCCTTGTACTTTTTCGCCAGTCCGCCATTGAGGCAAATGGACATCGCGTGGCCGACATGGAGGTAGCCGTTTGGCTCCGGTGGAAAACGGGTCACGATAGTCTCGTGCTTGCCGCTGGCCAAATCTTCCTCAATGATTTCCTCGATAAAATTCTTGGACCTGTTCTCTGGTTCGCTCATATGCTTTACGGTCTTAAAACGTTCGACTGTTAAGAATCCTTATCAATTTGCAATGCTCATTG
>JBFOLZ010000086.1:0-22724 GCA_040830445.1 Puniceicoccaceae bacterium
AAGAAGACTGCGTTCCTGCAAGCCCTTGTTATCGTCATCCTTCTGACCGCATCATGGTTCCTGTCCCTCACCCGGAAACGTTCCGTAGACGCTCCGGTCAGCGAGGAACCCGCCAGCCCGACTCCAACACCCATTGAGGAATCCCTTCCCGACGAAACACCTGCCGAGCCAGAAGTTGTTGAGCAAGTGGCAGCGGATGAACCCGCCCCTGCAGGCACGACAGTTTCCAATTTGGGCGCTGTGCCGCCCCTTTGGGTGGACTGGATAAACTACCTGCAGCAGCAATCCACGCCGGAAGACCTGCGCAACGCCATAATGGCCATGCGGGAGGCTGTCTTTTCCATGGAACAAGCGGATGCCAGCGCCCGCTTGATTGAACTTATCATCAGTCGCGTGGATATACCGACCGGAATGGCCTTCCAGGTCGGCCCCGGGGGTAATCTCGAAGGCGGACCCAGCCTGCAGGTCCTCCTCGCGGACTGGCTGGGTCAGATTGATCCGGAGCGGGCCGCCGGCCTCGCCCGCCTTGCCCTGACCGGAGGGGGAACCGGCCTCGGGCAGGACCTCTATGTCATCCATATGCGCAATTTTGCCCGCGGCACTCCGGATGGGGAGGACCGCGGGAATTTCCTCAAGGGCCACTTCAGGATCCTCCTCGGCCATCAGCCGTGGATTGACGATCCCGGCAGCGCGTTTGCGGAAGCCATGGATGTCGCCGTCTATCTGGAGGACCCGTTGCTGGTCCCTGAAATCGCCAGCCTGACCACTGGGGATAAGGCACCGCGCCTGCGGCATGCCTCCAGTCTGGCCCTGGAGCGGATGATCGATCAGGCTCCAGTCGACGCCATTAGCCAACTGCTCTCAAGCCCGGAAGGCCAGGCCATGAATCCATCCGCAAGGGCCGGCTTTGTCGCCCGCCTGGATCCGGTCACCCCGGCGGGACAGGCCCTCCTCAAGGACTACCTGGTCTCTCCACAAACATCCAGGGAGGAGGCAGAACGGTTCCTGGCCCACTTCCCGAACATGAACCAGTCCCTTTCCCACAACCTTCTCAGTACTAACTTTTCCAATACAGAATCCACGGGTCACATGGAGCGCCTGCAGCGGGCGCTCGAAACGGTCCGCAAATGGGAAGCCGACCCGGATCTGGCAGAGCTCGGGGATTCCCTCAATGTGGCAGCCACCCGGCTTTCTGCTCAAGTATCCCCATTGCCTCAACCTTAATAAAAATTGGCATTGTCTTCGGGAGGACTTCTCCTTTAATCCGGTATTTGTGCGGCTTGACCGATATATCGCAAAATCCCGGATCATTGAGATTGAGGCGACGGATCTGAGAGGCGCTCTACTGGAATTGGTCGAGGTTTCCACGATCAGGATACAGGAAGAGCTCAATGTCCGTCGGATCACCAATCAGCTCCTGAACCGGGAAAAGTCCATGACCACCTACTTGGGCAACGGGGTGGCGATGCCGCACATGCGCATCAAGATGAAGCGGCCCTACATCTTTGCCATCGGCCGGGTCAAGGACGGGGTCGACTTCGAGGGCCTCGAGGAATACCAGCACATCCGGCTCATCTTCCTGCTCCTGGCATCGGAGGACGAGAAGAACTACCTCAATGTCCTCGCTTCCCTGGCCCGCCTGTTCCGGGACAAGGACCTCGTCGAGAACATGGTCACGGCGCCGGATACGTCGAGTTTTGCCGAAAGGGTCTTCCTTGGCTTCGCCGGACTGCTGGCCAAACCGGAACGTCGCCAGACCCGATTCAACCGCTTGCTTCTGAAGGAAGGGGAGAAGATTGCCCGGGAATCGAAATGCTCGGCCATCCTCCTCTTCGGGGACACCTTTGCCGGCGGCATCGAGGGTGCCCGTGGTTTTCCGAATTTCCGGACCATCCTCGTGACCCGTGCGGCCAGCGACCGGGTAGCTGAAAGCAAGCAAATCGAGACTGCTATCGAGGTCCGGTCCTATTCCAGCCAGCGCCTTTCCCAGGCCCGCAGCGCGATCCTCATCGGGTTGACGCGGGGGATTTTCAAGCATAACGACCGCCTCCTCTGCGTGGGTGGGATTCCGGCCAGCAATCAACTGGACACCCTCATGGTCGTTGATATCGAGCGGGAGTTCCAGAGCGTCATTGACCGGGAAAACGACCTCCTTCCCGCATCTGTCAAGATCGAGGTCCTCGAGCGGATGATTGCCATCGCCACGGACTTGTCAGTCGAAGGGCGCGAAGGAAAACCGGTCGGCACGATGTTTGTCATTGGCGATACCGAGCGGGTCAACAACATGGTCAAACCACTCGTCCTCAATCCGTTCTACGGTTACCGGATGGAAGATCGTAACGTCCTCAATCCGTTCATGGACGAGACCATCAAGGAATATTCCGTCATTGATGGGGGTTTCGTCATCCGCGGTGATGGAATCATCGAGTCAGCGGGTTCCTTGATCCACGCCCCGGCGGAGTTTTATGACAACTTGCCATCGGGATTCGGGACCCGTCATTCAGCGGCTGCCGCAATCACCAAGGCAGCCGACTGCATCTCCCTTTGTGTTTCCGCTTCCAGCGGGCAGGTAACCCTGTTCCGGAAGGGTGTCATGTTCCCCTTGCTGGAACAGCCCATTGGCTCAAGCGCCTGATTCCTCTTTCCTGAGAAACTCAACCAGTCCTTCGGCCAGCTTGGGTCCAATCCCGTCCACCTGTTGCAGCTCGGCGACATCCGCTTTCCGCATCTTCTCCAGGGACCCGAAGTGATCCATCAGTGCTCTTCGTTTGCGCGCCCCCATTCCAGGGAAATCATCAAGAATCGATTCACGCAGTTTCCGCCGGCGCAACTCCGCATTGTATGAATTGGCGTGGCGATGAGCTTCGTCGCGGATGTGCTGCAAGAGAAGACGACCCTTGTGGTTCCCCGGCAGTTCCAGCGGATCCCGGCCATCACTGAAAATGATCGTCTCCTTTTTCTTCGCCAGACCAATAAGGGTTGGAGGCTCCAGTTCATTCTCAAGGAAGGCTCGCAGGGCCGCCCCGACCTGGCCCACCCCACCATCAATGACCACAAGGTCCGGAAAAGGCTTCTTCTCCTTCTTCAGGCGGAGATAGCGGCGAGCCACCACTTCGCACATGGCCCGGAAGTCATCGTTACCGACGAAACTCTTGATCTGGTACCGGCGATACTGTTTGCGATCCGGTTTGCCGTCACGAAAGTAAACCATGGAGGCAACACAGAAACTTCCCGAGATATGGGAAATGTCGAAGCACTCCATTGTCCGGGGTTTCCGGATCAATTCAAGGGCATCCTGGAGGGCCTCAAGAGACTTGGCGGCATCCGAGGGAAGATAGGCCGCATGGGTGAACTTTCGGGTTCGGGCTGTTGTCTGCCGCAGGGCGCGGATAACGTCCCTCAATTCCGCCGCCCGTTCATAGCGGCGGTCCTCGGCGGCCTTCTGCATTTGCTGCTCCAATTCACCGAGCCATTCGCGCGACTTCCCCTCAAGGAAAGCACAGGCCTTGATAACCCGGTCCCGGTACTCCGCCTGGGTCATTGTGTTTGGATGCCCGTATATCTCGCCCCGGATGTCATCATACAGTTGCCAACGCCCGTCCTCCAGTTGCTGCGGATGGCCGTCGCCGAGAAGGATTCCGTACTTCAGGCGCATCTCCTGGAGAGTCCGCCTCAGCAAACCGCTATGGGCGAAGGGACCAAAGTAGAGCGACCGCTCATCAGCCCGGAAACGCACCAGGCGAAACCGGGGAAGCTCAGTCCGCAGGTCCACACGGACATGCAGGAAGCGTTTGTCATCCGTGAAATCGGTATTGTATTTCGGCTTCCACTCCTTGATCAAGCGTCCTTCAAGGAGAATGGCCTCGCTATCGGAACGGACCTCGAGGACCTCAAAGTCCTCAATCAGGTCCAGCATGGCGGCCACCTTGGGCTGCTCGATTCGGAATCGGCGCGACGGCTGAAAATAAGATCCTACCCGGCGTTTGAGATTTTTCGCTTTTCCGACATATAAGACACTACCAAGCCGGTCCTTCATCAAATAAACCCCTGGCCCCTCCGACAGCTGACGGACTTTTTCTTTCAGTTTACTTTTCCCGGGGACTGGCATCCTGACACAAACGCATTATAGTAACAGAATCTTAACAATGCACAGCAGCAAGCAGACGACAAGCCGGGCCGACCGGCTTTTTACCCCATGGAACTGATTCGCAAAGTCGAGTTGGTGGCCATTGGCGATGAGCTGCTCAACGGTCTCCGGGCCAACAGCCATCTGGTCTATTTCGGTGGCCTCCTGCAGGACAATGGCCTCGATTTGACTTGGGCTTCCGAGCTCCGGGACGAGCCGGGCGAATTGCTTGCCGGCCTCAAGCAGGCACTGCGGCGGAGCGATCTGGTCATTGTTACCGGCGGCCTGGGTCCCACGGAGGACGACTACACCGCCGACTGCATGGCATCCGCCCTCGAACGCCCCTTGATCCACAGCAAGGACGTAGAGAACGAGATCAGGGAATTCTTCAGGAAGCGGGGCAAGGAACCTACGGAAAACAATTTCAAGCAGTGTGCCATCATCGAGGGAGCAGAGATCCTGCCGAATCCCAACGGAACCGCGCCTGGGCAGTTTATTGAAGTCGACGGGCAGGTTATTGTCCTGCTTCCAGGGCCTCCCCGGGAACTCAAGCCGATGGTGGAAGACCAGGTCCTGCCACGGCTCAAGGATAAGGGATGGACCCGGACCGCGGAGGCACCCGTCCAGATCCGGTCTATCGGCATCGGCGAAAGCAAGGTTGCCGATCTCCTGAAACCCGTGCTTGCCGGCGCCGGGGAAAACATCCGGGTCGCCTATTGTGCCCACCTTGGCTATGTCGACATTCGCCTCTCACCGGTGGAGGGTGGCTGGGACGACCTCCGCATCCGTGCCCTCGGTGAAGCTTGCCGGGAACGGCTCGGTCCAGGTTTTCTGGGCTATGGCACACCGGATATTGCCTGTCTCATCCTCAAGCAGCTGCGCAGCCTGAATAAGACGCTCGCCGTGGCCGAAAGCTGCACCGGTGGACTACTGGCCAGCCGATTCACGGACGTCGCCGGCGCTTCAAAGGTCTTCAACGGTGGAGTGGTCTGTTACCGCAATGAAGTCAAGGAGCACCTGTTGGGGGTTCCCCGCTGCCTGATTGAACAGCATGGGGCCGTGAGTGCCGAGTGCGCCGTGGCCATGGCTACCGCGGCCGCCGAACTCATGGAATCCGAATACGCCCTTTCCATAACCGGATATGCCGGTCCAGAGGCAGGCGATGAGCCAGCCGGAACCATCTATCTCGGCTATCATTCCCCGATCGGGGTCTGGTCGAGGAAGGTCGTCCTCCCCGGCACGCGCACCGCCGTCAAGGAACGCGCTGTCCTCGAGGCCCTCGACTTTATTCGTCGAAAGCTCGAGAAATACAAAATCTACGATCTGCTCGAGAGCTTGAAGTGCTGAAGGACTCTCAGGGGAGAAGAAGGTAGCTGCCACACAGCTGCGTCCCCAGAACAAGGGGAGCAAGATAGATGGTTACCGGGCGGCTGAAGCCGTAGAGGTCCTTCAGGAGAATGACATGGAGGCAGGTGGAGGCAAAGAGTCCGTAGGCGGGCAGGAGGGCGAAGAGCTCATGAAAGGGCTGGGCGAAAATAGCAGCTCCACAGGTAATGAGAATAGGAATACAGGTTGCGAGACCGGCCAGGTAGCAGGCCATGGGCGACTTGGCCCGGCCCGGGGTGACAAAGCTGCCCAGCCAGTAGACAAGGACGTACAGCCCGAAAACCAGGGCGGCCATGGCGGACCCCCGGAGGAAGAGCTCCTCGCTGAAGCCGGGATTCCAGTTGCCCGGAAAGAGGAGCCGCAGGAAGCCAAACCAGGGGATCTGGTTGAGGAGCCGGGGGAAGAGGAACTGGAAGGCATAGCCCACCGCCACCACATAACCGAGGACTGCCGTGTGCAGGAGGAGCGGGTGGACACGGTCACGGGACTTGACGATATGGGAAGGATGGAAGATCAGGATCAGCAGCAGCTTCATCGTGTCAGTAGGTCTCTATCCAGTTGCCGGTGAAAGTGTCGTATATCCAGGGTGTTCCCTCAAGAAGGTAGACATGATATCCGTTATGGCGATACATCCAGGGATGGATGGACGGGGACGGGTAGAGGTAGCTGGAGACCGCCGGGCAGTAGAGGACGCCCTGGAAGTCGTAGACCCATCCGAGGGTCGAGTGGAAGAGCCAGGGAGCGGCATCGGTGTAAAGATAGCCAAACCAGGGAGACCAGACCCAGTTCCCGGCCTCTTCCCGGACCCAGCGGACAGGGGCCGACTCGTCGAGGAGAAACCAGTCCTCCGCCCCGTTGATGCTGAACTCCAGATGCTCGAATGTACCGGCCGACGGCCAGGTCATTTCCTTCCAGTATCTCTCCCCGTAGAAGGCCTCCTGGGGAATTGAGCCACTGATCACCTGCTGTGCCGGCCAGCGCCCCTGCCCTCCCCGGGCCACGACCTGGGTCGCGGGATCCGTGGAGGCGTTCAGCAACAAGTGGGAAAAGTTGTCACCAAAACCGGGGACCGGGTCCGCGACGAATGGCGGTCGCCCCAGCACATACTCCAGCAGGTTGGGCGTCTGGTCCTTGTCGGGGTCGGCGTATAGGTCGTCAACCGGGCTGGCCGACCGGCGGGCATGGGGCAAGTTTGCCTGTAACCATGCGGCGAATACATCCCCTTCGAGGTTGCCAATCCTTGAACTCCATGGATCCGCTTCGCCCTCGCGGGTGTCAACCCAGACCGCCACCCCCGCCTGGTCGGGACCAAGCGGAGGAGCAAAGCCAAAGTAGTCGCCAATCATGTAGCCCCGGCTCGTCCCGGTGGCATTGGCCAGGTCAAACGTCTGTTCCGTCAGGCGGAAGGCCTGGGACCAGGTTACACCCCCGTCGATCGACTGCACGGCGTAGAAGTCCCCCGAGTCGTTGGCCCCGGAACCATTCCGGTTGTCATAAAAATAGATAGTCACCCGCTGCCCATCAGGTGAAACGGCAAGCGTGGGCATGGAAACCTGGCGGGGGGAGGAAGCCAGGGCCCGGACCGGTTGACGGAAGTTCCAGTCGACATCCCCGGAGGCTGGCGGTTGGGCTGAGACCCTGTCCGAGCGGACAAAGTAGATGTGGCCGAGAGGATCCACCTGCGTGTCCTTGGAGGTATAGGCGATGTAGAGATTCCCCGTCTCCCGGGCCACTCCCACGGAGGGAAGGAAGGTACCATCCCGGATATTGGGCATGTCATAAAGGATATATCCGTTGTGTACCGGCTTCGAACTGAACGGATAGGTCGCACCACCATCCGGTGAATACCGGACCTCCAGGCGCGACTCCCGGAAGTTATGAAACACGATGGCCAAACCGCCCCCGGGAAGGAAAACCGGCTGGGAGCCCTGGTATTGCAGGAATGAACTGGTCGAACTCGTCGGGGGCGTGACATAGGTGGCGGCTGACCAGCTGGCCCCGTTATCATCCGAATAGGAGGACCGGATAAGGTAATCGATGATATCCCGTGAGCCATCCTGGATGACCCTGAAATCCGTCCAGGTGACAACCAGCCGTCCAGTCGTTGGTTCATCCAGGTAATCGTTGATCACCATCCAGTTCTTGTCGGGGAAGATGTAGTTGGTGTCGCTGTTGTAATAGCCCGAATATACGGTGACCGGCCCCGTCCAGGTGGTTCCCCGGTCAACCGACCGCTGGACAACAAGACGGCCTTTGTCGAAATTGAAATCCACTGCCACCAGTGAATTGAGGAAAAGGTCCCCCTGCCGGTTGATTCCACCAACCGGGTCCGTGGCCCTGAAATAAGGCCCGCCATTGATGATGGTCAGGTTCGGGTTCAGCCGTCGCTTCCAGGTGAATCCACCGTCTTCACTGACCGCATACCCGTTGTTGCGTGCACCGCCGTCACTGAAGCGCCCTTCCTGGAAAGTTGCCAGTATCAGGTCCGGATCAATCATGGCCCGGATGGCGTGCGGCTCGGCCTGGTTTTGCCCGTCATTCGGCGGCAGATCAAAGGGATCCCGGCCGAGGATGGTGTTGGGACTGACCCAGGGTGCCAGCAGGGAACCTGTTGCTGAGGACACCATGCCGAGGAGACTCAGGAGCACTAAGGGGATCTGGTGTTTGGGTATCCGCATCAGGGGTTATGTAGTCTTGATTAGGATAAAGTTCCCGGCAAACCGAAAACCCGGTCCTGTCGCAATCCTTGACAGCGGCAACCAGGCTCGGTCAATTTGCCCTGATGGATATTGTCTGCCTTGATTTGGAAGGGGTCCTGCTCCCGGAATTCTGGATAGCCGTAGCCGAGGCCACGAACATTCCCGAGTTGCGGCGAACCACCCGTGACGAGCCGGATTATGATGTCCTCATGCGCTATCGCCTGGATCTCCTCGACCAGCATGGCCTGACCCTCGGGGCCATCCACGAGGCCATCAAGGATCTGGAGCCACTGCCGGGCGCCCGAGAGTTCACGGATTGGCTGGTGGCAACCTCCCGACTGATCATCCTCTCTGACACCTTTGTCCAGTTCGCGGAACCCATGATGGCCAAGCTCGGAAACCCCACCCTTTTCTGCCACGAACTGGAAGTGGATGAATCCGGCAAGATCCTCAACTACTGCCTGCGCCAGCCCGACCAGAAGCGCAAGGCGGTCAAGGCATTGAAGCAGCTCAATTTCCGGGTCATCGCAGCCGGGGATTCCTGGAATGACCTGACCATGCTCCAGGAGGCGGACCATGGCATTCTCTTCCGCCCGCCGGAGACCCTGCGCGAGGCGGAACCGGAGATGCCAGTGACGCAAACACACGAGGAACTGAAGAACGCCATCATGGCTGCATTCCAACACCAGGATGAAGGTCCGCTGGCATAAATGGATCCGCAAAGCGCACCGCTACCTCGGTGTCCTGATCGGCATCCAGTTCCTGCTCTGGACTATTGGCGGGCTTTACTTTTCCTGGATGGATCTGGATACGGTCCATGGGACGGACCGTCTCGCCCCCGCTCCCGAGCTGGAGGATGCCTACTCCCAGGCTTCCCTCGACACCATTCTTGAACAGCTGGAGGAGGCGGACATGGCCCGCCTCCAGCGGGTTGAGTTCCTGGTCATCTCCACCACCGCCGCCGTTTACCGGATCAGCTACGAGGATCCCGAAGGTGAGCCGGAGGCAAAGCTCTTCAATGCCGCAACCGGCAACGAAAGGGACCCCCTCTCCGAGGAGGAGTCAAGACACCTTGCCACCCTTCGTTATGACGGGACCGCGGATATCCTCTCCATGGAATACCTCGAAGCGACGGGCCCGCATGACGAATACCGCGAGCTCCCCTTGCCGGCATATGCCTTCACCTTTGATGATGCCCGCAAGACCACTATCTACGTCGCTCCCAAAAATGCCCGCATCACCTCCCTCCGCAACAACCAATGGCGCATCTTCGATTTCCTCTGGATGCTGCACACGATGGATTACGCAGGCCGGGACAACTTCAACAACCGCCTTCTCCAGGCCTTTGCCCTCTTCGGTCTGCTGACCATCGGCTCCGGTTTTGCCCTCTTCTTCATGACCACCAGGCTTCTGAAGTGACCTCCGGGGCGCTTTGCTTTGACCTTGAACCACCGGGCTTGCCCTCGTAGGAATTAGGTGTGCAAACCCGAAACCGATCCCTGCCCGTCTACTGCCTGCGCCCTGCGTTTTTCTTCCTTCTCCTGTCTTTTGCCACCCTGCCGGCTTATGGATTTTTTGGGAAAGGTGTTGAGACCATCAGCCGTCCCAATGCGGACAAGGGTCCCACTCCGATTGAAAGCGGAATATTTGTCCTCGACCTGAACACGGTCAATACACCCGGGCAATCCTTCTCCGCCAACGTCTTCCTTGCCTTCCGCTGGAACGACCCGCGCCTCGCCCACGGCCAGGAAGGCATCATCAGCTACCCCCTGGACGAAGTCTGGCATCCGATGGTGCAATTATACAATCGGCAGAACCTGTGGCAGGTCATCGAACCGGCAGTCGAGGTCACAGGCGATGGCACGGCCAGCCTGAAATTCTGGTACTGGGGGAACTTCTCCCAGCCCCTCGAATTGACGGACTTCCCCTTTGATACCCAGGACTTCAAGATCCAGGTAATCTCCGTTGGCTTCAATCCTGAGGAGATTGAGTTTGTCCCATCCAGTCGATTCAACAGCGGCATGAGCGAAAATTTGTCCGTGGCCGACTGGCACAATTTCGAAGCCGAACTTGTGGCGGAAACCATCAAGCCGCTCCCCGATGGCCCGGAGGTGGTGAGCGTCACCCTGAACTTTACCGGTGAGCGCCTTACCGGCTATTACTGGGTCAAGGTCATCCTCCCCCTGATCCTCGTCGTCCTCCTGTCCTGGGCCGTCCTCTGGATCGACCCGGCCATGCCGGGCACCCAGATTTCGATGGCCATTACCGCCATGCTCACGCTCATCGCCTACCGCTTTTCCATCGGTGCGACTCTCCCCAACCTGTCCTACCTCACCCGCCTCGACTACTTCGTCCTGACCAGTACCATCCTCGTTTTCGCGACTTTGGTGGAAGTCGTTTTCACCTCCACCATTGCGCGACTGGGACAGGTTGAAAGAGCCCGCAAGATTGACCGCGTGGCCCGGGTCGCCTTCCCCGTTTTACTGCTCGGTTTCCTGCTTCACGCCCTGGTTCTTGTTTGACACAGGGCTGGCGGATAACTCAGTCGAAGATTTCACCAAAGCGCTCGCGCTGCTCATTGGTTCCGAGCATCAACAGGCGGGCAGTCGCGGCCAGGGTCGTATCCGCCTTTGGATTGGTAATGGTCGTTTCCCCATCCTCAATAGCGATGACCACCAGCCCGGTCTGGGCGCCGATACCACTGTCAGCAAGGGTCATTCCCTGCAGGGATGACGGTACATCGACGGAAAAGAAGTCGGCTCCTTCCCCCACCAGCACCGGTTCCCGGCCAAGCAGGTAGGCCGTGATGAACTCACGTCCCAGCGAGGCATAGCTGAGAACGAAATCCGCCCCGGCACGATAGATGGCCTCGATGTTCCGTTCCCGGGTGATGCGGCTGACGATGCTCAGCTGCGGCCGCAACCGGCGGCAATAGACCGCAAGGTGAATGTTCTGGGCATCGTCATTGGTCGTCAGGGCCACCGCGCTCACCTTGTCGATACCAGCCCGCTCCAGCGTATTCCGGTCCGCCGCATTACCGATAATGATATCATCGCAATGCGGTTTCAGCTGCTCGCTCAAGTCTGGATTCAAATCAAGAACGCGGACATGAACACCCCGTTTCTTCAAGGCGGAAGCTGCTGACATGCCGACTTGTCCACCCCCGATGACAAGGACTTCATGCTCCGGCTCCGGACTTTCCCCCAGAAGATGGTTCAAGCGCTCCACCTGCTCCGGTGTTCCAATGGCTACGGGGACAGAGGTATCCGCCAGGGGCTCGTCCGGATGCACGGGATTCAAGCGGCCTGACTCCCAAATGCCCACCACGTTGACGCCAGTCTTTTCCCGCACCTTGGCCTCCTTCAAGGACATCCCGGACAAGCGGGTGTCATGGACGAGGAACTCAACGATAACCAGGTCCTTGAAACGTCCAACCTCATGCGCTGTTCCAACACCAACACTGACCCGCGCCGCAAGGGATTCGCCCAGCCGGGTCTTCAGGGGCAGTGGATAGGTCGCACCGCTGAGACTGAAGATATCGAGGGAATCATCTTCTTCAGCAATCGCGATGATGGGGATGGTCTTGTTCAAGCTCCGGACGGTGAGCAGAATATTGGTGTTGATGGGATCTGCCGCATTGGCCACGAGCAGGCGTGCCTGGTGGACATTCATGGCCAGGAAAGTCGCGGCATCGTCAATCTCCCCGGCGACAACGGAAAATCCCTCCTCCCGGAGCTGGGTCACGACAACGGGATCCGGTTCCACGATACAATAAGGGATATTGTTGACCTTCAACTTGCGTACCAGCCCGTTGGTAATCGAATCCATCCGGCAGATAATGACGTGGTCGCGGGTATGCTCAGGCAGGTTGCGCGGAGCCTTGGCCCGGATTTGCGCCTCCAGCCAGGGTGCGTAAAAGTACCGGATAAAAGCAAAGGGAAGCATGATCAGCAGGAGCACAACTCCAGAGCCCAGGACAATCAGGCTAAAGAGGCGACCGATGTCGGTGTGGAAAGTGATGTCACCAAATCCAAGGGTGCTCATCACTGTCAGGGTCCAATACAATCCCGTCAGCCAGGAATGTTCCTGCTTTTCAAACACATCCATGAGGATGTGAAACAGCACCGAGTACAAGACGATGATCCCGAGCAGGAAGTAAAGGTAGGTCCGGAGGGCGCCAAGATTGCGCTTGGCCTGCGGATCACTGATAAAATAGGAAAATTGTGAGACGAGGAATTTCATCGTGAGGTTTGTTCAGGAGACATCCTTATCAGCCAAACGAACATCATGTCCGGGGAGATCCATCCCTTCAAGTGAATTTGCCGGGCATCTATCGCGTAAGGGCGGCCTGCATTATGGGGACCAGGGTGCGGGTATAGATAACCGCATCCACCCGGCTCAAGTGCGACCACTCCGGACAGTCAAATCCCTTCAGGCCGTCGTAATCCTCAAAATGGATTCCCGGCGCGCCGGTTTCCCGAAGGAGCCGGTCCCAGTAGGCTTCCCTCGGCCAACGTTCCTTTTCCACTTTCCTGAGGTCACCGGTCGAGGGTAACCGTAGAAACACCACTTGCCCGCCCCTCGAGCAGATTGTCTCCACATCCTGGCGCACGGAAGCAAAAATCGCCTCCAAGGGGGGACCCTCCAGTGGTGGGCCCAATTGGAACCAGGGCATCCAGATTTGCTGTATTTTGTGCTGCAGTTCCCGATCCCGCTCGCACTTGTGCCACATCCGAATCCGCCGGTCCGGGCCAATGGCACCAAAGTACGGCGGATAATCCGGCATCAGGTAGGCCCCTTGCCGGTCCGGCAAATCCAGCCAGCGGGAACGGACAAGGGCGGCCAGGCTGAGGTCCTCTTTGTTGATGGAGGCAAAGGCCGACTGGACCGGGATGGAGAGCAGGTAATCGGTCCGGGCCGAGATGGACCGGTTTTCACGGTGCTCAAGGTAAATCCTCGCCTCGCCTGCCGGGGGAGCTTCGTCGGGCGAAAAGAAGAGTCCCTCTGTCACCCCGACAATCAGGAGGCCCCGGAACTCCGGGTCATTGGCCATATCAGCGAGAAAGGGCCGGGGATTGGTCCCGATCTTGGGCAGGGCTATCGGCCTTGGCCCACCGAAATACTGCTGCCAGACATCCTGGTCAAAATCAAAGGCAATCCGCGATGAGCCCGTGTAGACGACCTCGTCCGCAGAGCCCGTTCCCGCATGGTCCCGCAACCGGGCCCACAGTTCAGCGGTCTCCTCGAGCTGGGGCTCGTAGCCTTCCAGTCGCCAGTAGGTTTCCCAGAAGATCATGAATCCCAGGACCAGCAAGGCGGTCAGCAATCCGACCCCGCGCCAGTGCGCCTCGGGAATGGGACGCTTCCAGTAGGTCTCGGGCCATTTCGGGGGCTCAGAATTGGAAATAGATGAATGCACCACCGCCTCCTTGCGTTAAAATGATTAAAATCAGCATTGCTGCCCAGGCACAGCCGCCGAGCCACCAGGGAACTTTCCCGACGACGTCTTCCACCATGCGGTCCCTCAAGCTCCAGCTTAATCCCAGCAACAGGGAGATGACCACCGCAGTGAGGACCATGTCAGTCGTCGTCAGGACCCCCATGCCTCCTTCGGCAAAACCAAACATCGCGGCAATCAATTTCCCGGCCGTGGCAAAGTCGGTTGCCCGGAAGAAGACCCACGTCAGGGTAATCAGGGCAAAGGTCATCAGGCCCATGCCCAGCCGCACCACCGTCCGCTGCGTCCATTCCTGCTCCGCGAAGAGCCGGCGGCACAGGCGTTCAAGCCAGAGGTAGAATCCGTGCAAGGCCCCCCAGGCGACAAAGGTCCAGGCCGCACCATGCCAAAGGCCGCCCAGTAGCATGGTCAGCATGAGGTTGATGGTGGTCCGGGTTGAGCCCTTCCGGTTCCCGCCCAGTGGGATATAAAGGTAGTCCCGCAGCCATGACGAAAGGGAGATGTGCCAGCGCTTCCAGAAGTCGGAAAATCCGATCGCGGCATAGGGGTAGCGGAAGTTTTCCGGAATCGAGAACCCGAGACAAAGCGCCGCCCCGATGGCAATCGTCGAGTAACCGGCAAAGTCGAAGAAAATCTGTCCCCCAAAGGCCAGGGCACCCAGCCAGGCATCCATCGTCCCCACCGGTACCATCGCGCCAAAGACCGCGTCCGAGGTCGGCGCCAGGAAGGTATCCGCAAGGACGATCTTCTGGAACATGCCCCAAGTCATCAGCCCCAGCCCCCACATCAGCTGCGGCCGGGTTGCCTGGTGCTCCTTCTTGAACTGGGGAATCAGCTGCCGCGGCCGGACAATCGGACCCGCCACCAGTTGCGGGAAAAAGGTCACGAAAAGGGCGAAATCAAGGAACGACTCACTGGGTGGACTGTGCTTCCGGTAGACATCGATGGTGTAGGACATCGTCTGGAAGGTGTAAAAGGAGATTCCCACCGGCAGGACGATGCTGGCCATTGCCGGATGGTACTCGAAACCGTAGGCACCCGCCAACCCGACAAAGTTGTCGAGGAAGAAGCCGCCATACTTGAAAAAGCCCAGCATGCCGAGGTTCGTCAGCATGCTCATCCCCAGCCAGAAGCGTCGCGTCGTCCGCTTCTCCGATTTCGCTATCCGGGCCGCGGCCAGAAAATCGACCACGGTCGAGAGCCACAGCAAAAGGACGAAGGGGGGATTCCAGGCCGCATAAAAAATGTAACTCGCAAGGAGTAGATTCACCTTCTTCCAGGTCCAGCCAATGGGCAGGTGATGCAGGGCCAGGACAATGGCAAAGAAGACAATAAAGGTCAGCGAGTTGAATAACATGCCGGGGAATTACGCTTTTAACATAAGGAGTTCTGTTAACTGCGTACACTTCCACTAATATGCCAGCAAGCTAAATCCCAACGAGGGCCAGGCGGGAGAGAAAAACCGGCCATCATCCTTTTCCGTTGACCTGAAGCCTTCTTGTGAAGCCTAATTCATGGACACGATGTCCTTCCGATTCATAGCCGGCGCGGATGACTTTCTCGTCCAGCGCAAAGCCCGCGAGGAGTGGGAGACGCTCGCACAAGAGGTGAGTGATCCCAACGCCGTTGAAGTTGTCGATGGGCAGGCAGGCAATGTCGATGAGGTGACAACCGCGGTAAACCAGTTCACCAGTGCCGTACAGACGATCTCCCTGTTTGCTCCTGAGAAGGCGGTGTGGTTTCGCAACATCACCTTTCTCGCCGACTCGGTCACCGGCCGGGCACAAGGCACCGCCGAACAGGTTGAGCGGATCCAGGAGGTCCTCAAAAACAACGATCCGACCGCCGCACGGATCCTTCTATCCGCGTCCCCCGTCGACCGTCGCAAGAAGGCCTATAAATGGTTTCAATCAAACGGTGAGAGCACCTTCCTCGAAGCAGGCAAGGATGCCGGGGCGCTGGTCGAGATGGCGAAAGAGGAAGCCCGGATTTCCGGAGCCGCCTTCACCGGCAACGCGGCCCAGATCCTCGTTGAGCTCACCGGGGGCAGCGCCCGCCTGACTTTGGAGGAAACCCGCAAGCTGACCACCTACCTTGGTAAGGAGGGGGGGAAGATAAGCCCGGAGCTGGTGGCCGAGCTGGTCCCCAGCGTTGGGGAAAGTGACTTTTTCGAGGCCGCCGAGGCCTTCTACAGCCTGGACCTCGAGTGGGCCATGGCGGCGATTCATCGCCATTTCTTCGCCGGACATGATGCCCGGCCCCTGATCAGCTCCCTGCAGAACCGTAACCGGCTCCTCATCCAGTTGAAGGCCCTGCAGCAGGCCCGGGCCATCCCGGCAAGAGTCAGCAAGGCCGCCCTGGAATCGGCCGCCGAACGCTATGGCAGTTACTTCGGTGAAGCCCCCGGCAAGTCCAGCTTCTGTGTCTTCACCCAGAATCCATGGTACCTTGGACGTCTCGCGGATTGCCTCAACCGGATTTCCCTGAAGACACTACTGATCTTTCAGGATACATTCCGCGAATGCTTCCTGGAAATCATTGACCGTCCCGGCGAGCAGGAAGCCGTGCTCAACGCCATGGCCGTGAAGTGCCTCTCCCCGCTCCAGGGCAACTCTTCCTGAATGGGCTTGGCAGGAACGTGATTTCTTCCGAGTTTTAAAAACATGGAAGCCATTCCTAACATTCTTGCCCAGCGGTATGCCTCGAAAGCCCTGCAGGACATCTGGTCACCTGAAGGAAAGATCCGCCTTGAGCGCGAGTACTGGATAGCCGTCATGAAGGCCCAGAAGGAACTCGGGCTGGAGATTCCGGATGCGGCCATTGCCGCCTATGAGGCCCATGTCGACAAGATCGATTTGGAGGCGATCGACCGGCGCGAGCGCATCACCCGTCACGATGTCAAGGCCCGCATTGAAGCCTTCAACGAACTGGCCGGCCATGAGCACATCCACAAGGGCATGACCAGCCGTGACCTGACCGAGAATGTCGAACAGCTCCAGCTCTACCGTTCCCTGCAGGTCCTCTTCCCGAAGGCCCTGGCTCTCTTGCGGAAGTTTTCCGGCAAGGCTGGTGAGTACAGGGACATTGTCCTTACCGGGCGCTCCCACAACGTCGCTGCCCAGCCAACCACGGTCGGCAAGCGCATTGCCATGTTCGGGGAGGAAACCCTGCGGGCGGTCCGGAAACTGGAGGCACTCGTCGGTGATTACCCTGCGCGCGGCCTCAAGGGCGCCGTCGGAACCCAACTGGACCTGTTGACCCTCTTTGACGGGGATGCGGACAAGGTGGCCAGCCTTGAGAACAAGATCCTCCAGCACCTTGGCCTGCCAGGTCAACTGGGTGCGGTCGGCCAAGTCTATCCCAGAAGCCTCGACTTCGAAGTGGTGGCCGCCTTCAACCAGCTGGCCTCGGGCCCCTCGAGCTTTGCCCGGACACTGCGCCTCATGGCCGGCTATGAGCTCGCCTCGGAAGGCTTCGCCAAGGGCCAGGTCGGCTCGTCCGCCATGCCCCACAAGATGAACGCCCGTTCCTGCGAACGTATCAACGGGTTCGCGACAATCCTCAAGGGACACCTGGCCATGGTCCAGGGCCTTGCCGGGGACCAGTGGAACGAGGGGGATGTCTCCTGTTCCGTTGTCCGCCGGGTCGCCCTGCCCGACGCCTGCTTGGCCATCGATGGCCTCCTCGAGACGAGTCTCACGGTGCTCAACCAGATGGAGGTTTTCCCGGCGGTCATTGACCGGGAGAATGCCTACTACTTTCCCTTCCTCAGCACCACCACCCTTCTCATGGAGGCCGTCAAGGGCGGTGCCGGGCGCGAGGCCGCCCACGAGGCCATCAAGGAACACGCCGTGGCCACTGTCCTTGATCTCCGAAACGGAAAGATCTCCCGGAATGACCTTGCCGCCAGGCTGGCAGATGACGGCCGCCTCGGCCTCTCACGGGAACAGATCGATGCCGTCATCGCCGGCGCGGCCCAGCTCTCGGGCCAGGCCGCCGCCCAGGTGGATGCCTTTTCCGCGACGGTGGACACCCTCCTTCAGGCCTATCCGGAGGCAGCCGCCTACGAACCCGCACCCATCCTCTAGTCCGACTCCACCCAGCTCCAGATGTACGACCCGCCGACAGAGACTACGGAAGAATCCCCCGGGGAAATCGGCATCGTCCAGTGGAAGGATTTCCACTGGCGGGAACCGTTTACTTTCGATTCCGGCGATGAAATCCCCGGCTTCACCCTCCGTTACGAGACCTACGGGAAACTGAACGCCGAAAAGTCCAACGCCATCCTCATCTGCCATGCCCTGAGCGGCGACCACCATTGTGCCGGTATTCACAGCCTTGCGGACAAGAAACCGGGCTGGTGGAACAATATCATCGGGCCCGGGAAGCCCCTCGATACCAATAAGTATTTCGTCATTTGCAGCAACTGCCTCGGCGGTTGCCAGGGCTCGACCGGGCCCAAGTCCGTCAATCCGGCAAGCGGGACCGCCTACAACATGGACTTTCCCCTGGTTTCGATCCGCGACATGGTGAAGGCCCAGCACCTTTTACTGACCGAAGGCCTGGGCCTGCCGGGCCTCTTCGCGGTCATCGGCGGCTCCATGGGCGGCATGCAGGTCCTGCAATGGGGCATCGATTATCCGGGCTATGTGGAGAAGCTGATCCCCATGGCCACAACCGCCCGCCAGAACGCCCAGTCCATCGACTTCAACGAAGTGGGACGCCTTGCCATCATGCAGGACCCCGATTGGAAGGAGGGTGCTTACGAAGAAGGGCACGGCCCGAATGTCGGGCTCGCCGTGGCCCGCATGATGGCCCACATCACCTACCTCAGCGATGCCGGGCTGGAGGAGAAGTTCGGACGGGACAAGATTCGTCATGAAGGGGCGCGATCGCAGTTTGACGCCGAGTTCCAGGTGGAAAGCTATCTCCGCTACCAGGGCCAGAGCTTCATCAACCGCTTCGATGCCAACTCCTACCTTTACCTGACCAAGGCCCTCGACCGCTTCGATCTATTTGGCGAATCCGGCCGGCTGGAGGACCAGCTGGAGGCCATCCAGTCGCAGACCCTGGTCGTCGCCTTCAAGAGCGACTGGCTGTTTCCGCCGGAACAGAATCGCTCCATTGTCCATGCGCTCCTCCGCTGTGGCAAGGAGGCCACCTATGCCGAACTGAGCCTGACGCTGGGACATGACAGCTTTCTCGTCCACGCCCCCGATCTCTACACCATCGTGAGGAATTTCCTCAACGCCTGACCGCAATCCATGAAACGCCACAAGATCAAACGCGAGACCGACTTCCAGATCATCAGCGGATGGATTGATGCTGGCAACCGCGTGCTCGATATCGGTTGCGGCAGGGGCATTCTTCTCGAACACCTGATCCGCAGCTTGAAGGTGCGTGGCCTCGGCGTGGATCCGAACCTCGATAAAATCCAATCCTGCGTCAAACGCGGGGTCCCGGTCTACCACGGGACTGCGGAAGACCTCCTCCAAGCCTTTCCCGACGGGTTTTTCGACTGGATCATCCTTTCCCGCATGGTGCAGGAGCTGGCCCATCCCGGGGAACTGATCCGGGAGTCCCTCCGGGTCTCCAAAAACGTCGCCGTTGGCTTTGTCAACCATGGCTTCTGGCTCAACCGCTGGGCTACCCTGCTCACCGGTTCACGGCCCACCAACGAGGTCTTCCCGCTCTCCTGGGAAGCCGGCCATCCCTACAACCCGGTCACCGTCGAGGGCTTCAACGCCTTCGCCAGCAAGCATGGTATCCACGTTGCCAACACCGCTTTCCTCAAAGGCAACTGGCGCAACCAGACCCGCTTCCTGCCCAACCTGACCGCCGGGTACGCCATCTACCATCTCCAGGCAACCGCCACGAGTAAGGCCTGAAGGCTCCGGGCTTTACAGATCCGGGCAATGTGACTAATCCTAGTCACCGAAGCCCATGAGCCCTGACCGCACGCCTTCTTCAATCCCCGTTCCCGACTGGCGCAAATGCCTCCGTCCGGGCATGCGCCTGCATCTGGCTTCCGGAGCCGGGTGCCCGATCAAGCTGATGGAAGACCTGCTGCCCCATGTGAAAATCATCGGCGACCTCGAGCTGGTCCAGGGGCTCACCCTCCCGCCGGCCCCGTGGCTCGACAAGCCCTACCTCCCCCACCTTAAGGTCAATGCCTTCTATCTCGACCCAACACTGGAAAAACTGGTCAACGAGGGCTTTGCCGATTATTCCCCGGCACACTATTCGGACATTCCCAAACTCTACCGGGACGGGACAATCCGCATCGACGTCGCCCTTATCATGGTCTCCCCGCCGGACGAGTTTGGCTATTGCTCCCTCGGCCCCACTGTCGAATGGACCCCCGCGGCCATGGAACGGGCCAAGGTGGTCATCGCCCAGATTAATCCGGAGATCCCCAGGACCGGCGGCCTGAGCCATATCCATGTATCGAAGATCAACTACGCCATTGAGGCGGCTTCACCGCTGCCGGAACTGCCTGCGGCGGAGGAAGACCCGGCCCATGCCCAGATCGGGGAATATGCGGCGCAGTTGATTAACAACGGAGACACCCTTCAGTTTGGCGTCGGGCCGGTCGCCGCCGGCCTCACTGCCGCCCTCCGGCAGCACCGCAACCTCGGGATCCATTCGGAGGTCATCGGTGACGGCGTCATGGACCTCTTCCGGCGCGGCGTTATCGACAATTCGCAGAAAACGCTCCTCCGCGGCAAAGTCGTTACCTCCCATGCCCTCGGCTCCCGCGAGCTCTACGCCTTCCTTGACCACAATTTCCATTTCGACTTCCGTCCGGCGGAGTTTACCAACGATCCGATCAACATCGCCCGCAACGACAAGATGGTCTCCATCAACGGGGCCATCCTCAGCGACCTCACCGGACAGGTCGTCGTCGACTCGGTCAAGGGGCTGTTCCGCAGCGGGGTCGGGTCCATGGTCGATTTCGTCCGCGGTGCCGCCATGAGCCGCAAAGGCCGTCCCATTATCGCCCTGCCCTCCACCGGTATCGATGAGAACGGGGAGCGGTTTTCCCGTCTGGTCGCCGACTTGCCCGCGGGGGCCGGCGTCGGTTGCCACCGCTCGGATGTTCATTACCTCGTCACCGAACACGGCATTGCCAGCCTGCGCGGCCGCACGGTTCAGGAGCGGGTCCAGGAATTGATCCAGGTCGCTGACCCCGATTTCCGGGAGGACCTGCTCCGGGAGGCCCGGGAGCACCACCTCCTGCCACCCTACTTCCAATTGCCGCCCCCCTGGTCCGGCGAAGCCCATGGCATCCAGTACCGTCGCCTGCAATTGCGTGACGAAAGGGAATACATCCTCCGGCCACTCGGCCCGGCCGATGACCGCCGCCTGCAGGAATTCTTCTATTCCCATACGGAAGAAACCATTGTTCGCCGCTACGGCTTCACCGTCACCCGGATGAGCCGCGAACGCGCCTTCGAGCTTGTTGGCGTGGACCAGACGAGGGACCTCGCCCTCGCCATTGTCGAGCTCCAGGGTCCCCGCCAGGTCATCCATGCCGTCGGGCGCTATTATCTCGACAAGGATGGCCGCAGCGCTGAGATGGCCTTTGTTGTTTCTGAAAACAAGCGCCGCCTGGGAATGGCCCGGACCCTCCTCGAACGGCTTATGGAAATTGCCAGTGAACGGGATCTGGACTTCCTCTGGGCACAGGTTGACCGGGACAACAGCCCCATGCTGGCCCTTTTCCGTGCCTATGGCGCGGAGGAATCCAGGGGGGAAGACATCCACACCATCCGCATCGAAATTTCCCTCGGCAACATGGCTGCCCGGGCGGAAAGCCAGAAAAAATCCTTTTTACCCTTCCGGGGTAAATCCGACTCCGGAAATTAAACCATCATCAGTATCCAGTTGCCCATGACAGAAGAAAGCAAAGACCCGTGGCCCCCCAAGGCCTACAAGAATCTCGAGTTCCTCAATAGCCCGGAAGCCCGGAAAATCCGTATCCTCTGTGAACTGGAAGAAACGGAACAGCGCTTCAAGGAGGAAAACATCGAGGACACCATCGTCATGTTCGGCTCCGCCCGGACACTTCCCTACGATGTGGCTCAATACCGCGTCAGCACCCTTGAGGAGCGCTTCAAGGGTAAGGAGAAACTCAATGAGGAGGAGACGAAGGAAATCGAGGCTGCGCGGGCCCACGTCAAGAACGCTCCCTATTACGAGGCCGCCCGGGAACTGGCCCGGGAACTGACCGAGTGGTCAATGTCCCTCCCGGACAAGAAGCGGCGCTTCATCGTCTGTTCGGGAGGCGGACCGGGAATCATGGAGGCGGCCAACCGGGGTGCGCGGGATGCCGGCGGGGCCTCCATTGGTCTCGGTATCAGCCTGCCTTTTGAGCAGGGACTCAATCCCTACATCACGAGGGACCTGCAGTTCGAGTTCCACTACTTCTTCGTCCGCAAGTTCTGGTTTATCTACCTTGCCAAGGCACTGGTCGCCTTTCCAGGTGGTTTCGGGACCATGGATGAACTCTTCGAGACCCTCACGCTCATTCAAACCTCAAAATTGCAAAAGGTCCTCCCGGTCGTCCTGTATGGATCCGACTTTTGGAACAAGGTGATCAATTTCGAGGCCTTCATTGAGTTCGGAACGATTTCCCCGAAGGACCTGGAGCTGTTCAAGATTGTTGACTCTGTGGAGGAAGCAAAAGCCTACATTGTCGAGCAGTTGACCAGGAACCACCTCAGCGGCTGATTTTTTCAAGGCCCGGAAGCGCTTCGGCAAAGACATCGAGGAAGCAACGGGCAAAGTCCCCGGGCTTCTCCTGGATCCAGGCCTCCAGACCGGCAGGCGATATCCACTTGCCGCCGGCAATTTCGTCCGGATGTAACTGGAAAGGGCCCTCATGGCGGGTCAGGGAGATGCGGACGAATTCCTGGCCAGGGGCTTCACTCGCGGGAAGCCGCCCGATTTTTGCCAGCGTCTCCACCTCCCCGCCGAGCTCCTCCCCCAGCTCGCGAACCGCTGCCGCATCCTAACCTTCCCCCCTGTCCCGATGGCCGCCGGCGGAGGGATC
>JBFOLZ010000087.1:0-3344 GCA_040830445.1 Puniceicoccaceae bacterium
GAAGGTGTTGCCATTGGCCCGGAAGGGCGGCTCATCCGGTCGGGTGGAACGGGGACTGGCCTCGACATGGTCGGTTGGCCATTTAGGATGGCGGCCATGGCGGATGTTGTCGCCGTCCACTCCCGCCTCAGCGGCGATATTTTCTCCGCGCCGGTTGCGTGTCACCTGTCCGGCGAGCGCCCTGGGGTCCTGCAGGACCAGTGGCTCAGGGGAGGTGAATCCGGGGATTTCCCGCAAGGGCTTACGCGCCTCCATGCGATAAAGGCGGTTCCAGCGACGGCCATAATTCAGCTCCAAAAGCATCGGCAGGCCATCATCCAGGCGGGGCAGGGCGGCTCCGTAGGTCGGGCGTCCGGCAAGGTCGTCATGAAAGTCCGTGAAGCGGCTTTCATCCGGCACTGGCCAGCGGGCAAAGGCCTGCTTGTCCCCGTATTGCAGGAGGAGGTCGTTGGAAAATCCCTCAAACCCGCTGAAATAGCGCTCATACCAATTACCAAGGAGGATATCCGGCAGGCCATCCTGGTTGACATCCCCGACCGCGATGGCGCAAGTCGTGGCCAACTGGGCGGTATCGAGAATTTGCGACTCTGCAAAAGTTCCATCTCCCTTGCCAACCAGCCAGGCTGTGCGGGCTGGTTCCTCAGCGGGCGGGCTGTAATCCTCCTGGTAAATGTCCAGATAGCGGCCAAGGATGGCATCGGCCGTCCCGTCATTGTTCAGGTCCGCAAAGGCAAGGACGTCTCCCCGGTCAAGAGATGGAAGCCCCGTGGATGAAAGGGGTTGGAATTGGACGGAATCCCCATCACCGGAGTTGAGAAATACCAGTGGCTCTCCACCTGCCCGGAATTCAGGCAGGATGATGATGTCCGGCCAGTGATCGTTGTTGAGGTCGGCAAACTTCAGGCGGGCGACGTGGTTTTGGCCGATTCCGACCTCCATGGTGATGTCCTCCCATGGCGTTCCGGCGTGGAGCAGCGTGGCGGAGAGGGTGGTTATAAGAATGGAGGTGTAGAAGGACCGCCTCATGCTTTCACTCCCTTCGTGCTGGCTTCAGCCTCCGCCAGCAATTGCTTCAAGCGCCGAAGGTCCTCGCGGGTTGACTCAATGAGGGGAAAGACATGTGTCTCCAGGGTCAGGTGCTCCACCGGCATGTCCAGCAGCAGCCGCTGCAGTTGTCCGGGCCAATCGACACCTCCGTCACCGATGAGGCGGTTCTCCCATTTGTCCGGTGGGATGGGAACGGCGTCCTTGATGTGGACATTGCCGATATGGTGGAGGGCAGCTTCGTAACCGGAGGGGAAGGCAACTTCTCCGGACACATGGGCATTGGCGGGGTCCCAGTTGATGGTCACATTGTCCATGCCAATGGCCTCAACCATCGCGGCCGTATTTGCACCGGTATCACAATAGGCCCCCGGTTCATTCTCAATCGACATTTCCAGGCCGAAGGTATCCACCACCTGCGCGGCTTGCCTGAGGAGGTCGATAACCTGGTCATTGGGAATCCCATCTTCCCGCAGGAATCCAAAAACAATAATCCGCGGGGCATCGAGCTCGACTGCCATGACACAGGTCCGCGGGAGGATGTCTTCCATCTCCTTTTGCAGGCGGTCGGTATCGCCCGGCTTGATTTTAAATACACCTGGGGAGAGGGCGGTTACCTCGATTTCGTCCTTTGCAACGAGGTTCTGGAGCTGTTCCCGCCGCCCGGGCAAAAGGTCCGGTACGCGATGACCGTACCCGTCCAGGCATCGGAATTCGTACTTGTGGAATCCCATTTCCTTCCCGAGGCGGATGGATTCCTCAAGATCGAGGGAGATTTCATCGCTGATAATGGCGAGGTTCAATTCGGCGTTTCCAAGGAGTTAAGTGGGTCGCATTCCCGCGATAAACCACACCTGCAAGATTGCAGGGGGCCTGTTTCCTAACGAGATTCCTTCTGTTTTTCAGTAAAATAAGAGGCCAATTGCCACTCCGCCTGATTCGGGAATCCTGAATCTGGTTTGAAAGCCTATTTCAGAATCTTGGCCGTGCTCGCTGGCTGCGTGTCTGGTGGGCACCTCAGTACAGCCGCTCTTACCCCTGACGATTGGACGGGCAACTGGGTCATGGTACCCGGGCAAAGCAGTGCCGTGGATGTCTTCCGGTCCGTCAGCCTGAAATTCCACCGCATTTCGGCAGACCATATCCACGTCACGGAGCGCTGGGGAACGAGGCGTTTCCAGGAAGATACCCTCGATTTGCAGGTCGGGGGAACCATCAACAAAGTCGAGATCGATCACAAGGTGTTCCCGAGCAACGTCTTCATGGGACTACGCCGGGAAGTGGGTAGCCACCGTTTAATTACAGCCGAGTGGGAGCCTGATTACACAGGACTGCGTCTCGAGGAGACCTGTCCGGTCATCTCTTCACAGGGAAGGAAAGACATGCGCTTTTCCTCGACCCTGCAGATGAATGCCAATGGCACGGTCCTGACGTGGACCCTTTACCGGCCGACCCGGCCCGCCGATGAGCCGATTGTTTATGTCCTCAAGCGGGAGGGCTGGCGGGATGCCTACTACATGGAAATGAGCGACAACTGGTACATCGACGGGGATCTTCCGGAGCAGGCGGCCTTGATTACATTGCAGGGTGTCGTCAATGAAGAGGCGCCGTTGCTTTATTTTATTTATGGTCCGGAATGGGACTTCCGCTTTACGGACGAAATATTCGATTACTACAAGGCCAAGAAGCAGTTCACGTTCCGCCAGTTGCGTTCCTTCCGCCAGGCCTTGCAGACCTTTAAGGACAGGGTGGACAAGTACATCGTCTGGGACACGGCCGAACGCACTTCCCTGATTGTCGCCTTTACCCTGGCCGGACTGGAGGATGCCATTGTCGTTTCCGAGGAATTCATTCCCTTGATGGAGGAGTTCGGGCTTAAGCAGATCGAGGATTACCGGGGCCGGTTCACCGGGATGAGCGATGTTGAAATCTACCGCTGGGCCTACGACGCCTACTGGGACCGGACCAACAAGGACTACATTGTCTGGATGGGCGGGGATGCCGGGCGTCGCATGCGACCAGGGGTAGCCGATTTCGGGATGTACCACGAATGTTTCTTTACCGATCTTTCCTGCGACGATGACGATCCTAATGACGTCGAGGAGTATGCCATGGCGGATCAGTTGTTCTCGGAAATGAACCCGATGGGCATGTGTTTCGGCTGGCATTCCTACGCCAAGGACAAGGAGCGGGATCATGTTAAGCTGGCATCCTCCCATGTCATCCGGGTCTCCGGGTTGCACACCCTGCCGAACATGAGTTTCAACACCCAGGTGCCGTTGTCTCCCGGCTTTGCATTC
>JBFOLZ010000088.1:0-6428 GCA_040830445.1 Puniceicoccaceae bacterium
GCAGGGCATCCTCATGTTCAATCAGCGAGGCTCGATCAAGGGAAGTCAGGTAATCAAGCGTCGACGCCAGGGCAATGGCACCGGCGATGTTGGGTGTGCCAGCCTCAAACCGTTCCGGAATCCCCTTGTAGATTGTTTTGTCAAAACTGACGGATTCGATCATGTCACCCCCACCCTGGTATGGAGGGAGCTTCCCGAGCCGCTCCGCCTTCCCATAAAGGACACCGATGCCGCTCGGGCCGAATACCTTGTGTCCGCTGAATACCATCCAGTCACAATCGAGCTCCTGGACATCCACCGGAAAGTGCGGGATCGACTGGGCGGCATCAAGCAAGACGGGGATGTTCTCCCGATGGGCTGCCGCAATCATCTCCCTGGCGGGGTTGATCCAGCCAAGTGAGTTCGAAACATGGACCATCGAAACCAGCGAAGGCCGACGGTTCTCCAGCTTCTTATGATAGTCCTCGATGTCGAGATGCCCGTCATCATCCACCTCCACGATAGCCAATTGAATTCCAATCCGGTCCTTTAAGAGTTGCCACGGAACAATGTTGGCATGGTGCTCCATGGACGTGATGAGCACGGTATCGCCCCTTTTCAAGGAGCTGTGACTCAAGGATGTGGCCAACAGGTTGACGGATTCCGTGGCATTTCGGGTAAAGACAATTTCCTCCTTGGCCGCCGCCCCGACAAAGCGGGCCACACTGGCCCGGGCATCCTCATAAGACTCTGTTGCCCGCTGGGACAAGGCATGAACGCCCCGGTGAATGTTGGCATTCTCCTCAGCATAAAATTGCTCCAGGCGTTCCATCATCACCCGCGGCTTTTGCGCCGTTGCCGCATTGTCGAGATAGACCAGGGGCTTCCCGTTGACTTCCCTGGAAAGGATCGGAAAGTCACCGCGAATCCGCTCGATATCAGTTGCGGGGAGTGTCTTTGGCATTGCCATCCTTGCAAGCTATCTGCCTATCTGATTTGTGCAAGTGCCTCCGTTGGCAAAAATTCTCTGTAACCACCTGTCGCCAGGTACACGAATAGATTTAAATATGAAAAACCGTATTCTCATTCTTCTCTCGACTTTCCTCCTCTCCCTGACTGCTGCGGCAGGCAGCTACCAGCAGGCCATGGAGCGCCTGGCCGCTGAAAACCCGGAAATGGTCATGCACGCCGACCTTGAGCAGGACTTTTCCGTCCTGGGGAAATTCCTGACGGAGGTCTACCTTGGGTACCAGGCCAGCTCACCGGAAGTGCCACCCGTACCGGTCGATTATGAAATGCTCTTTCAACGGCTGGGCCTGCTCAACCTCCAGTCCGCAACTTTCACCTCGGAGCGGGAAGAAGACGGGGATTTCCTGAACAAGGGTATCTTCCTTTTTGAAGGTGCCCCGGAAGGTGCTTTTCTCCTGACCGGCAGCAGCAATCAACCCTTCACCATCCTTTCCTCGGCCCCGGCGGACGCCGCAGCAGTCGCCGAAGTCGGACTCGAAGGGACAGCCCTCCTGGAAATCATCCGTAATGTTGCCGTTGATTTAATGGGTCCGATGGGTCAGGGGATTGTCGATGCCCAGCTTTCCCAACCCATCACCGCGGACGGGCTGACGGCGCTGGATATCATCAATCGCCTCAACACGCGGCTTCACGCGGCGATGAAACCGGCCGCAGCCGACGGGACGGAAATCCATCCCGGCATGGTATTGCTGAAGGGCAATATCGCTATCCGCCTGATGTCCGTTGGTGACCTTCTCACATCTGTCGGGCCTCTCCTGCAGGGTGTCGGATTCATGCCGACGGAAGATGGGACCGCCTTTATCTACAGCTCACCCGCTCCCGAATTACCGCTGGAGGTTCGCCTTGAGTCCTTACCAGAGTCCAACGACCTTCTCATCACGACTTCAAGCGCTTCCCGTGAGTGGTTCCTGAACAGCGCCACCAGCATTGGTGATTCGGCCGAGCTGCAGGCAGCCATGAAGGGATTCCCGGACTCCGGCTTGTCCCTCTGGTATGATGACGGTACCCTCGGCGCCCTGCAAATTGACAACGCCATGGCCGACCTGCAGCAGTCGGGACAGCTCCTGCCGGTCGTGGAGTCGCTTATTTCCTTCATGAAGGCTTTTACCGGCGCCCAGTCCGGGGTCTCATTTCTGGAGGAGGATGCCTACCGGGTAGTGAGCCGGCAACCCACCTCCTACAAGACGCAGGCAGCCCTCACGGCTGTCGCCGTTCCGGTTGGTCTGCTCGCCGCGTTGAATCCACTTGAGGCCGCCATGCAAGAGGACCAGCCCCTGCCTGAGGATTCAGAATAAGCGGCCCCACCCTCAGCGCCCTATTGAGTCATCGATGGCGTTTTGCTGGCGGGCGATGTCGTGCAAGGTAATGATGCCCATTACCTTGTGCTTGTCCTTTGCGCTCACAACGGGGGCCTGCAGGACATCCTTGATAACCAGCTCCTGGGCAACATCCCGGATCGATGCTTCCGGATGAATGGTAATTAATTTCTGTTCCTCTATCAGTTCCGAAACCACCTTTCCAGGATCCTCACGGGCGCATTCCTCCAGTTCATGATGGGTGATCATTCCCTCAAGGAAACCCGATTCCCCGACAACTGGATAGGCATGGTGCCGTGCATTCTCCGTGCGGATGCTTTCCAGTGCGGTCGCGGTGGTATCGGAGGATGAAATGACCACGGGATCAAAAGTCATGATAGTGCTGACCGGCAAGTTCCGCCAATCCTGATCGCCCCGGTAATGGGGCATCTTTTTCAGATTGATCTTATCCTGCAGGAGCAGGGCATCGTAGAGCGGGACCGGCTGGAGTTTACTGGAGATAAGCCAGGCCAGCATGTTTCCAACCATGAGGGGAAGGATGAGGGCGTACTGGCCGGTCATCTCCCAGATAATGACGATGGAGGTCATCGGACAGCGGATGACGGCCGCGAAAAATGCTCCCATGCCCAGCAAGGCCAGCGCCCCGACAATTTCATTGCTGAACCCAAACAGCGGTTGGGCCAGCAAACCAACTAAGGCCCCCAGCATGCCCCCGATAAAAAGAGTCGGCGCAAAGAGGCCACCGCTACCTCCACTGCCATAGGCAAGAATGGTGGCGATTATCTTCCCGAAAAAGAGCAAGGCCACGACGGAGATAATCGTCATGCGCCCGTTTAATGCGGAATCGAGATCCGTATATCCAATTCCGAAGATGCCCAGGTTCCCCGCTGACAACCATGCCACGGTAATGCCGATGATTCCGACCCCGAGGCCGCCAATGCCGGGCTTTACCCAGTCAGGTAGTGGCATCCTGCTTCCAAAGTATCGCCGGGCCTGAAGGATCCCCTCAACAAAAGCCCGCCCAAAAAGAGCCGAAAAGAGACCAAGCGGAATCGCCAACAGCATCCACCAGTTGGTTGTCAGGAGTCCCAATTCAATGTCGAAGGCGGGATGCTCCCCAACCAGGATCCGCTGCACTGCCGCCGCGATCACAACCGAGATGAAGATGCCGAAAAAGGATTTGCTGCTGAAGTCGCCCAACAACTCCTCGAAAACAAAAAAGACGGCCGCCATGGGAGTATTGAAGGCAGCGGAGATCCCTGCCCCCATTCCCAGTGGAACCATTGCCTGGACCCGTTTCTTGGCCAGACCGAACCACTGCCCGATCTTCGATGCCATTGCCGAGCAGATATGGACCGTCGGCCCTTCCCGCCCAAGGCTCATGCCGAATCCAACGGAAATCGTCCCCACGATAAACCGGTAGACGGCCTCCCGCAATGGGATCACCCCGAACTGCCGGTAATACTGGGCCTTGGTCCGGGGTATGCCCGATCCGGCGGCATTGGGATTTCCGTAAGTGAGGATCAATCCGCTCAAAAGCCCCCCCACCACCGGTGCCATACCGATGAAAATCAGGGCTTTTCCACTGTCGCCACCACCCAGCCAGAGAGCCACTTCCGAAACCATCTCAAATACCAGTTCAATCGACTTGTGGAAGGCCACGGCAACCAGTCCGCAGGCCAGTCCGGTAACAATCCAGATGATGAGGTAGCGTTGGGTGTCCGTAAAGTGATGACGCAAATACTCCGGCAGGGTCCGGCGCCCGGAATTGCTGATCTCTCCTAGGTTGGCATCACTCACGACCTGACCATCTTTCCCAGAGCCCATTCCGGTTCAAGGGAAAAGGCGAAGGAATGGCCCCTTTAACCGGCTGCCGTAGGGGTTCCTTTTAACTTCCTCCAGCGCTTGATTTTCCTCCGTTTATGGTCATTCTCCCTCATACCTCACTCCTTATATTATGGAAACTTATCTCTATCTATCACTCATTCCCGAAGCCCTCATTTATTCCCAGCTGCCCCCTGACCGTTTTGGCAAGTATCTCGCCATCGGTGACAAGAAGTTAACCCGTGGCCCGGCAATCTTCTTCGCCCTCGACCCTGAATTCTCCTCCGATGCCTTCAAGCTCGAGGAAGCCCGCAAAAAGGTCGCTCCCCACCCGGACGGTTCCCCGCGGCGCTCAACCTACGTTTCCGTTTACAACGTTCTCGCCAACGTGCCGCTCTCCGCGCTGGGGAAACTCTACCTGACGACAAAGGACGGGATAACATTGGAGTTGTCGCCCACCCGGGAGGAACCGCCTGCACGTCAGGGCTTCCACCTCTACCAGGAAATCTGCCCGGTGTTCCCGAAGGTGGCCAGTCCGCTTTCACCAAAAGCTTTTGCCCGCTATGTCACCAATCCCGATAATCCGGTCTGCCTTCCGCGGATGGTTTTCTGCGACCTGCGCCTGGATGGCATGGCAACGGATCCAGAAAAGAGTTCAGCCTCCAATTTGCCCTACAATGACATGAACCACTTGAGGGAATGCCTGACCTCCCTGAAATACAAGTCGGACAAAATGACGAAAATCGTCCATCGGGATTTTAACAAGGCACTGCTCTATCCGGTTGTTGAGAGAGGGTTTTATGTCGGGGACCAGGAGGAATTCCTCTTCTACCCCTTCCCCGGAGAAGAGGAGCTCGAGGGAGTTCACCACCGCTGGTGGAGCTCAGCCACGTCCGTTTCCCGGTTCTAAGGGACGTTAACGGCCGTTTCCAATTAACACTATTTGTCGATCACCATGACTGAATCTGTTCGTATTATTGTACCACTACTGGGAGTTTTTGGTCTCCTCTGTGCCTTTTTCATCTTCCGCCGGATTCGCCAGTTGCCAGCCGGCGAAGGAGACATCACTGACATTTCCGACCAGATCCACCAAGGTGCCATGGTCTTCATGAAGCGGGAGTTCAAAATCCTCGCCGCCTTTGCCGCTCTTGTCGGGGTCATCCTCTGGTTCAAGGACCATTACGAATCGATCGCCTTTTTCCTCGGAGCGCTGGCCTCAGGTATGGCTGGTTTCATTGGCATGTACACCGCCACCAAGGCCAATGTCCGCACCACCATAGCGGCCTACGAGGACGGGGCTGAGAAAGCATTGCGGACCGCCTTTTTCGGCGGTACCATTATGGGCCTGACGGTGGCCTCCATGGGCTTGCTCGGTGTCGGTGGCCTCTTCGTGTTCTTTGGACGCACGGCCCATGACATCCATATCATTCACGGATTTGCCATGGGCGCATCCCTGGTGGCCATCTTCTTCCGGGTCGGGGGTGGCATCTTTACCAAGGCAGCCGATGTCGGGGCTGACCTCGTCGGCAAGGTGGAATCGGGCATTCCGGAAGATGATCCGCGCAACCCCGGTGTCATTGCCGACAACGTCGGTGACAATGTGGGCGACGTCGCTGGAATGGGCTCGGACTTGTTTGAATCCTACTGCAATGCCCAGATTGCCTCCATGGCCATTGCCGCCACAATGACTTCGGACATGGTCATCAAGCTGGCCGGGGACGCCTCCAGCCTGATGTTCCTTCCCCTGGCACTCACTTCCACCGGTCTTCTGTGCTCCCTGCTGGGGATGCTCATTGTCCGCATGGCTGCCAGCCGGGAACCAGCCAAGGCACTCCGGACAGGAACCCTCTCCGCTTCAGTGATTTTCATTATTGCTGCCTTCGGGTTGATGAAGGTCCTCGGGGTCAGCAATGAAGTCTGGATGTGTGTTCTTGCCGGCTCCGTGGGCGGCACCTTGATCGGTTTGGCGACAGAATACTACACCGGCGGCCGTCCCATGCGGGAGATCGCCAAGTCGTCCCAGACCGGTGTGGCCACCGTCATGATTTCCGGATTGGCGGTTGGCATGCAGTCGGTCGTCATTCCATTACTGACCGTAGCGGGGATTCTCCTCCTGACCAGTCACTTGGCGGGACTTTATGGTGTTGGCATTGCGGCGGTCGGGATGCTCTCGACCATTGGTATCACCATGAGTATCGACGCCTATGGTCCGGTGGCCGATAATGCAGGAGGCATTGCGGAAATGGCCGGCCTGGGGAAGAAGACCCGCGACATTACCGA
>JBFOLZ010000089.1:0-41305 GCA_040830445.1 Puniceicoccaceae bacterium
GCCTTGTCGGCCATTTCCGTTTCCCGGGCGGCAATGTTCGATTCCAGCGACTCGATGGTTGCCTCCAGCTGGTTAAGCTTCTTCCTTAATGGGGCCCGCTTCTGTTGCAGCTGGGCCTGGCGCCGGCGCCGTTCCTTGGGATTATCAGCAGACGAGGGACGAGCGACGAGGGACGAGGGACTGGAGCTTCCCTTGTCTCTCGTCGCTCGTCCCTCGTCCTGATCAACCTTCCACATGTAGTCATCCAGGTTGCCGGGGAAGCTACGGTAGCTGCCGGGCTGGATCTCGAGTATCTTGTTGACTACCGGATTGAGGAAATGCCGGTCGTGGGAGACGACGAAGGTGGTTCCGGGAAAGGTCTGCAAAGCCTCCTGCAGAACCTCCTTGCTGGCCATGTCGAGGTGGTTGGTGGGCTCGTCGAGGATGAGGAAATTCGAGGGGCAGAGGAGGAGCCGGGCGAGGGCGAGGCGGTTCTTTTCGCCCCCGGAGAGGACGCTGACCGGTTTGGCCATGTCGTCTTCCGAAAATAGGAAGGCCCCAAGGATGGAGCGGATATGCGTATCGGTGGCCTTGACCGGGGGCGCGGAGGCGACGGTGAAGACGCTTTTTTCCGTGTCCAGTTCCTCGCTCTGGTCCTGAGCGAAGTAGCCGATGTCGACCTGGTAACCGGGCGTGACTTCGCCGGCGTCAGCGGATTCGCGACCAGCGAGGATGCGGGCCAGGGTGGACTTGCCGGCCCCGTTGAGGCCGACTACCCCGATGCGGTCGCCCTTTTCGATTTTCAGGGAGAAGTTTTTGAAGACGCGTATATCCCCGTAGGCCTTGTCGATGTTCTCCGCAGCCACGATCTGGTGGCCGCTTTTGCGGGAAAGGGGGAATTCAAAGTGGATGGTCTTGTCGGACGCCTCCGTCCCGATGCGCTCGATCTTGTCCAGTTGCTTGATCCGGCTCTGGACCTGGCGGGCCTTGGTGGCCTTGTAGCGGAAGCGCTCGATGAAACGCTCGGTCTGGGCGATTTTCCGGTCCTGGCTCTTGCGGGCCTTCTCCAGTTGCTCCAAGCGTTCGATACGCTGCTCCAGAAAGGAGGAATAGTTGCCGGTGTACGGCACCAGTTTGCCGGCTTCGATCGAGAGGATGCTGGAGCACAGTTGGTCCAGAAGCGCCCGGTCGTGGGAGATCAGGAGGACGGCACCAGCGTAGGTCTTGAGGAAGTTCTCCAGCCAGCGCAGGGAATCGAGGTCGAGATGATTGGTCGGCTCGTCCAGCATCAACAGGTCGGGCTCCTCCAGCAGCAAGCGGGCGAGGGCGATGCGCATCTGCCAGCCGCCGGAGAACTCCCCGCAGGGCCGTCCAAGGTCGCCTTCCCGGAATCCCAGTCCGAAGAGGATACTTTCTGCCTTGGAGCGCAGCTTGTGGGCCTCAAGGTCCTGAAGTTGCGTGGTGTAGTGGCTGAAGCGGTCGAGGCATTCGGCATATTCCTCCGAGTCCTCGGGGAGCTTCTGCAGCTCAATCTCCGTGCGGTGGAGGTGTTCCTTCAGCGATTGGACGTCGCTGGCGGCCGCCTCCACCTCGTCAATGATGGCCCGGTCCTGAAGGACAATGCCTTCCTGTTGCAGGTAACCAAAGCAGACATCGTTGCGCGTCTCGAGGACCACTTGGTCGGCCTCGCCTTTGCCGTTGATAATTTTCAGCAGGGTGGTCTTGCCACTGCCATTGGGGCCGACCAGGCCCGTCCGGGCTCTTGGCTGGATCATGCAGGAGGCATCCCGGAAGATCGTTTTCGGGCCGTAGGCGAGATTGAGGTTGTTGACCGTCAGCAACATCAGGCAAAGGGGCTCAGTGTGGAATTATTCCTTCCCCAGGCAATGGCAGAAGCACCGGAATCCGGACAAATTTCCCGTTCTTCCCTGATTTTGACCGGAAACAGGCCCCTTATTGGCGAATTTGCTAATCCCGTGGTTTGGTATGAGTATGCGAGTATTATTAGGAGGAATCGCCGGGGGCATTGGCTCGGCCCTGGCCGCGCGATTATTGTCTGAGGGCCATGACGTCGGCGGATTTGGGCGAGCGGGCGACAAGCTGGATGCCCTAAAGGACAATTTCCCGGACCTGAGCATCTACGCCGCTGATGCGACCGACTCCAGTGCCGTTTCGCGGGCAGTTGATGCATTTGTCGCGGCAAAGGGTGGATTGGATGCCTATGTCCATGCCGTGGGCAATGTTTCCCTCAAGCCTTTGCACATGCTCTCGGATGAGGATTGGCGGGACGTCGTTGGCATCAACCTGGACTCCGCCTTCTATGCTGCCCGGGCCTGCATTGGCCACATGCGCAAGCAGCGGCAGGGGACATTATTATTTTTCAGTTCGGTGGCGGCCCAGGCGGGTTTGTCCAACCACGAGGCCATTGCCGCGGCCAAGGGTGGTGTTTCCGGACTGGTCCGCTCCATTGCCGCGACCTATGCCTCCAACGGAATCCGGGCCAATGCCATTGCACCCGGCCTGGTGAAGACGCCGGCAACGTCGATGCTGACTTCCAATGAGCAGGCCCTTCGCATCTCCGAGCGGATGCATCCGCTCGGTCGAGTGGGGGAAGCCGATGAAATTGCCTCCCTTGCCGCATGGATGTTGTCCGATCATGCTTCCTGGATGACCGGTCAGGTTATTTCCATGGATGGCGGCATGGGTACGATTGTTCCCAAGCCGAGGGCCTGAACGCATGCCTCTCCCAAAGCGCATCAAGGCCGGTTATGGAACGGCCGAGCTGGGGCTGGCCGGAGGCGAGCTCCTGCTGCAGCTATACCTGCTGGAATTCTACATTCGCTCCGCCGGGCTGTCCCCGGCGTTGGCCGGGATCGCCCTTGCCCTGGCCATTCTTTGGGATGCCCTGACCGATCCGCTGATGGGGGGTATTGTTGACCGGACCCGCAGCCGCTTCGGCCGCTTTGCTCCCTATTTTGCCGTCGGTGGATTGCTCTTCGGGCTGGGTCTGATGGCGCTCTTCAATCCGCCGGGCTGGGACGGGCAGTGGATGATATTCCTGTATCTGCTTTTTAGCTACATTCTGGTCAATACCGGCCTGACCATCATCGGGGTCCCGCACATTGCCATGGGCGGGGTATTATCGTCGGACACCCATGAACGGACAGAGCTCTATGGTTGGCGGCTGGTATTTGGAACACTGGGACTCTTTGCCGGAATCCTTTCGCCGCTGGTGGCGGCTTCCCTTAACGGTAACGATGTGACGACCCTTGACGGCCTGGGGCAGAGCCGGGGCCTGGGCAGCCTGTTCATGGGAGGAATCGTCATCCTGACGGCGGGGATCACCGTCATGGCAACATGGAAGCGATCCATCGACCTGCCTGCGCCGGAAGGGACCTTTCATTGGAAGGATTTCATCCACAACATTGGCCGCATCCTGACCAATACTGTCTTCCTGCCATTCTTCGCCGCCTTTATCATTGCCGCCATGGCCCGGACGATGAACTCGACCCTCGCCCTGCCGTATTACAAGGACAGCCTGAAACTGCCCGAGGCGGCCGTGCAAGGACCCATCTTGAGTGTCTTCACCTTGTGCATTGTCCTGTCCGTGCCCTTTTGGGTCTGGGTCGGCCGGCGCTTCGGGAAGAAGATTCCGGCCTTCGGGGGAATGCTGACCCTCGGCCTGATGACGATCATCGCCTATCCGCTCTTTCCCCAAGGGTCGGTCCAGGGCCCGATCATTGCCGCCATTATCGGGGGCATTGCCGTTGGGGCCATTATTCTCGTCGAGTCCCTCCTGACAGACATTGCCGACGAGGACTTTGTCCGCAACCGGGAGGACCGCGAGGGGATCTACTTCGGCTTCTGGCGGATGGGGCAAAAGGTGGCCCGCTCGGTCACCCTTGGTCTGTCCGGTATCCTTCTCAGCCTGATTGGTTATGAGGAGTCCCTCGCGGAGCAAAGCGAGCAGACCGGGCGCAACCTTGCCTGGTTGTTTGGCGCCGGGGTCGGCAGCCTTTTTGTTCTGGCAAGTTTTGTTTTCCTGCTTACACCGATCGACAGGGAACGGCAGGAGTCCATCCAGCAGGCCAAGACAGACATCCTTTCTGGAAAAACGGAGTAACGACATAATGAATCTTGTACACTTAGCCGACAAACGCCTTCTTCCCGACTTTCTCATCCGCATTGGCATGCGCCGCTTGCTGGCTCAGCGGCTCCGCAAGGAGCAGAGGGAGGGCAAGGAGGAAAGTATCAATGCCTTTGTCGAGGAGCTGAAGGCCAGCCCGGTGGCCATTGAAACCGACAAGGCCAATGAGCAACACTACGAGCTGCCGACGGACTACTTCCTCAAGGTGCTTGGCCCCTGCCTGAAGTACAGCTGTGGCTGGTGGGAGTCGTCCTCGACAACACTGGAGGAAAGTGAAGCGGCCATGCTCGAGCTCAGTTGCAAGCGGGCCGGACTGGCCAATGGACAGCGCATCCTGGAACTCGGGTGCGGGTGGGGGAGCCTCACCCTGTGGATGGCCCAGCACTACCCGGAGGCAACCGTGACCGCCGTCTCCAACTCGCGGACCCAGCGCGCCTTTATCCTCGATCGGGCCAAGGAGCGTGGACTGGACAACGTCGAGGTCATCACCGCCGACATGAATAGCTTCCAGCCGGAGGGCAGTTTTGACCGTGTGGTCTCTGTGGAAATGTTCGAGCACATGAAGAACTACCAGGAGCTGTTGCAGCGCATCCATTCCTGGCTCAATCCGGGAGGCAAGCTGTTTGTCCACATCTTCACGCATCGTCATTTCGCCTACCACTTCGATGATACCGGCGACCCCGATGACTGGATGGCCAACTACTTCTTTACCGGTGGCACGATGCCCAGTGACGACCTCCTGCTCCGCTTCCAGGATGACCTGACGATCGAGCAGCATTGGCGTGTCAACGGGGTCCATTACAGCAAGACCCTGGAGGCCTGGCTGGAGAAGCAGGATGCCGTGGAAAAGGAGCTTCTGCCCCTTTTCGAGGAGACCTATGGCTCACCGGAGGCCGCCCGTCTCTGGATCCAGCGCTGGCGGATGTTCTATATGGCCTGCAGCGAGCTCTTCCGTTACCGTAACGGAAAGGAATGGATGGTTTCCCACTATCTTTTCCAAAAAGCTGGTTGAAATCCGTTTCGAATTCGCCACTGTGCGGACTCTTCAATGGTTCACTGATCATTGAAGTGTTCTTATCCTCAAACGAAAACTGCATGAAATCGATCAAACTATGGCCTGTCTGGGCCATGGGGCTGTTAGCAGCAACCAGCCTTCGAGGAGATAGCGAGGAAAGCCATGTTGTGCATGAGCTGGAGGCGTTTATCGTCGAGGAAACCGCCCAGACCCAACCGGAAACGCTCTCACCGCTCAGCATGCGACTGGACTCCTTCTTCGGGGATGGCCAGACGGTGCTGGAGATTCCCCGTGCCGTGACGGTGTTGTCGCCGGAGCTGCGGGAGCTCCTCCAGATTGACTCCTATGAGTCGCTCGATCGCTTCGGGGCGGGTACCCAGCGGCTGAATTACTTCGGCCTTGCGGGGTCGGCCTTTCTCCGCGGGACACGCGCGGGTACTTACTTCAACGGCATGCTGCGTGCCTACCAGCGCAATGAGATGCCGATGAGTTTCGGGGCCTTGGATGGCCTCGAGATCATCAAGGGGCCGGTCCCGGCCTCGATGAGCCCGACACTCGTCGGGGGAGCCGTCAACCAGCGGCCCAAAAGTCCCTATTTCGACAAGGCAAGAGGATCCGTTGAACTGGAAATCGGTTCATGGGACCAGCGGGAGCTGCACCTGGATTATGGCGCTCCGTTGATGCTGCTGGGCAAGCCGGCTGCTTATCGGATCTCCTACACGCACCATCGGTCCGACCGTTATTACGAAAATGTCCCCCATGACTTCGATTCCTTCTACGCCTCGGTGAAGATGAAGCTTTCCGAGCGCAATCGCCTCTTTGTCGGTGGAGAAATCTACGATTTCCAGAGCAGCGAGGTGCCGGGCATCAACCGGCCGACCCGGGAACTGCTTGAGGACTACAGCTACGTCATTGGGGAACCGGCTCAGTTAACGTCATCCCAGTGGGGAGGTGAAGTGGTTCGTCCGTTGGTGGCCTTTCCTTATACCTTCTCCGTCAATCCGGGGCTTTTCGCGCTGGCCATTCCCGGCGACCTGGCCCGGGAGCGGATTGATCCGGCCTTGCTGGATACTCTGCACAACCTCAATGACCTCTCCGTGGTCGAGGAATTGCTGACGCCACTGCCGATATCCGAAGTGCCCGGCTTTGCCGCCTGGGGTTATGGCGATGCGGTTGAATATCTTGGGCAGGTCGACCGCCAGGTGCAGGACGCCTACGTCTACACCCCGGAGTACTTTGCCGCCGGGGGAAGTGTATTGACTGAGACGCTACAAAAGGATCGGGTCCTGGCTGATCCCGACGACAAGGCGGACTCGCGGGATTACATTGCCTTTGCTGACCTGGAAACGCGCCTCGACAACGACAGCCGGCTGGTAACACGCTTTTTCATGGAACGACTCCTGACGGAGAAGATTTCCTCTTATGGATTTGCCTTCAAGCATGACCAACTGGTCCTGCAGGGAAAGACGGAGTACCAGGGATTCATTGCCAGTCCGGAGAACCGTTTCTCGGTCGGCCTGGACCTGCGTTACACGGATGCCCATGTCCTGCAGGACTTCGACGCGGAGCCCTTCTCGCGGCGTGACCTGACCCGCGAAACGATCAGCGGTAACAGTCTCATTCGTGCCGGCGGAGCGGATGGACCGGACGGGCTGAATTTCTGGTCCAGTTTCGGCACCGCGAGCCTGGATTCGGAACTGACCCAGGCTGCCCTCTACACGAGTGGGGTTTTGCAGGCCGGCGATCGTTTCAAACTTTACTACGGGGGCCGGGTCGAGGAGGCCTTCTACGATGTGGCCCTGCCGCCGCAAGTCGACCGGGTCTCGGATGCCCAGCGGGAGTCCAGCGCCAAGGACGGGGATGAATTCCTCTGGCAGGTCCACCTCAATCCGCATCTTGAGGTCATGCCGGGCGTCTATGTCTATGGAGCGCTCCAGCTCGGCAAGGCCCTTGCCCCGGGTGACGGGGGAACGGTTTCCGGGCCGGACAGCTTTACCGACGTGGAGCTCTTTGAAGGCGGTATCAAGACCAGCCTGCTCGATGACACGCTCTATGCCTCGGTGAGTATCTATCATTGGGACCAGGCGACCTTTTCCACCCGCGATGCTTCCGCGCGTCCGCTGCGGGCCAAGGGCCTTGAGGTGGAGGTGACCTGGTCGCCGGTGGAAACCTTCACCCTGATGGGTGCCTTCACCGCCCAGCGGGTTTATTTGCGCAGTGATGTCCTTGGATTTGGGGCCCTTCCCCAAACCGAGGAGGGCTGGGCTTTGAACGGGGGTATTCTCAACGCCACCGGTGGCCGCTCCGCACCCGACAACCCGGAAATGGTCTTTGCCGGATTGCCGGAGGTCTCCGCCCACCTGTATGCGGCCTGGGAATTTGCCGAGGGTTGGCAGCTGGCCGGCGGACCCATTTGGCGGGACGGTTACTACCATGACATGCAGCGTGCCCTGCACATTCCGGGCTATGTCCTCTGGGGAGCGCAGTTACGTTACGACGCCGGCAACTGGTGGGCCCGTTTGCACGTCGAGAACCTGTTCGACGAGGATTACTGGATCGGGCAGGAGCCGGTCTTTTCCGCCAGTACCCTTATTCTCCAGGGCTCCGGCCGGCGCTGGCAGTTGACTGCGGGGTACCGGTTTTAGGATCTACAGGCAAGATGCCTGTAGTCCTCTGGGCTTTAGCGCCCAGTCGATGGAAGGTAGGACAGGCCGGAGGCCTGTACGCCAACGGACTACAGGCGTCCCGCCTGTAGCTAGGCCAGAGGCATGTACTTCAGTGGACTACAGGCGTCCCGCCTGTAGCTGGCTCAGCACTCAACCACATTTACCGCCAGACCACCGCGGGAGGTTTCCTTGTATTTGCGGCGCATGTCCTTGCCGGTTTCCCGCATGGTACGGATGACGGCATCGAGGCTGACGGAGTGCTGTCCGTCGCCGCGCACGGCTATGCGGGCGGCATTGATGGCCTTGACCGCACCCATGGCATTGCGCTCGATACAGGGAATCTGCACCAGTCCGCCGACCGGATCACAGGTCAGTCCGAGGTTGTGTTCCATGCCGATCTCGGCGGCGTTCTCCACTTGCAAGGGCGAGCCGCCCATGAATTCCGCCAGCGCACCCGCGGCCATGGAGCAGGCCACGCCAACTTCTCCCTGGCAGCCGACATCGGCTCCACTGATGGAGGCGTTTTCCTTGAACAGCAGGCCAATGGCCCCGGCGGTCAGGAGAAAGTCGCGATGCCAGTCCTTGGTCGGCGCGGAGAGGAAGCGATCGCAATAGTGCATGACGGCAGGGATAATCCCGGCAGCCCCGTTGGTGGGGGCTGTGACCACGCGCCCGCCGCAGGCATTTTCCTCGTTAACCGCGATGGCGTAGACATCGACCCAGTCGAGGATGGTCAGGGAATCGCGCAGGGCGGATTCCGGGCGTTCGCAAAGTTTTTGGTATAGGCCGGGAGCACGCCGGGGCACCTTCAAGCCACCCGGCAAGGAACCATCCGCGTGCAGTCCGGCATCAACACAGCCCTGCATGGCGGACCAAATGGCATCGAGGCGCTGGCAGGTCTCATCGGCCGGCCGCCATGCGGCCTCGTTTTCCCGGACAATCCCCGAAACCGGCAAGGGGCACTTTTCGGTCCACTCGAGCAATTCTTCTCCTGTCGTAAAGGGAAAGGCGCAGGGGCGGACTTCTGCCGGCGGATCCGACTCACGAACGACAAATCCGCCCCCGACTGAGTAGAGCGTTTCAACGGCCAGTTCCTTTCCCCTTTCATCAACGGCCGTGAACTGCATGCCGTTCGGATGGAAGGGCAGTACCTTGCGTCGGTTGAAAACAAGGTCCGTCTCCGGATTGAAGGTAAACGGGGATTTGCCTGCCAGGGGCAGGGCATAGCTGGCTTCGATGGTCTTCCAGATTTTTGGCAGTTGTTTTGGGTCGACGCTCTCCGGCAACTCACCTGAGAGTCCGGCCACAATAGCCAGATGGGTCCCGTGACCGCGCCCGGTCATGGCCAGGGAGCCGAATAGCTCAACCTTGATGCGGTTTGGCGACTGCCCGGCCACGTTTGCGGCGAACTGTGCAGCGGCCCGCATCGGCCCGACCGTATGCGAAGAGGACGGGCCAATCCCGATGGTATAGAGATCAAGGACGCTGAGGCGCATGGTATCAGGTTACTTGTTCCAGAGTGGTTGGCAATCCAATCAATGGATTGGTCCGCGGGACGCGGAACGTGGTGCCTGTCGCACCATAAAGGTGCTCGCTACGTAGGGAGCGGGTTTATCCCGCGAAAGATTGATCCGGCGGGCTGATGAAAACATGGCTTCCCTCCGGGACGGCCTCGAAAAGCTCCATCAGGGGCTCATCCAGCATCAGGATGCAGCCCGCGGATATGTTTTCAGGAAACTGTTCCGGGTGATTGGTCCCGTGGATGTAGATGTAGCGCTCGAAGGAATCGACCCCCGGGCCGGCATTGAGGCCCGGTTCCAGGCCGCGGAGGCGCAGGATACGGGTGGTCACCAGGCTCCGGTCCTCCGTATCCGGTTCCATGTCCTGCCAGCGTTCGCCGATGGCAACCCGTCCTTTGAAGACCATTCCCGGTGGTGCATCGTGGCCATGCTTGGCCGCAATGACATGCAGTCCCCATGGGGTTCCAAAAGAGCCCTCCTGACAGGAGAGGGGACGCTTGCTGAAGGAAATCGGATAGCTCGAAATGCGGTTGCTTCCCTGCCAGTGGTGTAGAATTTTCTCGCCAAGCGAGGCCAGTAGGACATGGTCCGTTCGTTTCAGGGCATGTCCTTCGAGGCAGGCGAGATAAGCATTCAAATCAGTCACTGGAAAATGGCAGTTTCAATTGGCATAGTCGGCGCAACCGGAGCGGTTGGCCAGGAGCTCATTCGATTGGTGCATGAGCGGGGAATCCCTTTCTCCTCGCTCAAGTTATTGGCCTCCGGGCGTTCGGCAGGCAAGGAAATCCGCTTCGAGGACAAAACCTTCGTTATTGAGGAAGCCCGGCCCGAAGCGTTTGACGGGATGGACATCGCGCTCTTCAGCGCGGGGGCCACGATTACCAAAACGCTCGCTCCCGAGGCGGCCGCGCGTGGTTGTGTGGTTGTCGACAACAGCTCCGCTTTCCGCATGGATCCCGAGGTGCCCCTGGTGATTCCGGAAATCAACGCCGAGGCGGTGGCCGGGCATAAGGGCATCATCGCCAACCCGAACTGTTCGACGGCCATTACCCTGATGGGATTGCACCCGCTGCACCTGGCGTTTGGCGTCAAGCGCTTCGTCGCCTGTACCTACCAGGCGGTTTCCGGGAGTGGGGTTGCCGGGATGGAGGAACTGGATAAGCAACTGCGGGCCTGGTATGAGGGTACAGAGTGCCCCCCGGAAAATTACGCCCACCCGATTGCCTTCAACCTCTTTCCGCATGTGGATGTATTTTTCGGCGACGGCTACACCAAGGAAGAGCACAAGATGCTCAATGAAAGCCGCAAGATCATGTCGCTGCCCACATTGGGCGCCAGCACCACCTGCGTCCGGGTACCGGTCATGCGGGCCCACGCAATTGCCGTCCATGCGGAGTTTGAACGGCCGGTTGATCTGGAAGCGGCCCGCGAGGCGGTGCGTTCCTTTGAGGGAGCGGAGTTGTGCGACGATCCGGCCAACAATGTCTACCCGACGCCGCTGCAGTATTCCGGCAAGGATAAGTGCGGGGTAGGGCGGCTGCGGATTGATTCAGCGCTCGACAACGGCCTGGCCTTTTTCGTCGTGGGCGATCAATTGCTCAAGGGAGCGGCGCTCAATGCGGTTCAGATTGCAGAAGAGGTTATCAAGCTGAAGGCTTGATTCGGTATCCTAAACGACGATGTCCCCGAGGCAGGTCTCGACCAGGCGGGCGGTTGCGATCCATGGATGGTCGACGGGTACGATCCTTTTCTTGCCGGCAACTTCTTCCAATGGAACCGGCACACAGCGGTTGCCCTTGAAAGCGACAAGAACGTTGAAATGCTTCTGGTCCAGAAGCTCGCCCACCTTGGTTCCCAGGCGCGTGCAGAGAAGCCGGTCAAAGGGAGTCGGGGTTCCGCCACGCTGGACATGACCGAGTGACGTGACCCGCGCCTCTACGCCGGTCAGGCCCTGCAGCTCGCGGGCAATGCGGCTGGCCACCGGTTCCTGGACCAAGTGGACCCCGCTGTTCTTGGCATGCTCCATCAATTCAACTTCCTTGGGGGATTTTTTCTTCTTTGAAGGCTTGCCGTTCTGGTTCGGGTCATGGGGATGGACCCCTTCGGCAACGGCGATGATGGAAAAGCGCTTTCCGGTGCGGCGGCGGTTGAGGATACTCTCCGCAACCACATCAAGCTTGTAGGGAATCTCGGGGATCAGGATGACGTCCGCCCCTCCGGCAATGCCCGCCCCGAGGCAGAGCCAACCGGCATCGTGCCCCATGATCTCGCATAGGATGATCCGGTGGTGGCTGGTGGCCGTGGTGTGAAGCTGGTCGATGGCGTTGGTGGCAATCGCCATGGCGGAATCAAACCCGAAGGTGATGTCCGTCCCGGCGACATCATTGTCAATCGTCTTGGGCAGGGTGATGACGTTCATTCCCGCCTTTTGCAGGCGGTAGGCGTTCTTTTGGGTGCCGTTGCCGCCAAGGCAGACCAGGCAGTCGATGCGCTGGCGGTTGTAATTGGCCACGGCCACGTCCGTCATGTCCATGACCTTGTCGCCCATTGGCATCTTGTGCGGCTTGTCACGGCTGCTGCCAAGAAAGGTCCCGCCCTGGGTCAGGATGCCGCTGACATTGATGTTTTCGATGGGGATCATCCGGTTTTCTACCAGCCCGCGAAAGCCATCCTGGATGCCAAGGACCTTCCATCCATAGTGCATGGCCGCTTTGCTGACCCCCCGGATGACCGCGTTCAGCCCCGGGCAATCCCCTCCTGCCGTCAAAATGCCAATCGTTCCCTTCGATTTCGCCATCGTGGTCTATAGGCTATGGCGCGGATCGACCGTTTGACAAGCTTAGTCCTGCGGGGTTGCCCGTGCTTCGCTGCGCTACGCAGGGCACGCTTCGCTCTAGCCTTCCTCCGACGTGCCTTGTGGGCCATTCTCGGAAGGGCCAATTTACCCTGATTCTAATCACGGGGTAATCTACAAGTGCGAAGCGTGGTCGGGGCGGCCGGATTCGAACCGACGACTTCTTGCTCCCAAAGCAAGCGCTCTACCAGGCTGAGCTACGCCCCGATGACCCCAAAGATTGGAGAATTGCGGGGATTTCGCGGCAATTGTCAAATATGAATAAATTTTTGTCCTCGGGTGAATAGGCTTGTCCTGTGACTTGGGGTTTCCCTAGCAATATGTGTGTAATGCGAAAGTTTGTTGCTGAATGGATTGCGAGTTCCCTGGGTCTCCTTTGTCTCACTCCTGTTTTAATGGCCACCAACCTGGTTGTTGAATTTCAATCAAGTTCGGATGGCTCCTCCTGGTCAGCGGGCACACCTGGACTTGTAGCCTCAGACGGGTCACCGGTTTACTACCGGGCCACCCTCACCCCAACGGGCGGGACAGTGACCTTCACCAATGTCATCCTGGTTAACCGAGCGGCCGGAAGCCCGGCCCACGTCCGCCTGGAAAATAGTCCCGACTTGACCAGCTGGTCCACGGCCCTGTCGGGAACCTATGATGTTACCGGGTCCAAAGAATTCTTTCGCGTCAAGGAGGATGATACGTCCCCTGAGTTTGTCTCCGTCCAGGGTGGAACGGTTGATGTTGACGGTACGGATGTCACGGTCAGCGATTTCCAGATTGGCCGCTTTGAAGTGACCCAGGAATTGTGGGATGGCGTCTACAACTGGGCGTTGTCTTCCGGAAGCGGTTACAGCTTTTCCAATAATGGCGGGGGAAACTGGAATACCAGTACCTGCGTCAACGCGGTCCACCCGGTCAACCTGCTGAACTGGTATGATGCCGTCAAGTGGTGTAACGCGCGGAGCGAAAAGGAGGGTTTGACACAGGTTTATTATACCGATGCTGGCTTCACGACCCCATATGTAGCCGGTGACGTTGTTCCATCCCTCCTCTTTGTTAAGACCGATGCTGACGGCTACCGTTTGGCTACCCTCGACGAATGGTACTATGCCGCCAACGGTGGCCAATTGAGTCAGGGCTACACCTACAGCGGGAGCAACACGGCCGCGGATGTGGCCCGCTATGTCTCCACCTCCCTGGGCTCGGATTGCCCGATTTTTCCTGCCCCGTCAGACTATGGAGCATGGGCTGCCGGGAGCTTGTTGCCGAATGAGCTGGGGATTTACGACATGTCAGGAAACATCAAGGAGTGGATTTTGGAAGGCCCCTCTGATGCCCTCCGCTTTGCTGCAGGTGGGGCCTATCTCGGAAGCACCACGCTTGTCGAAGCCACTTTCAACAGTCTTGAGCAGGCCTCTATTTTGTCGACGGACGACGGGCAGATCGGCCTGCGCCTGGCCCGCAACGCGCCCGCTCCGGAAGCGGCAGTGAGCTTTGAATCCGCTTCCTCGGACAGGATCAAGAAGGGCAAGCGGAATGAAGCCGCACAGGCCAAGATTAAGCCGGGCAAGTTGAAGTAAGCGCGGTTTGCCTCTTTCCTTGGGGGTGCGCAGGCACTCCATTTCTATCCATTGCAGGTGTTGGAAGCCGTCGGGCGCCTGGCTCACTATGCGCTAAACAAATGTTGACCCATTTAAACATTTGTATAGAAAGATGGGGAGGAATAGGAGGGGTTAAAGAATCATGAGGAAATTGAAGAGAGGCATTGGTCTGGCCATCATTGTTCATTTGCTGGCGGGCGTTCCATTAACAGGTGACCAGGCGGCCGGGAACGACGACGGCAAACCGAATTTCATTATCATTTTCGCCGATGACCTCGGCTATGGGGATCTGGGGTGTTTCGGTCACCCGACGATTCGCACGCCTCATCTGGATCGGCTGGCCAGCGAGGGGATGAAGCTGACCAGTTTCTATGTTGCCTCGTCTGTCTGTACCCCAAGCCGGGCGGCGTTACTTACCGGGCGGCTGCCTATCCGGAGTGGCATGAGCGGAGACGCCAAGCGCCGCGTCCTTTACCCCCATCATGAAGGCGGTCTGGTGGCTGGGGAAGTCACCATTGCAGAGGTCCTGAAGGAAGCAGGGTATGCCACTGGATGTGTTGGCAAATGGCATCTTGGAGTCGGGGAGGAACATGTACCTAACAGCCAGGGGTTTGATTATTACTATGGGCTTCTCTACTCGAATGACATGAATATCGAGGAGGGTCGCGTCCGCTACGAGGCCAGCATGAATCCTGACGCGGATCCCGGATGGTACGACATACCGCTCTACCGCAATCGCAGCATCATCGAGCGCCCGGTTGAGCAGCACACCTTGACAAAGCGGTACGCGGAGGAAGCGGTCCAGTTTATCGATCGGCACAAGGATGAGCCATTCCTCCTCTATTTGCCCCATACGATGCCACACGTACCGCTGTTCGCCTCGAAGGATTTTGAGGGCAAGAGCCCGAGGGGCCGATACGGCGACACGGTGGAGGAAATCGATTTGGGCGTCGGGGAAATTGTTCGCGCGCTCAGGGAGGCTGGCATTGATAAAAAGACCCTGATCCTCTTCACCAGTGACAATGGGCCGTGGCTGAGGATGCAAGTCAACGGCGGCTCCGGGGGATTGTTGCGCGACGGAAAGGGTGGATGCTGGGAAGGCGGCTTTCGGGTGCCTGCCATCGCCTGGTGGCCGGGGAAGATTCCGGCTGGCTCGGTTCACCATGGAATGGTCTCGACGATGGACCTGCTTCCGACACTGGCCGGATTGACCGGGGCGGCTGTCCCGCCGGATCGCATAATAGACGGGATCGATATGCGGGATGGTTTCCTGCGGAACAAAGCCAGTCCACGGGATACCTACTTCTACTACAGGGGAAATGAATTATATGCGGTTCGTAAAGGCATCTACAAAGCCCATTTCTCGACATGGGACGGGTATTCCCGTGTTCCTGCCGAGGAGCACGATCCTCCGCTTCTCTTTAATCTTGAGATGGATCCCTCGGAGAAGCATGACATTGCGCAGGGCAATCCAGTCATCGTTGAGGAATTGTCCAAATTGGCTGCGGACCATATTGAGCGGATGGAGCCGGGTGAGCCTCAATTCTACACCCTTTTACCTGTTTGGGGTAACCGGGGTGGCGAGTAATATAGCACATAGGTCCCTTGTCACGATGGTGGTACTCGTCTCAGCGTGGGCCACGCAAGGGACTCCCAATATCGGGATCAAGGTCGATGGTGTATTTACGGACTGGATACATGCGAAGGATCTCCATCATGATCCGGCGGGCGATGCTCCTTCGGGTACGATCGATTTTGTGACGCTTGGCGGCTATGTTTCAGCCGACGGCTTGTCGATCTACATTCGCCTTGCTGAACCGCAGGTCCTCAGCAGCTCGAATCTGAAGATCTACCTGGATGTGGACGGCAACCTGGGAACGGGAACGGCATTCGGCGGGCTTGGGGCAGACCTAATGCTGAATTTCGATGTGGTGCAGGACGACCTGCGTTTTTTCCCGGCCGAGGGCGTTTATTTTCCCGAAGGCGATAGCCTGCCAGCAGCCGAGGTAATCGCCGATTTTTTCCCAAACGGGTTGAACGACTTCAGGACGCATCCCGCCAGCGCTGAGTTTGAAGTTCTTGTTCCCTTGGAGGCCTTGCGCGGTCTCGTACCCGGGGGGCGTCTGGGAATCCTTTTGCGCAACCGTGTCGCCGACTTTGCCCCGGATTTCGGTAGCACCTATCAGGTCGATGTTCCCTACCATATTCGACCGGCAGCTCCTTTGGATAGCCTCGATAAGGAGGATCCTGATGACATCCGGATCGCCTCATGGAATGTCCTCGTGAATGGACCGATGGATCCCGGGAAGGAGGACGCCTTCGGCCGTATCCTGACTGCAACCAAACCGGACATTATCAATTTCCAGGAATTGTACGATGCCTCAACCGCTTGGGCGCAGAACTTTGTCAGCAAGTGGATCCCGCTCTCCCAGGGCCAGTGGTACGCGGCGAAACAGAGTGACTGTATAACGGTCAGCCGTTTTCCAATCCTCAATTCATGGTCGATCAATGGCAACCTGGTTGTCCTGGTGCAGACAGAACCGGTGTGGGGATTCGATGCCGTTATCCTGAACGCCCATACCCCTGCCCATGTTGAGAACCAGACCTCCCGGCTGAATGAGACCAGAAGCTTCATGTTGCTCTTGCGCAGCCTCCTCAATGGCTCAAGGCCGGATGCCCCCGAGACGGAATTCACCCTCTTCCTGACCGGAGACCTCAACGCCAATTCCCCCAAGCTTGAGTTGGCCTCCCCCCGTACTGGTACCTTCGCCGATCCTCAATTGCAGGACCTGAATTACTGGACGGACGATTACCGGCTTCCACTGGTCGATGTTGCCCCGCGCCACACACATCCGGATCCTCCCCGGCTTTACACATGGAGAACCACCACATCCACCCAGCGACTGGACTACATCTTTTACCAGCAGAGCCGCCTCACCAGGCGGAAAGCCTACGTTGTCGATACCCAAAGCATGCCTGCTGAGTTTCTGGAGCAAAATGGGCTTCTTGCGGCTGATGCCCGGGAATCAGACCACCTTCTCCTGATCGCGGATTTTGTACCCCGGCAGGTTGATTACGCTTGGTTAGCAGAGGATACAGATGTTCCCGGCTGGATCGATTCACAATGGCTCGGGTGGCTTTTCCATCTCGATCAGTCCTACCTTTACAGCCCCATGCACGGATTTCTTTTCTCCCGCCCGAGCGAAGAAGGGGTGTGGTTCTGGGACGAGGACCTGGGCTGGTGGTTTTCCTCTACAACCCTTTATCCTTACGCTTACAGGGCGGAATCCGGCTCTTGGGTATATTTCCAGCTACCTGCGGACGAGGTTAGAACCTACTATGACTTCTCCGAAGCTAGGTGGATTCCCTGATTTCCTGACAATTTACGGTTAAGTTTTTCCTTGAAGTCACAGCTGGCCATGATATTACAAATGTTATGAGCTCTTTGCATTTGTATAAAAGGCGTTCTTTAACTTTCTCCATTTTCCTTCTCCTCACGGCCGCACCTGTCTCATGGTCAGCAACCATTTCGGGCCGGGTATATGATGGCGTGAACGACATTTACCTGGAGTCGGCCCGGGTCAGCATCATGGGCACAGATGTGGAAACGGTGACCGACCGCCGGGGCTACTACCGGTTGATTGGAGTCGATCCCGGGGAATACGTGGTCGTGGCCCAGGTGTCCGGCCGGCCTTCAATCCGCAATGAAGTGGTCATCAACGCTGACTACGAAGAGAAGGTGGCCAATTTCACCATCACTGAGGAGCATGTCTTTGATTTGGAAGAGTTCGTAGTGGAGGGTTCCTTGATTGGTGCTGCCAAGAGCCTCGACATCCGCCGATCCGCGGTCGACTTCCGGGAAGTGATTGCCTCGGACGCCTTTGGGCAGTTCACCGACCGGAATCCGGCGGAAGCCCTGCAGCGGGTAGCAGGGGTGACGGTTGAAAGCGACCAGGGGGAGGGCTCCTTTGTCTTGATCCGCGGCGGGTCACCGGACTTGAGCAATATTCAAATTGACGGGGTCAACCTGGCCACGCCGGAGGAGGACGGACGGCAAGTGAACTTGAACGTCATCACGGTGGACCAGTTGGAGCGCATCGAGCTATCCAAGACCTGGTTGCCATCCCAAAGCGCGAACGTGATTGCCGGCACGGTGAACATGATCACCCGGAGCGCCCTCGACCGCGGGGAGCGGTACGGCTCCATCGAAGGGGCCTATACCCGGCGGGAGATTGCCGAAGATGAAGACAGTTGGCGTTACGCGGTTACCTACGGCGACTTTTGGGAAAAAGGGGAACGGGAAGGGCTTAACTGGTTGAGTGATGAATTTGCCATCGGCTTCCAGATTTCCGTCAACCAGAGCGAAGACTTCCTTGGATCAGACACTGTGACCTGGGGCTGGATTGTGGACAAGGATTACCCGTTCCTGACGGACCCCGGGGAAGAGCGGCCATGGGGCTTCACGCTCGATAACCTGGCCAAGCGTAATTTCAATATTGACCGGGAACGCACCGGCGGTTCCGCCCGGCTTGAGCTAAGGTTCAATGACAACCACGAGGTCTACGCCTCCATGAGCACCAACAAGTTTGATGACATCGCGCGGGAGCACATCTTCGACCAGAACACGCAGAGCCTGGCCCAGTTTTATTCCGGAGAGACGTTTCTCACCTTGCCCATCGCTGAGGAGCTGGGGCTGGATGTGAATGATCCATTCGTTGCCAAGCGCCTTGCCCTTGGCCCGCCTAATTTCAATGCAGCCCTGACCTACAACGAAGCCATCGCGTATGGCGAGTTGGAATATGATCCTGAATTGCGGTTGTTCACCAAAGGCGGCCTTTGGGGCATGACCCTGCGTCGCTATTTCAATCACCGTGTCAAGAACGACAAGATTGACACCCTGAACTTTGGCGGGGAGCACACCTTGTGGAAGGACATCAAGTTTGACTGGACGGTGTACTCCTCTGAAGCTTCCCAGGATTCCGATCGCTACCAACTGCAGTTCTCCCTCGACGGAGATGACGGGGGCGGCGTGACCGGGACAGGTGGCTTTCCTCTGGCGGGTCCCGACTACCAGAATCCCTACATCCTTGATGCCAGGGAAAGCCCGGCCCTGTTCAACAAGATATCCTTCAAGATGAAGGAACCCACAACGTCTAATATCGGTTACGGCATCCTTTTGAACAACCTGTTCGAGAGTGTCGACGAGCGCAAAGGCTATACAGCGAACCTGGAGAAGCAGCTTGAAGTCGGCAAGTCCGTCTGGACGATTAAAGTGGGTTATGCCCAGGATGAAAGGGATAAGAGCTACAAGGTGAATCAGAACGAGTACGGGCTCGACGGGGCCGGCAGCTTGGATCCGGACTTCTGGCCCAACATCAACCGGCAGGCATCCCTTGAGGACGAATTCTTTGACGGGGGTGAGATCGAGGGCTTTGAGGACAACTTTGGCGAGGGCTTGCGGTTCGGCCCCTCTTTCCATGAGGAGAACACATTGGCCTTTATGCAGGACCCGGAGTCCTACGGGGCTGTTTTTAACCAGAATGCTAACCACCTCAATGATAACTTCACTTCCCGGGTCCGCCTGAATTATGACGCGACCGAGGATGTGTCAGCCTATTACTTTCAGCAGACCATCGACTGGAAGAAGTGGAAATTCATTTTCGGGGCACGGGTTGAGATGACGGAGAACACTTTCACCAACCTGGAAATCCTGACCCGCAATGAAGATCTGCCCCCGACCATCAAGTTCATCCGCCCGGGCTTCTGGAGACTGCTGGCCCAAAACGAGGAGTTTGGGGAGGCGGGGTTCTCCCAGCAGGTGACGAACGTGCGCGATTATAGCCACTTCCTGCCGGCATTCCACGTCATCCGCAATATCGGGGACAACATGATTGTGCGCGCCTCCGCCTCCAAGACCATCGCCCGGCCAAAGTTCACGGACCTCATTCCGAGGGAAATCCCCAGTATATCCGGTTCCAATTTCGGGACTACGCTGCAACTTCCCGCCTTCGACCTGGTGCCGATGGAGTCGGTCAACTACGACCTGTCCTTCGACTACTACCTTGAACCCATCGGGGTGTTTTCAGCGGCCGTGTTCTACAAGGATCTGGACGGGCCCATTTACGAGGAAAACCGTTACGAGGTGGGGCCCGATGACGAGACCGCTGTCTATGCGGATAAATACACCTCAACCGGCATCAACTCGTCCTCATGGAACCTGTCCCAGATCCGCAATTCCGGGAAGGGGGAACTCATGGGGTTGGAAATCACCTTCGACCGCCAGCTGAATTTCCTGCCCTCGTTCCTGAACGGGCTGGGATTCAATTCGAACATCGCCTGGTTTAGATCCGAGGCGACCTTGTTAACGGACCTGCGGGTGGGAGAAATTGTCCCCTTGTTCAAGCAGCCGGACAAGACCGCCAATGTCTCCCTCTATTACGACAAGCATGGCCTCTTTGCCCGGCTCAGCTACAACTACCGCGGGGAGTATCTGAACTCCATCACGGCGGGTCGGGGCACCCTTCAGCAACATGAACGGCTTGGAATCCCTGCTGACTCCCGGGACCAGTATGTGGAAGGCACGGCCCGCCTGGATTTCACCATACGCTACAAGATTACGCCGTCCCTGCAGGTATTCTTTGAAGCCATTAACCTGACCAATGAACCGGTAGTGCGGGTCATCAAGCATGAATCGCTCCCGGTCTTCAAGCAGTACACCGAGCGCGTCTTCACCGTCGGGGTGAAATGGAATCTCTAACAGACTCAAACATTCACTACAAAACCTAACCCAAGACAAATCATGAATAAACAAACTCACCATAAATTATACTTGCTGCTCGGAGGCGCGCTGTTGTTTTCCGGTAGCCTATCAGCCCAGGAAGAACAACTGCTCTTCATGGAGAACTTCGAGGACCCTGCCAGGGAGATCATCGCCACTCCGGAAAACAATCCTGATGTCTCAACCGTGGAGCCCGGCAAATACAAAGTTATTGGCGGTCGCGACGACGGCGGCAACAACATGAATGCCCGCCGCCAGATCGGTTCGGACGGATTGCAGGTCCGTGCCGGTGGGACCCTGGTCGGTGACTGGGTCTTCAGTATGCAGGATATGGACTTCGATGGAACTGGCCTTCCGCGAGCCGACGAGTTTATCGACCCGCCAGAAGACATGATTGCCAAAAGTTGCCGTTTGAAGTTTCCGAACATTGATATTGCCAACTATGGCAACCTCCGGATCGAGCTGACCATCGCGGCAGGATTTGGGGCCGGCAATGAACCCGATGACGATTTCTACATCCGTACCCGTATCGACGGGGGTGACTGGATCGAAATTGGCGGGTTCAAGGCGCCTTCCAGTAACAATGTCCCCGCCTATTACCTGGGCCCCAGGGATACCGTGACTACCGCGGTCATGGATGACCGCTTGATTCTCGGTTTCTTCGGGGATTGGGAATTCCCCTTGATCGGCCATGGCTCGATTGTGGAAGTCCAGTTGACCGGGACCGGTAATGCCGGGAACGAGGACTACCATATTGGTGAAGTTCGCCTTTATGGAACACCCGGGGTGAACTTCGTGGACGTGGCCGTCCAGGCCACTGAAGTGACGGAACCGGAAAGCGGAGGGCTTGCCAATCCGTTGACCTTGACGTTGGGATCACCAGCGCCTGCCGGTGGGGTCACCTTCACCCTGACACCCTCTGACAGTCGCTCGGCTTCCTCCCTCAGTATGCCTTCAAATGAGGTTACTATTCCAGAGGGGCAGTCCTCCGTGGTGGTTCCGGTTGAGATTGTCCAGGACGGTCAGTTTACCGGTGTGAAGATTGTCGACCTTTATGTCGATGCACCCGGCTACAATCGTGAACAGGCCCGGGTGCTGGTTTCCAATGTCACCCCCAAGCCGAATGTTGTCATTATGGAAGTCCAGAATCTTGTTCCTGGTAACGTGGATGAGGACCTCTTTGGTGATGCCAACGGGGATGGCCGCCGCCACAATACCCAGGACCAGTACATCGAAATCGTCAACTTGAGTGATTACCCGGTTGACATGAGCGGCTGGCGTATTGGTGACGACCTTGCTGACCGCCACTTGATCCCGGACGGGACCGTCCTGGCCCCGAACCAGGTTCTCCTGGTTTTCGGCGGCGGAACACCAATCGGCACATTTGGTGGTGCCATCGTCCAGCTGCCCAGTGGCGGCGGGAATGGTCTCGGGTTCAATATCAACAGTCGCGCGGAGATTGCGTTCCTGGATGCACCATTTGGGGCGGCGGTTGACCTGATCAACATGCCGTTGATCCAGGATGACGTCCTCGCCATCACGGCGACCTTCCCGGAAGGTCACAACGGTAAGGACACAACCGGTTCATGGCACATCCTGTCCAAGGATGGTCCGTTTGATTACGGCCGTGAATACAGGGAAGCCAACCTGCACTCCAATATTGCAGGCTCTGGCCAGACCCTCTTCTCGCCGGGCGTCTGGTATGACGGCACGCCTTATTTTGAGCCGGAAAATGTCATTACACTGACCGTTGAGCCAGCCACCGTTCTGGAATCGGCAGGCGCCAGTGCGGCCACCGGGACCATCACCCTGGCTACTGCTGCCCCTTCGGGCGGATACGATGTCAGCTTGGTTACCAGTGGGGTCATGATGCACGGCGACGGGAGCTACACACCGGATGAGATCGATCTCGATTCGCTCACCGTGACTGTTCCGGAAGGCAGCACGCAGGCCACCTTCGCCATCCATGCAGTCGACGATGGTGTCCTCGATGGCGACCGGTTGGTAACATTCGAAGCACGCGGAGGCACCTATGCACTGCCCGGCTCCGCCACCCTCACGGTGGAGGATGTCGCGGTCAGTGACCTCAACGTGATCATCAATGAGATTAATTCCGATGTGCTTGAAACGGCCACCGACTACAACCTCGACGGGTTGGTTGACGATGAACTCGGCGACCAATATGTCGAACTGGTGAACATGTCCGGACGCCTGGTCAACCTGAGCGGGTGGTATCTCACCTGGGATACGGGTGGCACCTTCGCTGCTGACCGACCGATCCACTGGTTCCCGGATGGGACATGGCTGCCCGATGGCGGTTCCATCGTTGTGTTCGGTAAAATCGCGGCGGACAAGGCTGTTGACGCATCATTCGTTGATGCCACAGTCCAGACAGCCCGTAGCTCGAATGGCAGCATCAAGAAGAATGGCCTGGATATGCGGATTGATACCGACTTCGACATCAAGCTCTTCAATGAGCACGGATATCTCGTCCAGATCATCGAGGAAATTGCCAATGCCAACCTCTACCAGGGCATGGCCTTGACCCGCAACCCGGACCTGACCGGCGAACTCGCCCTGCACCTCGAGGTGTCCGGCTCGTTCCTGCTGGCTTCACCCGGAGCGGACAAGGATGGAGTTGCCTTCGCGGGCAACGGTTCCGTCTACCTGCCGAAGAAGTTCATCCACATCAGCTATGTTGATGATACCGGGGTTCACTTCGATCCTCTCTTCGGCTGGATGGCCACGAGCGGATCACCAACGACCGACACGCCATGGGTCTACAGTTATGACCTGGGTACATGGTGGTATGTGAATCCGTTCTCCTTCACCGGGAACATCTGGGCCTATGACTTCGGCGTGGGTGCCTGGTGGTACAGCAACTATGTATTCTATCCCTGGGTGTACAATTACGGTACAGCTTCCTGGGAATCGAGAATGTAGAAACGGGCCATCGGCCTGAACAATTCGCCGGGGCTTCCCTTTCACGGGGAGCCCCGGGCTTCCCGCCCGGACGAGGGCGGATGGGTTTACTTTGGTAATTTTGAATCAGCGTTGGCAATTTAGATGGAGCCTGGCGCTCCTTGAAATCGATGAATAGACAAGTGATGCTAGAAGGCCTGTCTGCCGGGAAGCCGCCCTACGACATGATAATTGTCGGAGGTGGGGCCACAGGCCTTGGAACGGCAGTTGATGCCAGCAATCGGGGATTCCGGGTGCTATTGGTGGAGCAGGGTGACTTTGGCAAGGGAACAAGCAGCCGGAGCACGAAGCTGGTGCACGGAGGTGTCCGTTACCTCAAGCAAGGCAATTTATCCCTGGTCCTGCATGCGCTCAAGGAGCGCGGCCTGATGCTCCGCAACGCACCACACTTGGTTCATGACCTTGAGTTCATGATTCCCAGCTATAATTGGTGGGAAGGTCCTTATTATGGAGTCGGTCTGAAGGCGTATGATCATCTGGCCGGTAAATATTCATTCGGGCGATCCCGAATGGTTGGCCGGGATGAGGCCGTTCGCAAAATACCGACAATCGAGGCGGATGGATTGCGCGGCGGGGTTGTTTATCATGACGGACAGTTCGATGATTCCCGGTTGGTCATTAACCTTGCCCAGACTGCAGTGGAGGCGGGGGCCGATGTCCTCAATTACGTGAAGTGTGTGGGATTGATAAAGGAGTCGGGCCGAGTCAGCGGCATCCTTGCCAGGGATACCTTGAGCGGGGAAGAGTATGAACTGTCTGCCCGTGTTGTTGTAAACGCAACCGGGGTTTTTGTGGATGAGCTTTTGAATTTCGACGACCGGGACCATGCCCCGATCGTAACCGTCAGCCAAGGCATTCATTTCGTCCTTCCGGGGGAATTCCTGCCGGGGAATTGTGCCTTGATGGTCCCCAAGACAGCTGATGGCAGGGTTTTGTTTGCCATTCCGTGGCACGGTTGCGTGGTGGTTGGTACCACTGACATTCAGGTTGACCAACCAAGCCTGGAGCCGGTCGCAATGGAGGAAGAGCGCGATTTTGTCATGTCCCATGCCTGCAAGTATCTTTCCAAGGATCCCTCTGACAGCGATGTCCTTTCCATCTTTGCCGGCCTGCGACCCCTCGTCCGCGCGTCCGGGGCAAAGAGCACATCCAAACTCTCCCGGGACCATACTATCCTGGTGGGCAATTCGGGATTGGTAACCGTTACCGGGGGAAAGTGGACCACCTACCGGAAGATGGCGGAAGATGTGGTCAACATGTCAATCAAGTCCGGCGGGCTTGAGCAAAAGGAATGTGCGACGGAAAACCTGAAGATCCATGGATGGACGGAGGAAACAGCTCCGGAGGACAGCATGAAGGTCTACGGATCAGACGCCGCTGGGGTAAGGAATCTTTGTCGGACGGAGCCGGGTATGGACGCGTTGTTGCATCCTGAATTACCTTACCGGAAGGGGGAGGTGATCTGGCATGCCCGTAATGAAATGGCCATGACAGTGGAGGATGTCCTTGCCCGGCGCACCCGGTCGCTCTTCCTGAATGCCAGGGCCAGTATCGAGGCGGCTGGAGACACGGCAACGCTGCTGGCGGGAGAGCTCGGTCATAATGAGCAATGGGCACAGGAACAGGTGGAAGCCTTTACATCCATGGCCCGGCATTACGTCTACACGGACGCTGCCTCGGTGCTTGCCCCGGTTAATGCTTGAGTACGCTTTCCGCGGTCCGCTGGTCGGTCAGGAATGTATCGAAAATGCCCATCTTGAGGACGGCGGAAATGATGGGGACCTTTGTCAGGCCTCCGGCTGCGAGGATGGCGTTCGGCATCTTCTTCAGGTCCACTGGCGTTATGCCGACAATGCAATCGTTGATCGGGTGGTCGATCAGGTTGCCGTCCTTGTCCAGGAAGAAGCCCATCAATTCACCGACAGCCCCCGCATCGAGCAGGCTCTGCCGGGTCACGTTTTCGGGAAGTCCGTAGCGGATAATGATGGAATTGGTCATGTCGCCGACACTCGTGGCGGTGGCGTCCGCCCGGTGGATCATCCTGAGGATTTCCTGGAAGACTCCTTGCACCATGATGGTGTTGCGGGAGTCCTTGGTGTTGGCGTACAGCGGGGCGGTAAAATAAGTCCGCTTGGCGGAAAAGTGCTCCGCAAAGCGGGTTGTGATCTCAAAACCGTTGACATTGGCCCCATGGGGCAGGCCGCCCATGGTACAGACTACCTCCAGGTCGGGGCGATCGCAAGGGACCAGGGCTTGGGTGGCATATCGCAAGGCGCTGCCCCAGGCGATGCCGAAGACCTTGATTGCGGGGTCCTGGAGCAATTTGGAAAGGTGAAGACCCAGTTGGGACCCGACAATCATCGGGATTTTGGTGTCGTCGGAAACGGTTGGAACGATGGAAACTTCGGAGAGCTTGAATCGTTCCTTGAAGGCCGCTTCCAGTCGGGCGCACGGGGAGTAGGGCGAATTAATCTGGATACGGATGATACCGTTCTTCCTCGCGTCTTGCAGGGCCCGGTTGACCTTGAGTCGTGTAACATTCAGGTGCTTCGCGATCTGTCCCTGGGTGAGGCCCTCCATGTGATACAACCAGGCTGCGCGTACCTGGAATTGTTCTTCTTCGCCCGATGATTGCTGTTTAGCCATTCCGATGATTTCTTTTTGCGTTAAGGATAGCAAAGGCCATCTCGGCAAATCCCTCCGCACTCATGCTCTTGGTGACCCATCCAGGTGGATGGCGCAAGCTGAAATTGCGTACGTTGGCTACCCCGACGGAATTCCTGAAAAATTTGAACATCGGCTCGTCGTTTGGGGAATCGCCCGAGAAGATCACGGTTGCCTGGGCACTTGCCTCGTCCATCTCAAACAGGTCCTGCAGGCACCTCAGGGATGTTGTCAGCTTGTCGTGCTCGCCGAACCAGGCATTGACGTGAATCGAACTGACCTTCGTCGTGGCGCCGCCAGCTGTCAGGATATCGACAATCCTGCCGACGGCCACCTCATTGAGACGCGGGACGTCTTCGCAGAAATCCACCGCAAGGTCCGTGAGCCGGTAAGGCTGGTCCGACGCGAGCGCTGAACCGGGTACCTCGCGGAGGACTTTATCCGCCAGCAGGGCCAGTGCCTCTCGATCCGCGGTCGCTTTTTCCGCGCGTGCAAACCAGGTTTGCATCTCTCTTGCCGAACGGTCGTAGGAAAAGTACAGGGCCCCGTTTTCTCCGACAACAGCTGCTACCGGCCACATGCGCGCAATGTGGTCACACCATCCTGCCGGTCGCCCCGTCACCGGGATAACGTGGACCCCTTTGGCTTCCAGTTCCTCCATCGCCCGGAGACTGGTCGACGGCAGACGCCCATCCGTTGTCATGGTGTCATCTATGTCCGTCAGGACATGGCTGACCGAAGCAAGGTCACTTGAAGGGAATTCTGACAAGGGTCGCATATTAGAGGCCTTACTCATTTCGTTTCCTCATTGTACTAAGCTTGACATCGAATGCCAGCCTGGAATTCAATTGTCAATCTTGCGTTACAAAAGTATCCTGCTGTTTCTGTGGTCGTGTTTTCTGCCGGCATGGATCCTTCCGGCCGGGCAAACGCTGTACCGTTTTGAAGGATTTTACCCGGAGATGCGGCCAGTAAATGTAACCCCTGCAGACCCGGTGGCAACGGTGGAGCCTGGTTACGGCGAGCTTGTCAGGGGAACGAGTGGAGACGCCTTCGGCAATGTGCTGTACGGGGTATTTCGCACCGATAGTGCCTATGTATTTGAGAGCTTCCCGGGAGAGGATTTGATGACCGCTGCCTTCACAGTCGAGGCGTTCATCCGGTTGACGGAGGACCTGGCTGGCAAGCGTGTGATTGCCAGTGACGAACCTGAGTCGGGAGGGGGCGGGTGGTCGCTTTTTCTGGTTGATGGCAGGCCAACCGGTCGGTTTTGGACGGAAGGGAGCGGAATTCCCCACGACATCATCGCGCCGGGCGCTCTCGAACCGGGCACCTGGTACCGGTTGGTCTACCGCTATTCCTTCGATAGTGGGAATTCCCTCCACAAGCACGACCTATGGCTGGACGGTCAGCAGGTGGCCCATGGGTCGGTAACTGACGGGAAGGGGCGACTAACTAGTTCCTCGGCCCCGGTAATCGGGGCAACTCGGGCTGGAAGTTCCAGTTTCACGGATTGGCTGAGTGCCGATGTAATGGCCGTGCAAATACATGATTACGCTCTAAGCGACTATTTCCTGTCCGTTCCTTTGATACGCGACGGATCACAATACTTCGGTATTCCTGCCTTCCATAACTATATTGGGCTGGACGGGGAAGCGGGCGGCAATCCTCTGGAACGGCGCCTTGTCGAGACCGTGTTCAATCCGGATGGAACGGAAAAGTATCCGGTATATACTGGGCTGGAATTGGACCATCGCATGCTTCCCCTGTTGAATGACGGTTACGTTGTCCAGGGCATGGCCGGGGATGTCGAAAACAAGCGCCTCTATCTCTCCATGTACCACCGGACAATCAGTGGAGTTTCCTACACCTATCCCAGTGTGGTGGTTGAGATCAGCCTGACGGATTACCGCCTGGAGCGTGTACTCGTCCTGCATGACGAGACAGGGGCCTCCTTGAAGTCGCATGTCGGAGGGATTGCCTACTGGGACAACCTCCTCTTTGTCCCCGGGCCACCGCGCAGCACGACGCGGGATCCGGATATTTACGTCTACGACCTTTCCGGGTTGCCCCCCGCAACCTTCAATCCGCAGACGCTGGAAGGATTTCCCGGATTGAATCTGGATGCTACCTGGAAGCTGAGGGACCCCATCGGGATTCTCGGGGATGACGCCCGGTTCAACAGCATTTCCTTCATGGGAATCCACATGAATGCGGACCAGCAACTCATGCTTCACCTCGGGAACTTCCAAAGCAGTTCAGCGGCACCGGTCCACCTGTTCCGGCTGGATGTTCCAGAGGGTGAAGCGCCTGAGTTGTCCTATGAAGTGACGCATATCGAGGCCCACCGGAGAACACAATCCGTCCACTACTACTTCGAGTCGGAGGTCTCCAATCGAACGGCATGGAAGAACTTCCAGGCAACCAGCTACGGGAACAACGACAGTGTTCTCTACAGCTATAGTTATTTGACCGGAAGGGAGGCTCCCTTCGGTTCAGAATTGATGCGAATGCCGGCCGGTCTGGAAGAAGTTTTCTCGATTGAAGAACGGGTGTGGCTGACCTCTGAATCGGGCTCCCTTTATTACCAGAAGCGGACCAACCCATGGACCGACTTTTTCCCCTTCCTTTGTGCATTGGATGTCAGCGAAAAAATCGATCCCAATGGCAACGGAATCAACGAGCAATGGGAAGCGGGCGAGGTATTGCTGGGCCAGCAGGATTCTTCCGTTGATGCGGACGGGGATGGATATAGCCTTCTGCAGGAATACTATTGGGATACCGATCCCGGTAATCCGCTGAGCTATCCCGATTCAACTGTTGCCATGGATTATACGGGTGTTAAACTGAAAACTTCACCCGAGCGATTCTATACCCTGCAGGAGACATCAGACTTGTTGACATGGACCACAATCGACGGATCCGACCATCGGCGAGGAACGGGTTCACTCCAGACTTTCTCAACCGGCGAGCCTGCAGGGGAGCGATTCTACCGGGTGCTGATTGAGCATGAATAACCTCTTTTTCATCAAACCCCGAAACTTTAACCGGAGACATAATATGAAATCATCCATTCAAACATTAAACCATCGTTTCAACCAAATGCGTCTTGTCCCGGCGACTGTCCTGGCAATATGCTTGGGCATGAGTTCCTCAGCACAGGCAACCAGTCCCGCGGAGAAGATGCTGGAACTTGACCGGCCTTTGGTGATCGCCCACCGGGGCTATCCAACCGTCGCTCCTGAGAACTCAATTGTGGGATTCCGTCTGGCCAACCTGGCCGGTGCCGATCTTGTCGAGCTTGATTATCATGTCGACCGGGACGGCGAGGGGATTGTCATTCATGACAAGACCCTGGACCGGACCACCGACGTCACCGCAGCCTGGGGTGAGACAGACGCCAAGGTGGTGGAAAAGTCGCGTGCTGAAATGCAAACGCTCGATGCCGGGACCTGGTATGATCCGATGTTTGCCGGCGTTCGCCTGCCCACCCTTGAGGAGGCCATTGACGCTATCCAGGAGGGGGGCATGACCCTTGTCGAAAGGAAGGCCGGAAGCGCGGAGCATATCGTCGCCCTCCTCAAGGAGAGGGATCTGGTCAATGAAGTCATTGTCCAGTCGTTCGATTGGGAATATGTCACTGCCGTCCACGAGATGCTTCCGGAGCAAGTCCTCGGGGCCATTGGTCCGAGCCGGGTCTGGAACGGAAAGAAACTTTCCAAGAAAGAACGTGAACTCTCGCGGGAATGGATTGACGAAGCGGCTAAGACAGGTGCCAGGGTCTTGGTGTGGAATGCACAGGTTACGCCGGAAACCATCAGCTATGCCCATGACAAGGGCTTCAAGCTGTATATCTACACCATCAATGAGCTGGAGCCCGCAAAACGTCTTTTGGAAGCTGGCGTGGACGGTGTCATAACCAACAACACCGCGATTCTCTGGAAGGCCATGGCGTCGGTGCATGGAGCCGATTGACGCTGGACGGAAACGCCTGCCGATGAGCGCCTCCTCGGACTAGGAGCTTCGCAATCACCGAGTCGAAATGAACCGGGTACTACCATTCCTCATTCTGTTGGTCCTGCCTTCACTCCTCGAAGGCCATGGCCGTAATTCAACGAGCATCCGTGCGGATGTGCGTAAGGATGAAATACGGATCGCCATCAGTGCGGTAGTTGTGGACTTGCTTGAGTTGACGGGAACCACCGTGGCTGATTGGGAGAAGCTGTCCACTGATGAGCAGGGGCAGATTCTTCGACATGGATCCGGATTATTGGTGGAGCGGATCCGAGTTGTTGCAGATGGCGAGTTGTTGCCACCTGCCGGATCATTCGAAATCAACCTGCCGGATGAGGAATCCGGCCCTGACCGGTGGCTTCCGGCGAACCAGCAATCCGTTTCCATTAATGTGAGGCACCCTTTGTCCAGCGCGCCTGAAGACCTCGTCTTCTGGGCAAACTTTGTTACCGGGTCAGCGGGTGCGGGCTTTCCGGCACAAATCCTTCTTCGCCAAGACGGGGAACTGCTCATGCTCCCTGCCGGTATCGGGATCGGTTTACCATTGGCCGTATCGCTTGACTGGGACGCCCTTCCGGAACCCCTGGCCGAACGGGCTGGCTTGTCTTCGTCTGTGGCCGGCTGGCGTAACCGGCCTGTAAACGCCATCCTGACACTGAGTCCGGAAGAGGTAGGCTGGCGGGTGTTTGTCCCGGCAAAGTTGCTGCTTGAGAAACTGTCTCTTTCCCGGGACTCGGACACCGAGATGATCAAGGAGTTCATGGCCTCTCACTTTTCCCTTTCAATTGACGGTGAACCATTGGAACGGGGAACGATAAGCTTCCGGACCTATTCCATGTCAGCCCATGACATTGCCCATGGAAGAAGTGAACATCCAGGTGACCTGTTTGATGGAATGGTAGAACTGCGGATAGGCTCCACCCTGGAGGAGATTCCAGATGAAATTAAACTGGGGTCTTCATTGATTGGCCAGGGAATCGAGGTCCTTTACACGTCCGTCGTTCATGATGGTGACCCTCTGCAATATTTCCTTCAAGTACCCGATGTGCCTGTCCTGACCTGGAATGCAACCCCGTGATCCGATCCTGATGAATCAGAAAGCCTGTTTCCTTTTCCTGTCCCTTTTCGCCTTTTATTGCCATGGCTACGCGGCGGTACCGGCGAGTCCGGCCCAACTGCGCGCATGGCCAATTTCCGAAGCCGGCATTCAATTATCATGGCAGGACAATGCGACCGATGAGTTGAGCTACGAGGTATACCGGAGGGACGGTCGTGGAGGCAACTGGTTCCTTTTAGTCGATGGCTTGGAACCAAACACCACCATGTACCTGGATGAGGGCCTGGCACCGTGTGAATTCTACCAATACCGGGTATCGGCCCGCAACCAGGACTGGCCCGCCAGCAGTGGTTTGGCCCAGGCCATTACCGATGACAAGGCCTTCGGAATGCGCAGCCTGAGCTTCGTACAGGGACTAGGGAACTACGAGGGTGCGGTTGACGTTGGGATCCGGGAGGATCAACCGACGGAAAGTTTCAAGACAAGCTTTGTCTGGGTGGATAACAATGGCTCCAACGGCGACAATCAGGCGTTGCTCGATTTCAGTGGGATCATCGGAGAGGAGCCGGATCGCCTTCCCCCGGGTGCATCCCTGAGTCGGGCCATCCTGCGCATTTATCTCGGGACAAACTCCAATGCCCAGAGCTACAAGACAGTTTCCTTTCACCAGATGCTCGTCCCGTGGGGAATCAACACATCCTGGGATGCTTCCGAACTGGGCGGTAACGGCGTGCAGATTGATGATCTGGAGGCCAAAAGCGTTTACGATGACATCAATACTTTCGGCAAGACCGATCACACCTACGAGCTGGATGTGACCCCGACAGTGATGGCCTGGTTGAACGGGGAGGCACAACACGGTTGGTTGATCCGCACGGGCTGGAGTGACGGGTATGCCTATTACATGACCCACAACACCTTGCCTGAACAGCGGCCGGAACTAGTTGTCACCTTCGACACCGATCCGGAAAACATAGCGCCGGTTTTCGGGGAAGTTCTTGAACCAGTGGATGGTTCGACAGGGGTTCATGAGCCTGCGATGCCCATGGTCGAGGTAACGGATGCAAACGGGGACCCGATGGACGTCACCCTCTATGGGCGGAAAGCCCCGACCACGGATGAGGAACCCTTCACCGTGGTCCTCCTTCCTGACACCCAGTTCTACACCAGCGAGACGCGGGGTGGATCGCGCCACATCTTTTACCGGCAGGCGGATTGGGTCGTGGAGAACAGGGAAACCCTGAACATCCCCTTCGTCCTTCACATGGGAGATATCACGCAGTCGGGTGACTTGATAAGCGGGGTCAACAACCTTGCGGAATGGTTGATAGCCATCAATGCCATGTACCGCTTGAACAATCCGGAAAATACGGGCCTTGAGGAAGGCATTCCCTATGCTGTCAATGTCGGTAACCATGACCAGGAGCCCATTTGGCGCTCGTCGGGTACGACCATCTACTTCAATCGCTATTTCGGGGTCGATCACTACAGCAAGTTCAGCTACTACGGCGGGCATTACGGGGACAACAACGACAACTTCTTCTGTCTCTTCAAGGCTGGCGGCTATGACTTTATCGTCATTAGTCTCGAGTACAGTGATCCGGCCCGGGACCCCATTGATCCGAATCTGTTGGAATGGGCTGACTTGGCTCTCAAACAATACCCGGGGCACCGCGGTATCGTTGTCAGCCACCATATGGTGAACCCGGGCAATCCAGCTGTTTGGAGTCCTTACGGGGAGGCTATTTACGAGGTCTTGAAGGACAATCCCAACCTGCACCTCATGTTTGGCGGCCACATTACCGGTGAGGGACTGCGGGTGAACGAATATAATGGCAACACGGTCTACGCCATGGTTCAGGATTATCAGGCCTATCCGCAAGGGGGAAGCGGATTCCTGCGCCTGCTCCGGTTTTCCCCGGTTGAGAATGCGATCCATATTTCGACCTACTCCCCATGGCTGGATACTTACCTTGATGAATTTGGTGGCGCCTTCTCCCTGCCCTATGATTTGGGAACAGAGATTCAACCCTTCGAGGAAGTGGACCGGGTAGAGGGAGTGACCGACGGGTCGTCCCTGGCCTTCACATGGGATGGCCTCAATCCATCCACTCTTTACGATTGGTTTGTCGTTGCTGATGACGGGCGAAAGGCCACTGCCGGCCCGATGGCACGTTTTCATTCCGCCTCCCGCACCTACTCAGATTGGCAGGCCGGATTTTTCGCTCAGGGCGATCCCAAAGGCGAGCGGGAAGCCGATCCCGACGAGGACAGCTACACAAATTATCAAGAGTTCGTGTTCTTGGGAAATCCTAAGGTGCCGGGCCGCTTGGAAGTTTCGCTCTCCTCGGTGGTGCTGGTTTCTGGTGATGCTGAACTGTCCTATGTTCGACTAGGAGAAACCGGGATGGAATGGACTTACGAGATGTCCGCCGATATGGCCAGTTGGATGCCGGCTGGACAACCACTGGCCAACATCCAGGAATTGGTTACTGACCAAATGGATGGGACGGAGTCCGTCCGTGTCCTTGTCGAAAACCTCACGGCGGGACCACTCTACATCCGAGTCCGTATTGGTGCTGCCGATTGAGCCGTCGGAGTGGCCCCTTTGCCAGAAAAAGCTTGCTCCCTTTAACATTTGTCAAAGCATAGATACAAATGGAAAATGACGATAAAAGCGGGCAGACGGGGAATGAAAGAGCTGGAGGGGGCTGGCGACTGGGGATCCCAAAGTTCCTAAGGCCGGCGCGGCACGCTGAGCGATTACCGGAGGCGGAAGTGAAGCGGTTGTATCCGCGGTTCCGGTGGCGGATCCTGGAAGCGACCTTTTTGGGGTACAGCATGTTCTATCTGGTGCGGAACAACCTGGCGGTTGTGGCGAAGGACATGGATGTAGCGCTGGGATACACGCATACCCAGATCGGGATGATCACGGCGGTGACAGCTTTATGTTACGGCCTGAGCAAGTTTTTGATGGGTTCGATCTCGGACCGGAGCGACCCGCGTAAATTCATGTCATTGGGGTTGCTGCTGACAGCGGTGTGCAATTTTGCCTTTGGATCGATGTCATCGTTCCCGGTTCATCTGTTTTTGTGGTCCTTGAACGGCTTCATCCAGGGGATGGGATGGGCTCCCTGCGGGCGGTCGATGGGACATTGGTTCAGCGTCAAGGAGCGGGGGCTGACTTTCAGCATCTGGAACACCTCGCACAATCTTGGGGGAGGCATTGCCGGGGTGCTGGCAGCCTGGGCCGTAATCCGTTTCGGGGGCTGGCAATATGCCTTTTACATACCCGGGTTGATCTCGGCGATTGGGGCCGGCTACCTGTTCCTGCGGCTGATGGACACGCCACAGTCGAAAGGCTTGCCCTCGATTGAGGAATACAAGGACGACTTTACTCAGCATGAACGAGAGCACGGGACAATCGAGAAGGAGCTGTCTACGAAGGAGCTGTTTATCGACAATGTATTGAAGAATAAATACATCTGGCTGTTGGCCTTTGCCAATTTCTTCGCCTATGTGACCCGGTACAGCATGTGGGACTGGGGTCCGATGTACCTGCGTGAAGTGAAGGGGGCAGGTATTACCGGAGGCGGGATTGCCGTGATGGTGCAAAATTTCGGGGCTATTCCCTCGACTATTTTCTTTGGATGGGTCTCGGACAAGTTATCCGGGCGGCGTGGCATGGTAGCGACACTTTGCATGGTTCCGGTGGTGGCTGCCTTCCTTGGGCTGATCATCAATCCCGCGGGGTACCTGTGGCTGGACATGGTCTTTCTCTCCATTATCGGGTGCTTCATCTACCCCGTGATCAACTTGTTCACCATTATGGCGCTGGACTTCACCTCCAAGAAAGCGATAGGGACGGCTGCCGGATTCATCGGGTTGTTCGGGTATATCGGCCGTGCTACCCAGGCGGTGGGATTCGGGGCGATTTCCGAGGAATACGGGCAGGTCCATGGCCAGGCTGCGGCGTGGAACCTTGTCCTGTACCTGATTGTCGGGTGCGGACTGATGTGTATCGCCATCCTCACCTTCATGTGGAATTCCAAACCGCGGGCCTGATTTATCCGGCAACAGGAAGTGAATATAGATTGGCAAAAGGGCGGCCATTAGATAAACTGAGTCGAACCTAAATTGGAGGGATAAGAATGCAGACAAGAAAGGTAATCATTATCGGGCTGCTGCTGGTTCAAGCTATTCTGGCGGCAAGTGCGTTGAGTGGGCAATATCTACGTATAATGAACGGGCCGATGCTGGGGGCGGTTGGTCCCGACTATGCCCTGGTCTGGGTGCGTGGCACGGGCGAGTTTAGCATGCAGGTGGAATATGCCGATAACCTGCAGATGACAGAAGCCTGGCGCACTGAACCGGTGACCCTCTCCAAGGACGCCGACTATTGTTCCACCCTCCGCATTGAAGGCCTCCAGTCGGACACCCGTTATTTCTATCGCGTGCTGGTCGAGGGCAAGCCCGACAAATATACCGGCCTGCATCCTCCATCCACTTTCAAGACCGCCCCGGGGGAGGACTTCAAAGGCATGTTTCGGGTTGCCTTTGGTTCCTGTGCCCGCTTCCAGTACGATCGCAAGCAGGAAATCTGGACGATCCTTCCCCGATACCGGCCGGACCTTTTCTTCTGGACCGGAGACAATATCTATGGCGACAGCCTCGACCCGGATATCATCGCGGAAGAATACCGTCGCCAGCGGGATATTCCGAACATTGTTGAGTTTCTCAAGGAGGTCCCCCAGTTGGCCACGTGGGACGACCATGATTACGGTCTCAACAACAGCGACCGGACAAATCCGTCAAAGGCTGGCATGCTCGAAGCGTTCCGCCGCTACTGGGCAAATCCCTCTTATGGAACCGCTGAAACTCCGGGCGTGTTCTTCCATTATCGCTATGGCGGGGTCGACTTTTTCTTCCTCGATGATCGCTATTACCGGGATCCTGAAGACAAGCCCGATTCGCCGGAGAAGACCCATCTCGGTACTGCACAATTGGCTTGGCTGAAGACTCAGCTAAGTGAAAGTGATGCGGTGTTCAAGGTCCTTGTCAACGGTGGCCCCTGGACCACCTTCAAGGAAACCGACTCCTGGGGTGACTTTCTTCATGAGCGCAACGGGTTGTTCGATTTTATCCGGGACGAGGGTATCTCCGGGGTGGTCCTCGTTTCCGGTGACACGCACACGGCCGAGCTGAATGTCATCCCATGGTCCGCCCATGGCGGGTACGACCTCTACGATCTCGGCAGTTCACCGCTGGCCCAGGTGCCCTTCCAGAGAGCGATTTTCCGCACGCCCAAGAATCCAGAGGAATCCCGTATCCGGATGCCGTTTACCCAGTCGCCCAACTTCGGCCTCATTGAGTTCGATTTCAGCGGGGAACCCAAGCTCACGTTCAACGTCATCGGTGCGGACGGCCGGCCAATTTGGAGACCCTTTGTGCTTCATGCATCCGATCTGGTCAATGGCGTGTCCACCTGGGAATCCACGATCGATAGATCTGCGCAACTGCTGATGGAGCACATCCGTTCCAGGGCAGATTAGAGCATGACCGGTCCGCCAGGCCGGTTACTGAATCCCGTCAGAATCCGCACAGCTTGAAGAGGGTTGCGCCGAGGACGCCCCCTACGATGGGGCCGACAATCGGGATCCAGGCATAGCTCCAGTCGCTGCTCCCTTTTCCGGCGATGGGAAGAACAGCATGTGCAAGTCGGGGGCCAAGGTCACGGGCGGGATTGATCGCATAGCCGGTCGGGCCCCCGAGGCTGAGGCCGATTGAAAAGACCAGAATGCCGACCAGCATCGGGGTGATGAAGGCGCTGAGGCCGGCTACCATTGTCTCATGTAGGGAAAGAGCAGCTACATCGGTTCCTTCCGGGGCACTCATACCGGCACTGATGGAAACGAGGCTCAAGACCCCAAAGACGAGCATGACGGTACCAATGATTTCCGTAATCAGGTTGGCAATCGGGTTCCGGACAGCCGGACCGGTGGAAAAGGTGGCCAGTTTCAAGCCCTGGTCTTCGGTGATAGCCCAATGAGGCAGGTAGGTCAGATAGACAAGGACTGCGCCAGTGAATGCGCCCGCTGTTTGAGAAATTACGTATCCTGGAACAAGCGCCCACTCAAATTCACCCACGCTGGCCAGCCCGATTGTCACTGCCGGGTTGATATGGGCCCCGCTGATCCGGCCCACGGAATACACCGCCATGGCAACCGCAAATCCCCATCCGGCCGTTATGACAATCCAGCCGCCACCCTGGCCTTTTGACTTCTTAAGAACCACATTGGCCACTGCCCCGTTGCCGAGGAGAATTAGGATCAATGTGCCGACAAATTCAGCGAGGTAAATATTCATGATAGGCAATGGTTATTGGGTTAACAGGAGGGGAGGTTAATCGATGGAAAATTTAATCCGTGGACCAGTCCCTTTAACGCTCGACGGCACGGGACCAGCCCATCCTGGGGGCATGCTTAGTTCTCCGGCTTGCCGATTCAGTCGCGGCCATCCATGAAAACTGGTTGGCCCCAGGCAAAGTATTGCTCGAAGCCATGTTCAGGGTAACGGCGGGTGAAGGTTATTTTCGGCCGTACATAGGGGATGGATGGATCAAGGGTGAAGGTCGCAAAGTTTCCACGGGATGAAGCCAGGACAGCCCCGTTTGGACCAATGAAAGCAATCTCGAATCCTTCCTCGCCTTCATGGACCCTGTAGGCCCAGACATTGACCGATTGGGCCAGTTCGCCGACCGTCGCTTCCTCATCGACCTCGATGACATAGGCACCGTCCTTTACACCGCACTTCTTGAGGAAAACCCCGCTACTGGAGTAGAATGCACCTTCTGCCATCGCTTCCGAAATTGCATCTGGCGTCAGTTCAGAGGCCTTGACCATTACCCATCCCCGTCCCGGATTGGACTTGTCGGGCTGAATCGTTTTCAACTCGTGCATGTCATCACTGGCCACCCCGTAAATCATCATACCTGCTGAAAGCAGTTGGTCCCACATCTCTTCAATGGACGGGTGTTCCTCATCGCCGAAGTTTTTTACAGCTGGATGGCCATTATAGAGTTCCAGCATGTGCAATCCCTTGACCGGCAGAAGGTCATCAGCTCCAACCGCATACTTGTAGTTGGGATGGTTGATGATGGGATGACCACTTTCATGGCGGATGCCGTCGACATGGTTCTGGATGATTCGCCACTTTTCGTCATGGTCGAAGTCCCAGGGAACAAGGGCACCAATGTTCAAGGCGGTCGTGTGGATGGTTTTCTTGCCCGTCACCTCCTCACCGGGAATAAGGATGAAGTCCTTCCGGCGTGGATCAGGCAGTTCCACTGTTGCCGGATCGATGAAATGGTTATGCTCACTCAGCACGAGGAAGTGGTACCCGTGGTCAAGATACCATCTGGCCACGGCTTCAGGGGTGGAGTCAGCGTGGCCGCAGATTTCGGTATGGGCGTGGGTGTTGCCCCGGTACCACTGACCGGCAAAGACGGGTCCGACGACTGATGTGAGGATAAGGGAGAAAACGGAGAGTCGGGATAATGGGGTCATGGCGTGTTCCTTTCGGAAATGATATTGGTCGTTTTGCCACCGGGCTGCAATTTTATTCATGTGGGGTTGATGTCAAAATCTGCAATCGGGCTGATATTCTTGCCGGGTGCGCTTCATGATTGCCGTCCACGGCGAATCCACTTATGTATTTATACATGAAAACGAGCAGGACGGCAATTTTCACCCAGCCGAACGCACCCTTTGAGACCGAAGCCGTCGAGATTCCCCCGTTGAAGGAGGGGGAAATCCTTGTCAGGAACGAGTACACCACGATCTGCCGGAGCGACCTCCACACATTCTCAGGCAAGCGTACCGAAAAGACTCCGACGATACTCGGGCATGAGATTGCGGGCATAATTGAGGCATTCGGGCCGGGGGCACCAACTCACGATCTCAGGGGCGATGCACTTGCTGTGGGTGACCGTCTCTCCTGGGCGATCTATGCCGCCAACCCTGACTCCGCCATGGCGCGCCGGGGTATACCGCAAAAGGGCAAGGACCTTTTCAAGTATGGCCATGAGTTGATCAAGCCGGACAGCCACCTGCACGGGGGATTGAGCGAGTATTGCATACTGCGCCGCCACACGCCCATCCTCAAGCTTCGCGAACCCGTTCCCCTTCAGTTGATAGCCCTTATCAATTGCTCGGTGGCCACGGTCGCCGGTTCCCTGCGGTTGGCCGGTACGGTCGAGGACCGCAATGTAATGATAACAGGTGCGGGAATGCTGGGCATTATTGCCTGTTCCATGTGCCGGGCACGTGGCGCACGCCGGGTCATCGCCGTCGACATCAGCGAAGAGCGTCTGTCAACGGCCAGGCGCTTCGGCGTGGACGACACCATTCTCCTTGAGCCAGAGGGGGCGCCCCTCAAGGAACTGGTTAACGAAAAACTCGGGGAGGATTCCCTGGATACGGCCTTGGATTACAGCGGTTCGCCCAATGCGATGGAGGCTTCCCTTCAGGCGTTGGGGATCGGGGGTACCGCCGTCTGGGTGGGCGCCGTTACCCCGCAGAGGGCCCTTGCGGTGAACGCCGAGCAGGCCGTCCGGAACCTGCATGTCATCAAGGGCCTGCACAACTACAACCAGGAGGATTTTGTGGCCGCGGTCGAGTTCATGGAACACCACCACTCCGACTTTCCCTTTCTCGAACTGGTGCATGACCACTATAATCTCAACGCCGTTGACGAGGCCTTCGCCTACGCCCTTTCATCCGGGGCTCATCGCGTGGGTATCCGTATCAACTCTGAATCCTGAAGAAAGGGGAAAGGACTGGCATGAATACAATGGAAAATGAAACCGCTCCCGATCCCATGGATCAGCATTTCAAGGCTAAATACGAACGGTGGCGGTGGCGGATATTCTTTATCACCTGGCTGGGATATGTTGGATTTTATTTCACGCGAAAGGCTTATGCCGTCGCCAAGATCGGCATCCTTGATGATCCGGCGATCGAGGTCAGCAAATCCGCCCTTGGAATTGTTGACGGGGCCTATGGGGTGGCCTACGCCATCGGGCAGTTCATGTGGGGCACACTGGGCGACCGGTTTGGCTCCCGCCGGATTGTCCTGACGGGCATGATGGGCTCAGTGGTGGTGGCGATCCTGTTCGGCCTGTCCTATCATTTCATCCTGTTCGGGATCCTGCTCTTCTTCCAAGGCCTGTGCCAGGCGTCCGGTTGGGCTCCCTTGACCAAGAACGTCAGCTATTGGTTCGCTCGACATGAAAGGGGACGGGTCTATGGCTTCTGGTCGACCAATTACGCCATTGGAGGAATGCTGGCCAGTGCCTACGCCGGCTACATGGCGCTCTTGTTCGGTGGCTGGCGTTACGCCTTCTTCTCCTGTGCGGTGGTCCTATTCTGCATCGCGGTCTTGTTCTTTATTTTCCAACGTAACCGGCCCGAGGATGTTGGCTTGTGCGAGATTGAGGAATACAAAGGAGAAGAGCGCTCCTTGCTCAAAGGCAACAACAAGACTGATGAGCATAAGGAGGGATCCCTCCACCAGATCCTCATAGTTTTCCGTAACCCGATGATTCTTCGCCTGGCGGCGATCTACTTCCTTCTGAAACCGACCCGCTACGCTATCCTGTTCTGGGGCCCCCTGATCGTATACGAACGTCTGGGAAGCAATATCGGGGAAAGCGCCCTGATCAGCGCTGTGTTCGAGGCAGCCGGACCGATTGGGGTTATATTCTTCGGCTATGCCTCCGACAAATGGTTCCAGGCCCGACGCATGCCCGCCATAATCCTTGGGTTGCTGGTGCTGGCGGGGATCCTGTTTTCGTTCAACACGCTTACGGCGGGGGGGGGGGAAGTGTCCCCTGGGGTTGCCCCCTCGGGGGCCGGGGGTTTTCTTTTTCGGCCCGGGCACCCCCCTGTCCTCCCCACCCCCGGGGGGCTTTGGCCCCCCAAAGGGGGCGGGGTTGTCTCGGGGGGGGTGCACGGGGGGGGGGCCGCCCGTGTGGTGCC
>JBFOLZ010000090.1:0-9636 GCA_040830445.1 Puniceicoccaceae bacterium
CCCTTGCCCTTGAAATCCAGCTCACAAAATCCAACATCGGAGGCAGTATACTTGTCCCAGCCACCACTGTGGCGCACCCGTACGTCCCGGTTTTTAAGCAGGGGAGCCTAAGAACGAGCGCTTAAATTCGGGGTGCTGTCCATCCCGGCCGAGGAATAGAACACCTCGATCGGGTCGTCGTTGCCGGTGAACTGATTGTTCTGCAGCCCGAAGGAGCCCCGCCAGTCAGCCGTCTGCTCGGTCCCGGTGTTGGTGGCCTGGGCCCAGACGGAGACCGGCTTCTGCTCCTGGACGATGTAATCGAGGGCCACCGCACCCGGCTCATCCTGGATGGGCGAAACGGCGATGTCCACCCGGCGCCCGGGATGGCGACTGAGCCAACGGGCATAGTCACCGATTTCCTCACGGTTGAGAAGGGCCGATTCTGCCCAGGAAGCACCCGGCTTGACCGGTGAGCCTTCAAGCATCCAGGCATAGGCGGGATTGTTCACGGAATCTCCTGCGGGTACGCGTTCTCCCCTGGCGAGGGTCCGCACCTTGCCAATCACTGCCGTCTGCACCAGGAGGCGCAGGTTTCCGGACTGCCCCGGACGAAGGTCTTCCCCGGTTTGCGGATCAATATCCCCTGGATGGGCCCCCACCCAGACACCTGCCAATCCTGTCTCGTTCAAGTAAGTCAGAACCGAGGTCGCGATATGCTGGATGGCACCCCCGGTGAGTCGACTCCCGGCTGAATCGCCAATTTTTGCCACGTTGGTTTGGACATCTGAGTCATCGCCTCGTGGAGCGGCATAGCCGGAGGCTGACTTACTCAGCTCGATCGGGATGCCAGCCAGTTTACCCGCTGAGGGATTCTCAGGATGCTTCCTCTGGAAGACGAAGAGAATACCATCGACGCGGTAGGTCTCACCCACCATCGAGGATTGGCTTCGGTCGGACGTATCAGCAGCCGACAGATGTGTCGGGACAACAAAAAAGGCCGGCATCGCCAAGGCGAGGAAGCCGGCCCAAATTGGGAGTTTATGTTTACAAGGTGTGCGGGACAGGTTCTTTCTCATTGAAGACTCCAATTTTTGCAACGTGATAGCACCGCTAACGCCGAGCATAAGCGGTCGGATTCAAGGAATAGTGAAATTACTTCCACGTAGGTACTTGCATAAAAATTACAGCCCGGGAGTCAATCTGCTTTTTTCGCGAAACACGCTGCCTATTTGCCCCGCAATTGCTCCCCCAGAATCGAACACAGGCCTGCGGTTAACCAAAAATGCTCAGGGTCGGCCGTCGAGAATGGCCCCGGTTCCAGTAACGAACTGGTTGGAGAACTCGTAGAAGTGCTTCTCGCCGGACATGATGGGCGTCCTCCGGAGGCGCTCCAGATACTTGTCGGGTTCCCAGAACTCAAGGGTGGCCTGTCGCAGCAATTTCACGACATCTTTACAGTCCCGGTCGGCGGCCCGGTTGGTCCATTCATCCGGGTCGTCCTTGAGATGATAGAGTTCCTCACTTCCGTCGAGATAGCGGCAATACTTCCAGGGACCGGTCCGGTACATGCAGCCAGCCACCTCGGTTTTTCGGAGCACGGCGCTTTCGCTGAATATGCCCTCACGCTCCAGTGTCCCGCCCTGCATTACCGGAAGCAGGCTGACACCCCCACATGTATCCGGCACTTCAATCCCAGCTGCCTCGCAGATGGTCGGGAAACAGTCAATCAGGCCGGCAATCTCCGAACTGCGCGTCCCCGGCCGGATCCTTTCCGGCCAGCGCATGATGAAGGGAACACGGGCGGAGGCGTCAAAAAAGAGGGTCTTTTGCCAGGTCCCCTTCTCACCCCCCATTTCGCCGTGGTCGGTGGTGTAGATGACAAGGGTGTTCTCTTTCAGGCCGAGGTAGTCGAGAACCTCGACAATCCGGCCCACGGCATCATCGACCCATTCCACGCAGCCATAGTACGACTCCAGCGCCCCCAACTGGAGGTCGAAGTCCTTCCCATAGTGGTGGCCGGTCTCGTTATTGGCAATGGCCTCGCGGATGAAGGGAACAACGCCATCGATGTATCCTTCCGGTGTTTCCGGGAGGTTCACTTTGCCCTCGTACTTCTCCTGGAAGCGCTTCGGCGGACGGATGGGGAAATGGGGCTTGTCGAAGTGGACGGAGAGGAGGAATGGCTGCTCCGGATGCTGGGCGGTGTGTAGCTGCATCCACTTGCAAGCCTCGGCGACGCAGATTTCCGTCTGGGTCAGGGGATCGGGGATTTCCGACGCCCCGTGGTTGCCGACGACATCCCCCAGCCCGTTGATGCCAAACTCCGGCATGCGGCGGGGATCCGGCTGGTGGGCCTGCCCGTAAAGGTCCCCGTAGGGCCGTTCCTGGTAGCCCTGGAACTGCTCCCCGTTGAGATGCGACTTGCCGATGAGGCAGGTCCGGTAACCCGCCTTGCTCAATAGCCGCGGAAAGGTCAGGGAATTGGACTCCAGCACGTGCATGTTGTCGTAGATCCCAATATCCTTGGAATAGCGCCCCGTGAGGACGGAGGCGCGGCTGGGAGCGCAGAGCGGATTCTGGCAGTAGGTCTGATCGAAAAGCATTCCCTCCGCGGCGAGCCGATCGAGAGACGGGGTGTTGATGATGGAATTTCCAGCGCAGCCGAGGACGTGCGGACTGTGCTGGTCCGACATGATGAAGAGGATGTTTGGGCGTCGAGACATGGCGGGAGTAGTGGTTCAATTCATTCAATACAGCTCAGACCGGCAGGTTGGCCTTGAACCAGGATACGATGACATGAGTCAGGACCAGTTGCAGATCCTCAATCTGCTCATAGGTTGCAGCGGGAATGGTAATGGCATGGTCGGCTTTCAGCGCCAGCTGCCCGCCGTCGAACCCGGCCAGCCCGATGACGGTGGCCCCGTTTTCACGGGCATAGTCGATGGCCTCGACAACATTGGGTGAATTGCCACTGGCGGAGATGGCGAAGACCACGTCACCCGGCTCCATCAGATTGACCAGTTGCTCCCTGAAGACGGAGGCATAGCCATTGTCATTGCCGTAGGCGGTAATAGCCGGGATTGAGTCCGTCAGAGCGATGACCTTGAACCGCGGTTTGCCAGGCTGGGCTGTGTTCTTGCCAAGGTCGCAGGCAAAGTGGCTGGCGGTGGCCGCACTCCCGCCGTTGCCAATGACAAATATGCGGGCCTTGGCCTGGTGGGCGGCTTTCAGGACACCGGTTATGTCTTCAAGGACATGAGTGGGAATGGCCTCCGCGGCAGCATTCAGGCCAGCAAGATAGTCTGACAGGAAGGATTTCATAAAAAGGATTCCCGGGCATCTGGATGGGCAACAGCAGCCGCTCCGAGAAGGGCGGCTTCATAACCAAGGCGGGTGACCTGGATTCGTGGAAGTGTATTGGCTTCTGGATACAAGTTTCTCTCCAAGGCATCCTGCAGGGGTTTCTCCATCAGGTCGAAGGCCTGGGACACCCCGCCGCCAAGGAAGATACACGGGATATTGAGGAGCATAACGGCGTCAGCCAAGACATCACCGAGGTGCGCCGCCGCCGTGGAAAAGGCGGCCTGCGCTTCCCTTTCCCCTGCACGGGCACGTCCGGCAATGGACTCCGCGGAAAGAAGCTCCACGTCCGCTTCTCCGACGAATTCCTTGTAATGACGACTGATGGCCCGGCCGGAGGCATATTGTTCGAGACAACCATGGCCGCCACACTCACAGGGAATCCCGTCACGGATGGCTTTCATGTGCCCGATTTCCCCGGCCGCAAATCCGGGACCGCGATAAAGGTGGCCATCCAGCACAACGGCTCCGCCCACTCCATTGCTAAGAGTGATCCAGAGGTAATTTGGTTCATGCGCAGCCCCACCCCAGAGCCGCTCCCCGACTGCACAGGCATCCACATCGTTGGCTATGAAAACGGGCATGCCGAGGCAGCTCTCCAGTTCATCCCGGATGGGCCAGTCCTTGATGCCGGAAAAACTTCCGTGCCGCCACAGGCCATGGACCGGATCCGTCAACCCGGGAACCGCAACCCCGCAGCTTTGAGGCAATTCCAGCCCCTCGCCCGCAAGCGAACCAACATATGCCGAGATGACTCCCAACAGCGATTCCCCGAACTCCGGCACTGGTTCGACCCGGTGGACAGCCCGCGCGGAGCCATCCGCCTGAACCAGGCCCAGCATCAGCTTGGAGCCACCCATGTCGACGGCGAGAAACGGTCCAACATGGGCGGATTCTGGTTTGACCGAAGTCATCCCCCAGTTTCACAGGAAAATTGCAGGCCTCTCAAGCGGGCGGTTGATATACGGTACAGCATGAGCGAGGGTGCAAGGCCGGAACAGGAAGGTTTGTCTTCCACTTCCTATTGTGGCACAAGTTCCCTTCTCCAGACCGTTACAATGAAGAATCCGACCCATCAGGAAGCCCGCATTCAGTTTGTTGAGGATGGCGATCAGCAAGTCATTCATCCGGAGATTTATGGTCACTTTGCCGAACATCTTGGCCGCTGCATTTATGAAGGTATCTGGGTTGGCGAGGACTCGGAGATTCCCAACACACGCGGCATCCGCAAAGATGTCGTGGAAGCACTACGCCAGTTGAATATACCTGTCCTGCGCTGGCCAGGCGGTTGCTTCGCTGATGAATACCACTGGAAGGACGGTATCGGGCCGCACGCCAACCGCCCGGCGATGATTAACACGACCTGGGGTGGCGTGGTCGAAAACAACCACTTCGGTACCCACGAATTCTTCGACCTGGTCGAGCTGCTGGGGACCAAGGCCTATGTCTGTGGCAACGTCGGAAGCGGGTCGGTCCGGGAAATGATGGAATGGGTCGAATACATGACCTCCCCTGCCGATTCACCCATGGCCAGACTGCGCCGGGCCAACGGCCGGGATGAGCCCTGGCCCCTGGATTTTTTCGGGGTGGGTAATGAGAGCTGGGGCTGTGGCGGCAATATGCGACCGGAATACTACGCCGACCTCTACCGCCGCTACAACACCTTCGTCAAGGACCACGGACCCCACGTGTTCCGCATCGCCTGCGGGTCCAACGACTACAATCTGGAATGGACAGAGGTCCTGATGGAGCGGGCCGGGAGCTACATGGACGGGTTGTCCCTGCACTATTACACCCTGCCGACAGGCAAGTGGAGCGACAAGGGGCCGGCGACCGGATTCGGCGAAGATGCCTACTTCGCCACCCTCGCGCGGACGCTTGAGATGGAAACCATCCTCAATGCCCATGAGGCCATCATGGACAAGTACGACCCCGATAAAAAGGTCGGCCTGATGGTCGATGAGTGGGGCATCTGGACGAATGTCGAGCCGGGGACCAACCGGGCTTTCCTGCACCAGCAGAATTCGCTCCGGGACGCCATCCTAGCTGCCCTCAATTTCCATATCTTCCATCGACATGCAGGCCGGGTCCGTATGGCCAACATCGCCCAGACCGTGAATGTCCTGCAGGCCATGATCCTGACGGATGGAGAAAAGATGCTCCGCACCCCGACCTACTGGATCTTTGAAATGCTCAAAGTCCATCAGGGAGAAACGTTCCTTCCCCTGCAGATTGAATCGCCAACTTGTGGCATTGGCGAACACACCATTCCGGTCATCTCCGCCTCCGCCTCCAAAAACGAGGACAACGGCACCGTTCACCTGTCGCTGGTCAACACGCATCCGCACGAACCGGCCACCGTCATGGTGGACGCCTCGGCGCTCCCCGAAGGACCTCTCAGCGGCCGTATCCTGACAGCGAATGCGGTCGATGCCCTCAACACCTTTGAAGAACCCGACCGGATTCAAGCGCAGCCCTTCACGGACTTTACCACGACGGGGGACAGACTCCAAATCGAGCTCCCGGCGAAATCAGTCGTCGTCCTTGAGGTATTGAATGGAATTTCGGAATCCGTCTAAAACGGCCATATCCACGGGATGGCGAGGCAGGCGATGATCCCGACGAAGATGTTCAGGGGGAGGCCGAAGCGGACAAAATCCTTGAAGGCGTAGCCACCCGGTCCATAGACGAGGAGATTTGTCTGGTAACCCATGGGCGTAGCCATGGCGGTGGAGGCGGCGAACGCCACAGCCATGACGAAAGGCTTCGGATCCACATTCAACTGCTGGGCGAGGATCATCCCCAACGGTGCCATCAACGCCGCCGCCGGCTTGTTGAGGATCAGCAGGCTCAGTCCGGCCGTGAGGATGTAGAAAATCCAGAGGGTGCCATGTGTGCCCAGCGCTCCGGTTGCGGCGATGAGATGGCCGGCCACCAGATCAAGGGCACCGGTATGGGCCATGGCATCCCCAAGGGAAATCATCCCGGCGATAAGAACCAAGACCGGCCAGTCGACGGCCCGGTAGACCTCCCGGGGAGTCAGGAGCTTGGCCAGGAAGACAACCCCCACCCCGCCCAGTGCCAGCACGCTGATCGGAAAGACACCGAAGGCCGCCAGCACGCTAATCGTGGCAATAGTGGCCATGGCGATGGGTGCCTTGTGCCGCTCCTCGCGCTCCTCGTGGACGCCCTCGAGGAGGATGAATTCATGGCTGTCGCGCAAGCGGGCCGCCTCCTCAATGGATCCTCGGACCAGCAGGATGTCCCCCAACTTGAGCTCGATCTCTCCAATCTCCTTTTGGTGATGGCGTCCGCGCCGTTGGATGGCGAAAATGGAAACATCATACTCTTCCCGCAGGCCGATGGTGCTGCACTTCTGGCCAATGAGGTTGGAGTCCGGGGCAATCATGAGCTCAAAGAGGGTCATCTCCACCCGCTTGAGCTCGCCGATTGGTTTCGGTGCACCGGGCGTGATGGTGACCGCATGCTGGCGATCTAATTCCAGGATATCATTCAAGTCACCCCGGACCAAAAGAATGTCGTCCTCCTCCAGAGGGGTTTCCTTGTCCAATCGCCGGATCTGCTCACCCCGGATCAATTCGACGACGGAGACGCCAAGCTTCATGAAGGGCGTCTCCGCCATCCGCTTGCCAATGAGATTGGAATCCGATCCCAGCCGCACTTGGGTGACATATTGCTTGGCGGCATCCGGATTCAAAGTGGAGGCAATTGTCACCCGGTCGGGCAGCATCCGGAAGGAGAAGAGGAGCAGGTAGGCCATCCCTCCGACGACGATGAAAATTCCCACCTTGGAAAACTCGAACATGCTGATCGCTCCATAGCCCCCGCTCTCGGCAATCGATGAAACAAGGATGTTGGAGGACGTCCCAATGAGGGTGCAGCTGCCGCCCAGCATCGACGCAAAGGATATCGGCATAAGGAACTTCGACGGGCTCATGCCAACCTTGGTGGAGACGGTCAGGGCCGCCGGGATGAGGACCAGCACCACGGGAGTGTTATTAATAAAAGCCGACATCACACAGACCGTCACCAGTGACAGGACCAGGAAACGGGTCGGGTCGCCCCGCGAATAGTCCGCCAGCTTGCCACTGAGGGCGGAAACGGTCCCCGTCCGCGTCAGGGCCGCGCTAAGGACAAACATGGCCCCGATGGTCACCACCGCCCGGTTGCCGAAGCCATGCAAGAGATCGTCTGGCTGGAGGATTCCTGTCAGTCCCAATAAGACCAGCACCAGCAGGCCGATTAAATCATGCCGCACACGGTCACTGACAAAGGCCGCCACGGCCAAAGCGAGGATCAGGAAGACAAGGATGATTTCGAGGGTCATGATAAGACGGGTAGGCGCTGAACAGACTATTAAAGACAGCCATTGTTGGCAGGAATCAATTTTAATCTGGTCTGGGGAGGGACATTGGGTTTAGTTCCGGATACAATCGAATGGGCATCAAACGGATACTTGTTTTCATAATCGGGGTGAATGTCATTGCCTGGGGCGGCATCTTGCTTCTCAAGGGACTGATCGAGGACCCCGCTTTGGCAACCTCCACCGCGGTGTCCTTGATTACGCTCGGCCCAGTGGCAATGGCTGTCATTTTGCGCCTGATCTTGAAGGAGAATTGGTCGCAGGCGGGATTGAAGCTGAACCTCCGGGGAAACGGAAAATGGTACCTATTTGCCGTGGCATTCCCGATGGTCGTAATCGGGACAGTTTACCTGCTCGGTATTATCTCCGGAACCGGAAGTTTCACCAGCGATATGGCCGGGGGCACAGCGAAAGTTCTGCAGATGGTATCCATCATGTTCTTCCCGATGTTCTTCGCCTCCATCGGCGAGGAATTCGGCTGGAGGGGATATCTCGAACCGAGTCTGCACAAAGTCACCGGCTCGCCCCTTCTCACCCACGTGATCGTCGGTGTGGTGTGGGGCGTCTGGCACTTTCCGATCCTCATCCTGAATGATCCGGACATCCAATCTGTCGACCTACTGGCGGTGGTTATCGGGTGCACCGGCCTGGCGATTATTTATGGCCAGTTAAAACTCCGTACCGGCTCCGTCTGGCCCTGTGTCCTCCTCCACGCGGCATCCAACACCTTCAATATCGCTTTCGGCATCGGAAAGCTGATGGACTTTGACAAGGACAGCACCGGATTGGTCTCCCTGAATTCAACCAGCCTCGCCGTCGTCTCCACCTACCTGCTGATTGCCTTCCTCTTTGCCCGGCAATTGAAAAAGGACGCCACAGCCTGAGCTTTCTCGGCTTCGCTCCGTGAGGGTTATTTCCCCACTGTGGACCAACTATAAGGCACGAAAGTAGCGTTCTGTCGTGTTCTGTTGCATTGGCGACTTCAGATTCGCTTTGACAGGGTTAGCATATATGCTAACTTCAAAAGGATGCGAACCATCCAATTCTACCAGACAAGTTCCGGGAATTGTCCCGTCAGGGCTTTTCTTGATGAATTGGACGGTAAGCAAGCCCGCAAGGTCACGTGGGTTCTTCAGTTGATCAAAGAGCATCCTCGTCCCTCATCCAAGTTTTTCAAAAAGCTCGTCGGCACCGACCTCTGGGAAGTGAGGGCCGACATCAGCGGAAACGCCTTCCGGCTAATCGGATTCATGGACGGCGATGAACTGATCATCCTGACGAGTGGCTTCGCAAAAAAGACACAGAAAACACCCAAACAGGAAATTGAAACGGCCTTGGAGCGCCGGAAAGATTATTTTAATCGAAAGAAGGGATAAGACATGGACGATCTTGAAAAATATATTGCGGAGAGAAAAGAACGGGATCCTGCCTTTGCGGAAGGGTACGAAAGCGGTTACCGTGAATTTCTTGTGGGCATCCTCTTGCGCGAGGCACGGGAGCGGGCTGGCGTAACCCAGGAGGAACTGGCAAATGCAATTCATACGAAAAAGTCTGTCATCTCCCGCTTGGAAAACAAAGCCAGCGATGCCCGTGTCTCAACATTGAGGAAAGTTGCCCAGGCTTTGGACAAGGAACTCGTCATCGAATTGAGGGACCGCCCCAAGCAGCGCAAGCGCCGCCAAAAGGTGACGGCTTGATTCCTCAAATCTCATTGACCAATTAGGTCGCCGATCAACTCTGCTTTGGATATAGCATGGACGGCTGGATGTTTTCCCGCAGGCGCGGGACACCATGGACACCCCATGCACCCCCCCCCATGCACCCCCCCCCCCTGGCGACAGCTAAATAGTCTTAACCCGCCACATCAAACACCGCTTGCCTTTGAGCGATCGACAGACAGCCCCATTAAC
>JBFOLZ010000091.1:0-7475 GCA_040830445.1 Puniceicoccaceae bacterium
AGGAGGATGGTTCGCGGATCGACCCAGGAAAGCACATCCCGGAAGAGTTTCACGATTTCATGGGTCTCCGGCAGATGCAGGCAGCTGGTGCCGACCTGTTTCCAAAGGAAGGCAACGGCATCCAGACGGAAGATGCGACAGCCCTTGGAGAGGTAGAGAAACAGAATATCGAGAAACTCGAAAAGGACGTCTGGATTCTGCCAGTTGAGGTCCATCTGGTCGTCACTGAAGGTCGTCCAGACATGGACCGGCCCATCCCGGGTGGACGTCTTGGTCAGCAGTGGCCAAGGCCGCGGCCGGACCACGGATGAGAGGTCCGTCTCCGGATCCATGGGCAGGAAGTACCAGCGGGCAGGGGCAATCCCGGTCACAAAGTCCCGGAACCACTGGCTCTTGCGCGAGCAGTGATTCAGGACAAGATCAAACATGAGCTCGAAATCCTCACCAACGGCCTCGACATCCTCCCACTTGCCGTAGTCCGGATGAACCTTCCGGAAATCAATGACCGAAAATCCGTCGTCCGAACTCCAGGGGAAAAATGGCAATAAGTGGACCGTTGAAAAGACCCCCCTGAGATGCTCGGTGAGAAATTTGTGCAGGGCCCGCAATGGCTTTGCCTCGCCTTCCCGGATGGTGTCGGCATAGGTGATAAGGACAGTTGTCCGGTGGTCCCAGAGGTCCCCCGGGGGCGGATACTCGAGACCAACCCCATAGCGGCCGACCATCGCCTCGAAGCGTCTCACAAGGTCGACAGCCTGATCGCCGTAAAGGCGTCCCAGGCGCTTCTGTAACTGCTGTTTTTGTAGGCGTGAAAGCATGGTGAATCAGCGGGTTGAGGGACTCCAGCCGGTAAGCGAATTAATAACCATGCGCAGGTGCCGGCGCAAGGTGGTGTGACTGTAGTAGCGGCGGGCCAGCTTGTAATTGTGCTCCATCACCCGTTCCCGGTACTCAGGTTCGGACAGGAGACGCTGGACCTTTTTGGCCACATCGCGGGTCATGAACCCGTTAATCACCGCGAGATCAAATCCCTTGGGTTCAATATCCTCCACGAAGATGTCGTAGCGGTTAATGACAACAGGTTTTTTGAAATAGATGGCCTCCAGAAGGGCATTGCCGAATCCTTCATAGGTGCTGGGATACGTTACCAGGTCCGCAAACGGGTAGAGATCCCACAAGGTATAGAGCTTGCGGCCATCGGCGTCATACTGGCGGACTTCGGAAACACGGTCCCCGATAAAGCGGACGTCAACTTTTTCCTCCCGGGCCAGCTCCTCAATCATATGCTTGTACTCGTAGCCTTCATCGCCGGCATCGTGGGAAATGACCAGTTTACAGCGGGGATTGTCCAGCATGCTGACCAGTTTCACCGCGTGCTCGATCCCTTTGCGGGGAACAATCCGGGTGGGCTGAAGGATAAAGATGTCATCCTCCTCAAGGCCGATGTCAGCCCGGACATCGGCGGCGTATTCATCCGGTGGAGGAGGTGCACGGTCAAAGTCGAAGACGTTCGGGATGAGAAGGCTCCCCACCCCCTTGCGCAGGGACAGCTGCTCCTGAGCCGCAGCATTAATGACTGTATGCGCCATATTGGGCAGGCGTGGCGGAAACGCCTTGTCGAGGTAGTCCGGCACGGCGTTGATGGAGAAGCGGACCCGTTCCCAGTAGAAGTCGTGATGGTGGGCGATGGCCGGAAGGCCGGTCTCCAGCATGAAATCCGTTATAGCCACCGCCAAAGGAAGGTGCATAGGGATGGTCAGGGCATTCTCCGGAATCAGGACATCGATCTGGAAGCGATCGACAAACTGGTAAAGGGTCCCCTTGAGGTAATCCGCCATATCCCGGATCCGCTTTGAAACCAGTGGCTCCCTGGTCCGCTGCCCCCAGATGCGCTCGTTCAGCCACTGGACCTCCGGGTGGTTGAAGTGGGCCTCTGGAACACAGAGGGTCGCCCCGGGGTCCCGATCGCTGAGTCCGCAATACCAGAAACTCTCATGACGGTCCTCCCATAGGACTTTGGCCCACTTGGCACTTTCCAGGGAAACCCCGTCCGTGCCGGCAAAGCGTGTTGATATAAACCCGAATTTCTTACCCATGCTGGAATTATACAGTAATCCCTTTCTAGCAAAGAACATGCCGGGTTTACAAAAAGAAAAAGCCGGGACCCGAAGGTCGCCGGCTTGTTGAGGAGGGAAATCGATTACCCTCAGGAATCCGTAGAGGTCTTGATGAACTCAACAAAGCCCTCGAGGCCCCCTTCCGGGAAGCCGACAATCTTGTCCTGGACGTTCCCGTCGCCATCGATGATGAGGACGGTCGGGAAGTAACGGACACCGAACTTCTGGGCCAAGGCATCGTTGTGAGCCTTCTGCTCCTCTGTCAGCTTGGTCTTGCGTGGAAAGTCCGCATCAACAAGGACGAGGGCGGAATCGGCCAGTGTCTTGAAGGCAGCCTGGGTCAAAACTTCGTTGTTCAGCTTGATGCAGGGTGGGCACCAGTCGGAACCATGAAACTCAACAAGGACATGTTTCCCCTCAGACTTGGCCTGGGCGAGTGCATCGTCAAAATTCGTCAGCCAGCCATCCTTACCCGCATGGGCGGAAAGCGCGCCGAAAAGGAAACCGGTTAATACAGCAATAAAGGATACTTTTTTCATAATATTGTCTTTCGAGTTAAGCGGGGCAAACGTCCCCGATATTCCTCTAGGAGTCAAGGGACGGTGGATTATTCCCCGCTTTAGACAAAATTTTAACCAGTTCCAATGCCGGTTAATTGACAGAAGGGTCATCCGGGAAGTCAGCAAGGATTCCCCATTCAGGCCGCACGGCATCAAGCATGCCACGCCAGAGCGATTGCGGAGGCAACTTGCCCAAGGGTTGTACAAAGGAACCGACAGCCCAGTCCGAGCGGCTGATTTCCTTCTCCAGTTGCCCGGCGCTCCACCCGGAGTACCCGAGGAAAGCCCTCGCCTCCATGCTCGGGTCCGCGTCAATCAGTTCCTGCAGCTTCTCCGGTTCGAGACCAAAAAAGAGCCGGAAGTTTTGTTCCTGGAGATTCCACTTCCAGGCCACCAGGAGTATCTCTCCATCGGCAACCGGTCCCCCCTCGTATACGGGAAGATTCCTCAGGAGAGGCGTGTCCAGCTCCTTCTTCAGCGAACCAAGTGACTGGTCGGTGGGACGGTTGATGATGACACCCAATGCTCCCTCCTCCTGCTTGTGGGCAGAGACGAGGACAACGGTCTGGTTGAAATTCGGATCCAGCAGGCTGGGATGAGCCCCCAGGAGGCAGCCCGCCAGGCTTTGTACCGGTGTCGATGAGTCATCCATTAATATATCCCTGTAGAGTATGACTAGAACTGATTGACGTCTATTCCCGCTTCATCAAGCAAGTCGGACGCCAATGTGTCGTTCCGGTAGTCCCAATGATACTTTATCTGCCGGATTCCGGAGGAAGCGAGCAGTTTAGAGCAGTTGATGCAGGGAAAATGCGAGATATAGGCGGTCGCCCCGAGCAGGGAGACACCCCGTCGGGCAGCGTCAGCGATAGCATTCTGCTCGGCATGGACCGTCGCTAGCTCATGCCCGTCCCGCACATGGCTGATGTGGGGTGCACCGGGAAGAAAACCATTATAGCCGGCGGCGACAATGCGGTTGCTTTGGTCACCCCCGGTCACCAGGACGCAACCGACCTGCAGCCTATCGCAAGCGGACCGAAGGCTGATGAGCAAGGCTACGCTCATGAAGTACTCATCCCAGCTGGGTCGCTCATCCCGCCCCTCGACGAGGGAAGCCACTTGCTCCAGCAGTTCCTTGCTGGACGCCTCAGGCGGGGGGTTCTCTTCTGTTAAACTCATACTGACCAGCTAAAGGGAATTCCTCCAGGCAGTGCAACCACACAATGCTTGCAGCCGATGGTCAGGCCGCATAAGCCCTATCCATGAAGAAACGCCTGCGCATCGACTATAATGCCCCGTTTTGCCTCTCCTTCGCCTTTCTGGCCATGGTCGTCTATGTGGCTGGCATGCTTTCCCAGGGCTGGTCCAATGCCCATCTCTTCTCCATACCGGGCTCCGCGGGACTGCTCGACTGGACAACCTGGCCGCGCCTCTTCCTGCATGTCCTCGGCCATGGCTCCGTCCAGCACCTCTTTGCCAACCTGACCGTCCTCCTTCTGGTTGGTCCCCTCCTGGAGGAAATGTATGGACCCGGCCTCCTGCTGCTCCTTGCTGCAGTAACCGCATTGCTGACCGGTCTGGTGATGGTCCTCCTGTTTTCAGGCAGCCTGATGGGAGCGAGCAGCATCGTCTTCGCCTTCATCGTCCTGTCCAGCTTTGCCAATGCCAAATCGGGCACGATTCCCCTCACTTTCATTCTCATCAGTTTCATCTTCATCGGCGGGGAGGTCATCCGGGCTTTCTCCCAACAGGACCACATTGCCCAGTTTGCCCATATCATCGGCGGCCTGCTGGGTGGCGGGGCCGGCTTTTTCATCGCCAAACGGGCCGAGACACCCCGCTGGTAAGGCCGTCAGCCAATAACAATCTCGTCGCGCCGGAAGGCCGCGAGGACTTCCTTCAGGTCCCGGTAAACCCGGGAAGCCTGTTGCTGGATACCAATTGCCACCGGGGCCAGATCCGGAACATGCACCGCCAGACAACCCGCCGCCAAAGCGGACTTCAACCCGTTCTCGCTGTCTTCCAGGACCATCAGTTGTTCGGGAGGAAGGCCTGTTTTGCGTGCCGCCTCCAGATAAATGTCGGGAGCCGGCTTGCTATGCTCGACCGCATCTCCGGTCACCCGCTCCGGGATATACCGGGCCAAACCCGTCGAGCTCAACTTGTGGTCACACATTTTGCGGAAAGTGGAGGTGGCCAGGCAGCGCGGTATGTCCCTCTCGGCCAGATAGCTTAACAATTCAGCAGCACCCTCCTTGACCGGGACGTTGCCTTCCACGATGGCTTCATGATAAACCCGGTTGGCGATTTTGAGAAACGCTTCCACGTCGCAGGCCGGGTCCATAACCTCGTGCAAACGCTCTTCAATGCGGGACATGGATTGTCCGATAAGGGTAAAGTAAAAGCCGGATGGCATCGAAAAACCGGATTCCTTTTCGGCCACATGCCAGCAACGCTCCGCGACGCGCTCGGTGTCCAGCAACAAACCGTCCATGTCCAGCAATACTCCCTTGACCTGCAATACAGAAACCATGGGGCGCAGCGAACCGCTTTCGCCGGCAAAGGGCAAACCCAAATCAAGCCGGTTCGCTGGCTTTCACCTTGACACTACCCCACCCCGACAGAAGGTTTTCAGGCAGATCACTGGGGGTGACTTGAATGAGTCTGAGACACGACCCGTCCCGCACTGGGACAAGCTGTGAACCCTTGGAACCTGATCCGGTTCGCACCGGCGTAGGGAAGGAGGTCGTGTCACGTTTGAAACGTGCTTCCCGCCCCACCCGGCTGCGGCACAACTCAACATCCAGAACATGACCATCCAGAAAATCATCCCGGTAAGCGCCCTTGCGGTCTTGCTTTCGACCAACTTCACGGCGGCAGACGAATCCACAGTCTACGAGCTTGATCCCCTGATCGTGCGGGGCGACCTCCTGCAGGGACCCATTGAGCAATTGCCGGCCAGTGCCAGCATCATCCAGTTGGACGATGCCGGCTTGACCGGGGCCGAGCACCTGGAAGACCTTCTCGGACGGTTGCCCAACCTCAATTGGGCCGGAGGGACCTCGCGCCCGCGCTTCTTCCAGATTCGCGGAATTGGGGAAAGCAGTCAGTTCGGCAACGAAATCCCCGCCTCCAGCGTGGGTCTGATTGTCGACGGCATCGACATGACCGGCATCGGGGGCGTTGCCGGCCTCTTTGATGTTGAACGCGTAGAGGTCTTGCGTGGGCCCCAGGCAGCCGCATTCGGGGCCAATGCGCTGGCCGGCCTTATCCTCGTGGAAACAACAGCCCCGTCGGCCGCGACAAATGGAAAGCTGGAAATGTCGGTCGGTGATTATGACCTTGTTTCCCTCGGAGCCGCTGCCGGCGGAAGCCTCAACGGCGCCGGGGACAGTTCCCTCTCCTACCGCGTCTCCGCCCAGATGTACCAGGATAATGGCTACAGGGAGAACCGTTTTCTGGGACGGGATGACACCAACGAGCGCGATGAAAAGACCGCCCGGCTAAAGCTTAACTGGGATCCTTCCTCCCCGCTTGAGGTCGACCTGACCCTGCTTTACTTCGATTTCCAGAACGGCTACGACGCCTGGTCCCTGACCAACAACAGTTTTGTCACCACAACCGATGAACCGGGCATGGACAGCCAGGAAACAAAGGCCGCCGGCCTGCAGGCGACCTGGCAGGCAACCGATTCCGTCGACATCAGCTACAGCGCTTCCGTTTCGGACAGCGACTTGCTCTACAGTTTTGACTGGGATTGGAGCAATCCGGAGGAACTCATGGACCTCTACGGGCCCATAGTCTACTGGGGTACTGACGTCACAGAAAGGACCCGGACCGTCTGGAGCCACGACTTGAGGGCCACCTCGCGCGGCTCTCAGGATGAGGATCAGCTCTTAACCAAGTGGGCTGCCGGCCTCTATCACCGCGACTTCGAGGAAGAACAAGCGTATTTTGGGGTTAACAGCCTCTATGCCATGGAAACCACCGCCATCTACGCCCAGGCGCGACTGCAACTCAGTGGTGCCGTCGGCCTAACCCTCGCGGGACGTCTGGAGGACGTCTCCATCGATTATTCGAATGACTATGGCGTCCGCCTGAAAAGCAGTGACCAGCCATGGGGAGGCAAGCTTGCCCTTGAATACCGCCTTTCACCGGAAAACCTGCTCTATGTGTCCATCGACCGCGGCTTCAAGGCGGGAGGCGTCAACCTCGACGATGATGTGCCGGAGGCCTTCCGCATCTACGGGACCGAAACCCTCTGGAATTACGAGGCCGGATGGAGGGGCTTTTTACTCGGCAAGTCCCTCCGCACCCAGCTGACCGCCTTCTACATGGACCGGACTGACATCCAGGTGGATTCATCCATCCAGTTGGGCGACGGGAACACTTTCGCCCTTTACAAGGATAACGCGGCTTCCGGAAATAATTACGGGCTCGAACTGGAGCTGGACTGGCGCGTCAATGCCAACCTGCGTCTCCATGCCAGCCTTGGCTTGCTGGAAACCGAATTCAGCGACTACCGCTACATTGATCCGAATGACGGCCAGACAGAGATTGTCCTTGATGGCCGTCAACAGGCTTATGCCCCGTCCTACACCTATGCCATCGGCGGGGGATACACTTTCGCCGAGGGGTTCGTCGCCCGCGCCCCGGGGGGAGGAAAGGGAGCCTACCTCTTTGGCGTGGCCCACGACCAGTCCCTCCGGGCCTACAAATTTCTCCACATCCATCTCCGGTACCGGGCCGGGGGGTGGGGTGGAACCCTCTGGAGGCGAAAAGCCCCTGGTGGACGGGA